>JBKJSF010000229.1:0-73320 GCA_046595895.1 Caulobacter sp. | reverse complement strand
GTCGCCGACCAACGCCGGCCTTGCCAAGCAATTCAGCGACGATGAGCTGAAAGCCATCGTCGAAACCGCCCACTCCATGGGCCGCCGCGTCACCGCCCACGCCCACGGCGGCGACGGCATCAACGCCTTCCTGAAAGCCGGCGGCGATTCCATCGAGCACGGCACCTACCTCGACGCTGAATCGGTGAAGCTGTTCAAGGCCAGCGGCGGCTGGCTGGTGCCGACCCTGCTGGCCGGCGACTTCGTGGCCCGCGAGGCGGCCAAGTCGGACACCTGGATGGTCCCGTCGGTGAAGGCCAAGGCCCTTGAGGCTGGCCCCAAGATGCTGAGCATGGCCCGGCGGGCCCACGACGGCGGGGTGAAGATCGCTTTCGGCACCGACACCGGCGTCTCGGCCCACGGAGACAACGCCCAGGAGTTCGCCCTGCTGATCAAGGCGGGCCTCACGCCTCTGGAGGCCATCAAGGCCGCCACGGTCTATGCCGCCGAGCACCTCGACCTGGCCGGTCTGATTGGCTCGCTGGTCGGCGGCCGGCAGGCCGACATCATCGCCGTGAAGGGCGACCCGTTGAGCGACGTCACCGTGCTGGAGCGCGTCAGCTTCGTAATGAAGGGCGGCATCGTCTACCGGCAGGACTAGAGGGCGGACCGCAGCAGGGCCCGCACCGCCGCCTCGTCCTCGAAGCGGGCGCGGACGGGCCAGCAGGCGATCTTGCGGCGCCAGGGGCCGGGCAGGCGCACCCAGTCCTTTTCGGTGGTCAGCAGGTGGGCGCTCAGTTCGGCGGCCCGCTGTTCGAGGAAGCGCAGGGTCGCCTCGCGGTACTCGCCGTGGTCGGGGAAGGGCGCGAAGTCGCGCAGGGTGACCCCGGCGGCGACCAGGGAGCGTTCGAACTTCCACGGCTTGCCGATGCCGGCGAACCCGACGATCGGCCCTGTGGGCGGCGGGCCGGACGGTTCCAGCCGCGCGATGAGCACGGGCTTGCTCCCCAACAGGGCCAGCAGTTCCGTATCCGGCTCGGCGAGGTCGGCGGGCATCAGCAGGATCACGGCGTCGGCCCGGGCCAAGCCGACAGCCAGCGGCTCGCGCATCGGGCCGGCCGGGAAGACGGCTCCATCGCCGAATGGCCATTCGTTGCCCCGGGTCTCGCCATCGACGACGACCAGCGACAGCGCCTTCTTCAGCGAGGGGTTCTGGTGGCCGTCGTCCATGATCACGGCCTTGGCCCCATCGGCGGCGGCGGCGGCCGCGCCGGCCGGGCGATCGCGGGAGACCCAAAAGGGGCCGTCGGCGCCCAGCATCAGCGGCTCGTCGCCGACCTGTTCGGTGGCGTGGTGGTCGGGATCGACCTTAAGGGGGCCGGGCTCCGTGCCCCCGTAGCCGCGCGACAGGCCGTGGGCGGGGACGCCGTCCTCGCGCAGCATGCGCAGCAGTTCGCGGACGATCGGCGTCTTGCCGACCCCGCCGGCGGTGAGGTTGCCGACACAGATGACCGGCACGCCGGCATCGACCGGGGTGGCGCCTGCGATCCGGTTGGCGGTCACCGCCGCCCATATCCAGCTAAGCGGGGTCAGCACCATGCGGGTGACGACGCCCGGGACGTTGTCGCGGACGTACCACCAGCGGGGGGTGGAGAGCTTCACGGCAGCAGGGCCTCCAACCGGGACCAGGCGGCGTCCAGCTGGGCCGACTGGGCCTGGGCGAAGGCTTGGCCGCTGGCCCCCAGGGCCTTGGCGGCCTCCGGGGCGCCGAGCAGGCCGGCGACGGCCATGGAAAGATCGCCGGGGGTCTCGACGATCATCGCGCCGCGCTCGCCCTCGACCATGGCGTCATAGACTTCCGCCGCATTGAACACCTGCGGGCCGCTGACCACCGGGGCGCCGAGCCGGGCCGGCTCCATGGGGTTATGGCCGCCGACACCCGGGACAAAGCTGCCGCCCATGACCACGACATTGGCCAGCCGGAAGAACAGGCCCATCTCGCCGAGCGTGTCGGCGACGTAGATGGCGGTCTGGCGGGTGATCCTGTCGCCGCGAGAGCGGACGCCGACCGGGCCGTGGCCGGTTCCCAGCGCGGTCAGCACCTCGTCCGTGCGATTCGGATGGCGGGGGGCGACGATCAGCAGGGCATTCGGCGCCTCGCTGCGGATGGCGGTCATGATCGGGGTGGCGATAATGGCTTCCTCGCCGGCGTGGGTGCTGGCGGCCAGCACCACCGGGCGCTTGGCCGTCTCCTTCCGGAGTGCGGCAAGGTCGGCCTCGTCGGCGGCGAGTGGCTCGCCGGTCAGCTTGAGGTTCAATCGACCATCGGTCTCGACGCCGAAGTAGCGCAGGCGTTCGGCCGACAGCTCGTCCTGCGGCAGGACCAGGTCGAAGGCGGTCAGCACATGGCGGATGCCGGCCGCCATGCGGGCCCAGCCTTTCGCCGTTTTGTGGGTGATGCGGGCCGAGATCAGCGCCAGTTTGGCGCCGCCGTGCTTGGCGCCGAGGATCAGATTGGGCCAGATTTCGCTTTCGACGAGGATGACCAGGCCCGGGCGCCAGTGGGCCAGGAACCGCCCGGCCGAGGCCGGCGTGTCGAGCGGGGCGTACTGGTGGATGGCGCCGGGCGGCAGGCGTTTGGCCAGCAGGGCGGCGGCGGTGACGGTGCCGCAGGTCACCAGCAGCGTCAGGTCCGGCCGGGCCTTGGCCAGCCGCTCGATCAGCGGCAGCACGGCCTGGCTCTCGCCAACGCTGATGGCGTGGATCCAGACCAGCGGGCCATCGGGCCTTGGCGCGGAGGCGTGGCCGAGGCGTTCGGCCAGGCGGGCGGGGTCTTCCTTTCCCTTGGCGGCGCGGGCGCGCAGCAGGCCGGGCGCGAAGGGTTGCAGCGCCGCCATGGCCGCCCGGTAAAGGCTCAGGGAGAGAGGCACGTCGCTAATGTCCGCCGTGGGCGTCGGCCAGCCGGCAGGGGCCGCGATGGCCGGTTTCCAGCTGCAGGGTGGCGTGGCCGATACCGAAGGCGTGGACCAGGTCGTGGCACAGCTCGTCGAGGAAGGCGTCGGGGTCCTGGTTGTCTGGCCGGGTCAGGTGGGCGGTCAGGGCCGTCTCGCTGGTGCTCATCGCCCAGATATGCAGGTCGTGGACCTCGGTGACGCCGGGCCGGCCGGCCAGCCAGGCCTTGACCTTGTCCGGGTCGATGCCGCGCGGGGCGGCGTCAAGGGCGAGGTCCAGGGAATCGCGCAGCAGGCCCCAGGTGCCGGCGACAATGACGGCGGCGATGACCAGGCTGATCATCGGGTCGATCCAGCGCCACTCCGGCCGGGTCCACAGGATGATCGCCGCCACCACCACGCCCAGTGACACGGCGGCGTCGGCGGCCATGTGCAGGAAGGCGCCCCTGACGTTGAGGTCCTGCTGGCCGCGCATGAACATCAGGGCGGTGGCGGTGTTGATCGCCACCCCGATGGCGGCGACGATGATCACCGGACCGGGGGCGATATCCTGCGGCGAGCCAAAGCGGCGCACCGCCTCCCAGGTGATGCCGCCGACGGCCAGCAGCAGCAGGCCGGCGTTGGCCAGGGAGGCCAGGATGGTGCTCTTGCCGAGGCCATAGGTCCGCCGCCCGGCCGGCGCCCTGCGGGCGATGACCACGGCCCCCCAGGCCATCAGCAGGCCCAGCACGTCCGAAAGGTTATGGCCGGCGTCCGCCAGCAGGGCCAGCGAGCCGGTGAACAGGCCGGCGGCCGCCTCGGCGATGACGAAGGCGATGTTCAGGCCCGCGCCGATGGCGAAGGCGCGTCCGAAGTCCTTGGGCGCATGGCTGTGGCCGCCGGGACCGTGGTGGTGGTCCTTGTGGCCGCCATGGTGGTGGTCGTGATTGGAATGGTCGTGGGACATTGTAGGTGGTTCTACCACTTCGCTCCCGCCCGTCACCCCGGCGGATCGGCGGGTAACTTGACGAATGAAGAAGGCGCCTATATTTTGTCCGTATTAGAGGACATTTTTTAGACATGACTTCGCGCCCTTCCAAGACCATTCCGAACCTCTCTGCCTCCGGCGTCTCCGAGATCGGGGCGCCGTTTCGCGGTCTGATATTCGGCGGGCTGCTGAGCGAGGACGGGGTCGATGTCGAGCGGGCGGCGGAGGTGTTCAACATGACCAAGGGCCAACTGGCTGAAACCGTCGGCCTGGCCAGCGACACCCTGCAGAAGGCCGCCCGCCGCAACGCCCCCAAGACCCAGGCGCGGGTCACCGAATTGATCGAAATCATCGCCCGCCTCGAGGCCTGGGCCGGCGGCCGGACCCAGGCCATGGCCTGGTACCGGGCCCAGCCGATCGCGGCGCTGGACGGCCGCACGGCCGAGGCGCTGGTCAAGTCGGGCAAGGCGGGGCTGGTGCGCGACTACCTCGACCACCTGGCGCTGGGCGGCTTCGCCTGAGGTTTCAGGGAACAGCCTACCGGGCGCACGACCCGCGCTGGTCGTTCAGCCCGCTGTCGGGCGACGGGGCGGCGATCCACGGCGGACGGTTCAATCCGCAGGGGACGCCGGCGCTGTACCTGGGCCTCGCCGCCATGACGGCGATCAAGGAGGCCAGCCAAGGGCTGGCCCTGAGGATCGAGCCGCTGGTGCTGTGCAGCTACGAGGTGGATTGCGAGGACGTCCTCGACCTGACGACGCCGGCCGGTCTGAAAACGGCGGGCGTCGGCGAGGGCGATCTGGCCTGCGGCTGGATGTTGCTGGTTCATGAGGGCAGGACACCGCCGACCTGGGCGATGGCGAAGCGGCTGATCGGAGACGGCTTGGCCGGCGTCATCGCACCGAGCTTCGCGCCCGGAGCCACGGCGGACGACCGCAACCTTGTGCTTTGGCGCTGGGGTGCGGACCGGCCGCATCAGGTCAGCGTGCATGACCCGTCAGGTCGTCTGCCGAAGAACCAGCTCTCCTGGCGCTAGCACTCCACCCGGTTGACCGGCATGCCCGCCGCCAGGCCGCCGAGCGAGGTTTCCTTGTAGATTTCGTTCATGTCCTCGCCGGTGCGCTTCATGGTGGCGATGACCTTGTCGAGGCTGACCGAATGCTGGCCGTCGCCGAGCATGGCCAGGCGGGCGGCGTCGATGGCCTTGATGGCGCCCATGGCGTTGCGCTCGATGCAGGGGATCTGGACCAGGCCGCCGATCGGATCGCAGGTCAGGCCGAGGTTGTGCTCCATGCCGATCTCGGCGGCATTCTCGATCTGGGCGTTGGAGCCACCCATGACGGCGGCCAGGCCGGCGGCGGCCATCGAGCAGGCGACCCCGACCTCGCCCTGGCAACCGACCTCGGCGCCGCTGATCGAGGCGTTCTTCTTGTAGAGGGCGCCGATGGCGGCGGCGGTCAGCAGGAAGGTGCGGCGGCCCTCGGGCGTGCCCTGCATGAAACGGTCGTAGAAGCGCAGGGTCGCCGGGATCAGGCCCGCCGCGCCATTGGTCGGGGCGGTGACAACGCGCCCGCCGGCGGCGTTCTCCTCGTTGACCGCCAGGGCCCAGAGGTTGACGAAGTCCATGGCCGCCAGCGGATCACTGATCTGGCGCTCGACGTTGGCCATGATCGACTCATGCACCTGCTTGGCGCGGCGCTTGACGTTCAAGCCGCCGGGCAGCTGGCCGCCGATGCGCGTGCCCCGGTCGATGCAGGCCTCCATGGCCCCGAAGATGGCGTCGAGCCGCTCCAGCACGACGGGCTCGGGCGCGCGGGCGATCTCGTTGGCCATCATCAGCTGGCCGATGGAGAGGCCGGCGGCATCGGCCTTCTCGACCAGCTCGGCGCCGGAATCGAACGGATAGGGGATGGGCGTCTCTTCGGCCGGGGCGTTGCGTCCGATCTCCGATTCCTCGCAGACGAAGCCGCCGCCGATCGAGAAATAGGTCTTCTGCAGCACCCCCCTGTCGTGAGCGTCGAAGGCGGTGAAGGTCAGGGCGTTGGGGTGCTGCGGCAGGCGCTGGCGGCCGGCCCAGACGATATCGACCTGCTCGTCGAAGGCCATGTCGGTCTGGCCGCCCAGGCTCATGCGGCCGGCGTCGCGCAGGGCCTCCAGGGCGGCGTCGCCGGCGTCGGGGTCGAGGCCAGCCGGCTCGAAGCCCATCAGGCCAAGCATCACCGCCCGGTCTGTGGCGTGCCCGCGGCCGGTCAGGGCCAGGGAGGCGTAGAGCTTGACCTGCATCCGGGCCACCCCGGCGATCAGGCCGCCAGCCTTGAGCTCGGCGACGAAGCGGGCGGCGGCGGTCATCGGCCCCATGGTGTGGGAGCTGGAGGGTCCGATGCCCGGCTTGAACAGATCGAAGACGCTGGCGGTCATGGCGCCGGTCCCGCTCCTATTTCCGCTCAGCCTTGGTCGCGTCGCGGGTGGCCTTGAATTCCGAGCCCTCGGCCCACTCCGGCCAGGTCCGGCCGTTGGCCAGGTCGGAGCCCAGGTCGTGCAACAGGGTCAGGTCGGCGACCATGCCGTCCATCCGCCAGTCAGCCGACCATTCGTCCGCCGGCTGATGATACTTGTCCCTGGTGTAGGCTTCGGCCCAGGCGCGGGCCTCGTCCGGCTTGCCGCCGATGATGTCGATGCCGCCGCCGAACGAGATGGCCGGGACGCCGCGCTTGGCGAAGGGGAAGTGGTCGGAGCGGTAGAAGCTGCCGGCCTCCGGCCGCGGATCGGGAATGTAGCTGCGGCCCTCGCCCTTGCCTTTGGCGATCAGCAGGTCGAGCAGGTCCTGTTTGGCGTCGCCCGAGACGGTGAAGTCGCGGGCCGGGCCGAGCGGTTTCAGGGAGTCGGTATTGATCACCGCCACCGTCTTGCCGAGCGGATAGAGCGGGTTGGACGCATAATACTCCGTCCCCAGCAGCCCCTTCTCTTCGGCCGTGACGGTCATGAAGACCATGGAGCGGCCCGGGCGGGGGCCGGATGCAAAGGCTCGGCCCATCTCGATGACGGCGCCGACGCCGGTCGCGTTGTCGACGGCGCCGTTGTAGATCTTGTCACCCTTGGCGTCCGGCTGGCCGACGCCCAGATGGTCCCAGTGGCCCGAGTAGATGATGTATTCGTCCGGGTGCGTCTTGCCGGACAGCAGGCCGACCACGTTCTTGGAAACGATGACCTCGGGCTTCACCTTGAAGTCGGCGGAGAAGGTCGCGCCCTTCAGTTCCACCGGCTTGAAGTCGCGACCTTGGGCCTTCTTCTTCTCGGCCTCGAAGTCGAGGCCGGCGGCCGTGAACAGGGTCACGGCCGCGTCGCGGGTGATCCAGCTCTCGACGGCGGTGTGCTGTTTGGCGGGGTCCTTCCGCACAATGTCGAACATGGTGTTGGTGTTGGAGTTCTTGACCGTCGCCCAGCCGTAGGAAGCGCCCTTGGTCTCGTGGACGATCAGTACTCCGGCGGCGCCCAGGCGAGCGGCTTCCTCGTACTTGTAGGTCCAGCGGCCGTAGTAGGTCATGGCCCTGCCGCCGAAATCGCCCTCACCGGTCTCGATGTCGGGGTCGTTGATCAGCACAACGATCATCTTGCCCTTGACGTCCATACCCTTGAAGTCATCCCAGTTCCGCTCCGGGGCCTTGACCCCGTAGCCGACCCAGACGATCGGCACGTTCTTCAGCGACACGGTCTTCTGGTTGGTCATGCTGGCGCGGATGGCGATGTCGTCGCCCTGGACCAGGGGCGTCGCCTTGCCGCCGACGGTGAAGCTGGCGGCGACCGGGCCGTCGATGTCGAACCGGCCGAGCGGCACGTCCTGGGTCCAGGCCCGCTTGCCGTCCTTGCCCAGATCGCCGCCGGGCTGCAGGCCGGCCTTGGCGTACTGTTCGGTGATGTAGGCGACGGTCTTGGTCTCGCCGGCCGTGGCCGGGCCGCGGCCTTCGAAGCTGTCGTCGGAGAGGATCTTGACGTGCTCGGTGAGGCGGGCCCCGTCGAACAGGGGGTCGGCGGCAAAAGCGGTGAACGGCAGGATGGCGATGGCCGTGGCCAGAAGCAGGGACTTCATCGACGCTGGACTCCGGGGGGGATCGAATTGGCGCGGAACCTAACGTCGCGGGAGGTCTGCCGCCAGTGGCGGAATTGGCGGAAGTGTCAAACACCGTTCGCCAAGAATGGGGTTAGGGTGGCGTATGCGTCGTCGCGACCTTGCCCTCGTCCTCGGAAGCCTGCCCCTGCTGGGGACCACCCTGTCGCCGGAGGGGCGCGCCCGCACGGACGCCATCGGCGCCCTCCTCACCGACCCCCGCCTCGGGCGCACCGACGCCCTTTTGGTCGTTCAGGGTGGCGAGACCCGCTATGAGCTCTATGGCCCGGATCACACCCCAACGACCCGCCACGTCAGCTGGTCCATCGCCAAGTCCGCCACCCACGCCCTGGTCGGCGCCGCCGTTTTGCGCGACGGGCTCGACATCGACCGGCCGGTCTCGGTGTTGCCGGGGGCCGGCGTCACCCTGCGCCACTTGCTGACCCTGACCGACGGCCTGCCGTGGAACGAGGCGCGCCAGCCGGCCGCCATTGCCTCGGATGCCTCGCGCCTGTTGTTCGGTCCGGGGCGGCTGGATGTGGCCAAATTCGCCGCCAGCCGGCCGGGACAGCGCAATGCCCCAGGAGCGACCTGGAATTACTCAACCGGCGCCTATCATCTGATCGCCCGCGAGCTGACCGCCCGGCTGTTCCCGGCCTTGAGTCATCCGGCCCGGCGCCGCGCGGCCATGGCGGACTGGATGCGCCGGCGGCTGTTCGAGCCCGCCGGGATGCTGGGCGTCCTCTTCGAGTTCGACCCGCAGGGGACCTTCTATGCCGGCTCGCTGATGTGGGCGACGGCGAGGGACTTCGCGGCCCTGGGCGGCCTCTACCTCAACGACGGCGTGGCCGGCGGCCAGCGGTTGCTTCCAGGCGGCTGGACGCGATTCGCCCGCAGTCCGACCGTCGAGCCGACTTACGGCGCCGGCTGGTGGCTCGAAGGGGCCCACGGAACCGCCGCCGGCCCATCCCTGCTGGGCGGATCGCCCCCCGACGCCTTCCACGCCAGGGGCCTCGACGGACAGGTCATCCTGGTCGTCCCGTCGCGGCGCCTGATTGTTGTGCGGCTCGGCTACACGCCCGATGGTGTGACCGGCTGGCCGGCTATCGGAGGTTGCCTGCGGCGGATCATCACGCTCGTGTCATAGGCGAGATTTAATGTTCGGTTGGAAGGCCCGGCCCCATTGGGTTTGCGACACTTGCAAGACCCTTTCTTCACAGGTTGTTAACGAAAAAGTCGTCGCCGCGACCTCCGACCCCGTTGACGAAGCATTAGGCTCCGTGGCCCCATATAGTGGGTTCAGGGGGCGCTTCGCCCACAAGATATGGGGTCTTCGGGCGGAGTTGGTCTCCCGAAGTGGCTGTTTGTTTTACGGGTTTTGGGCACATGATGGGTGAAGTTGCACGTCAGATTTCTTTGGGCGCAGCCGCTGGCTCCGAAGCCTGGCTGGTCGATCGTCCTTCGCTGTCCCTGGTCCCCAAGATCGAGGTCGATCGCAGCCGCGACGCGCTGCTGACCGATTTCGGCAAGACCACGCTGGAAGACCGCTATCTGCTGCCCGGCGAGTCCTATCAGGACATGTTCGCCCGGGTGGCCACCGCCTTCAGCGACGGCCCCGAGCACGCCCAACGCGTCTATGACTACATGAGCAAGCTTTGGTTCATGCCGTCGACCCCGGTGCTCAGCAACGGTGGGGCCGATCGCGGCCTGCCGATCAGCTGCTTCCTCAACGCGGTCGGCGACAGTCTGAACGGCATTGTCGACACCTGGAACGAGAACGTCTGGCTGGCCGCCAACGGCGGCGGCATCGGCACCTACTGGGGCGGCGTCCGCTCCATCGGCGAGAAGGTCAAGGGCGCGGGCCAGACCAGCGGCATCATCCCCTTCATCCGGGTGATGGACAGCCTCACCCTGGCCATCAGCCAGGGTTCGCTTCGCCGCGGCTCGGCGGCGGTCTATCTCGACATCTTCCACCCGGAGATCGAGGAGTTCCTCGAGATCCGCAAACCCTCGGGCGACTTCAACCGCAAGTCCCTGAACCTGCACCACGGCATCAACATCACCGACGAGTTCATGCACGCGGTGCAGAACGGTGAGAAGTTCGGCCTGCGCAGCCCCAAGAACAACGAAGTCCTGAAAGAGGTCGACGCCCGCTCCCTGTGGCAGAAGGTTCTGGAACTGCGGCTACAGACCGGCGAGCCCTACCTGATCTTCTCCGACGCGGTGAACCGCGCCATGCCGCAACACCAGCGTGAGCTGGGCATGAGCGTTCGTCAGTCCAACCTCTGCAGCGAGATCATGCTGCACACCGGCAAGGACCATCTGGGCGCCGAGCGGACCGCCGTCTGCTGCCTGTCGAGCGTCAACGCCGAGAGCTTCCTCGAATGGCGCGACGAGCCGATGTTCATCGAGGACATCATGCGCTTCCTCGACAACGTGCTGGAGGACTTCATCCAGCGCGCCCCGATCGACGCCAAGAACGCCGTCTACGCCGCCAAGCGCGAGCGGTCGGTGGGCCTGGGCCTGATGGGCTTCCACAGCTTCCTGCAGGGCCAGAACGTTCCGTTCGAGAGCGCCATGGCCAAGAGCTGGAACATGCGGCTGTTCAAGCACCTGCGCCGCGAGGCCGACAAGGCCTCCAAGACGCTGGCCGAAGAGAAGGGTCCCTGCCCCGACGCGGCCGACCGCAATGTTATGGAGCGGTTCAGCCACAAGCTGGCGATTGCTCCCACTGCCTCGATCAGCATCATCTGTGGCGGCGCCAGCGCCGGCATCGAGCCGATCCCGGCCAACATCTACAGCCACAAGACCCTGTCGGGCACCTTCGCGGTCAAGAACCCCTACCTGGAGCGGGTGCTCGACGGCCACGGCCAGAACACCCCCGCCGTCTGGGACTCGATCCTCAGCCACGAGGGCTCGGTGCAGCACCTGGACTTCCTCAGCCAGGACGACAAGGACGTCTACAAGACGGCCTTCGAGCTGGACCAGCGCTGGATCATCGAACTGGCCGCCGACCGGACCCCGGAAATCTGCCAGAGCCAGTCGGTCAACGTCTTCCTGCCGGGCGACGTCGATAAATGGGACCTGCACATGCTGCACTGGACCGCCTGGGAGCGGGGCATGAAGAGCCTCTACTACCTGCGCTCCAAGTCGGTGCAGCGCGCCGCCCACGCGGGTGAGGACGAGGTCCGCGCCAGCGCCGCCGACGCCGCCCGCACCGACTACGAGGAATGCCTCGCCTGCCAGTGAGGCGCCCGTGGCCGGACCTACCCACCGCCTGATCCGCACGGCGGCGCTCATCGGCGCCGCTGTGTTGGTGTTCGCGACCGGAGCGGCGGCCCATTGGGGTTGGACGTCCTGGCAGAGCCGTCAGGCGGTCGTCGAGATGGCCCGCGACCCAGGCCTGCGGGCGACCTACCAGCATCGCCTGACCCTGTTCGAAACGCTGCAGTCCCGGCCGACGGTGGTCATGCTGGGCGATTCCATCACCCAGTGGGGCGAGTGGAGCGAGCTGATCGGGCCACAGGTCGCCAACCGCGGCATCGGCGGGGACACCAGCGCCGGTCTGCTGGCCCGGCTGGACACCTCCGTGCCGGCGTCAGCCACGACCGTGGTAATCATGATCGGGCTCAACGACCTCAAGGCGCCCGACTGGACCCCCTTGCAGTCCTTCAACAACGTTCTGGGCGTCGTGCATGAGTTGAAGGGCCGCCGAGTCATCCTGCAGTCGGTGCTGAAGACCTCCGACAGTCGCTTCAACGGCAAGGTCCAGGAGCTGAACCGGGAGCTGATGAAGGTTTGCGACAGCGTCGGCCACGAGGACTGCCAGTGGCTGG
This sequence comes from Caulobacter sp., assembly GCA_046595895.1. Classification (GTDB taxonomy): domain Bacteria; phylum Pseudomonadota; class Alphaproteobacteria; order Caulobacterales; family Caulobacteraceae; genus Caulobacter. The sequence continues at coordinate 61,482 of JBKJSF010000229.1, read as the reverse complement.
ACCTCAACCCGGTCATCGCTCCGGGCGGAATCCTGACCGGCGACCTGACCGCCGACGGCCGCCACCTCAGTGGCAAGGGCTACGGCCTGTGGGCCGCCGCGCTGAAACCGGTGCTGGACCGGCCCTAGAACAGCTTCCCTGTCGGGGCGACGTAGTGGGCGCCCTCATGCTCCAGCAGCCAGCGCTTGCGGGGGATGCCGCCGCCAAAGCCGGTGAGCGAGCCGTCGGCGCCGATCACCCGGTGGCAGGGCACGACCACGGCGATGGGGTTGGAGCCGTTGGCCAGACCGACGGCGCGGCTGGCCGCGGGCTGGCCGATCTTGCGGGCCATGGCGCCGTAGCTGCGGGTCTCGCCAATCGGGATCTGTTTGAGTTCGTCCCAGACCGAATGCTGGAAGTCGCTGCCGACCGCCTGGGTGGGGATATGGGTCAGAGCCGCCAGGTCGCCCTTGAAGTAGGCGTCCAGATTATCGCGCACGGGCGGCGGCGCCCGGCCGTTGACGACCTGGGCCTTTGGATAGCTGCGGCGGACGGTGCGCAGGAAATCCTCTTCCGGCCGGTCGAAGTGCAGCAGGCGCAGCACCCCGGCATCATCGACGGCGAGCCACAGGCCGTCGATGGGCGACGGGTAGCGTTCGATGGCCAGAGCTTTGGGGGTGAGGGTCTCAGGCGGCTTTGCGGGCATCGGCCTTCTCCTTGATCGCGGCGGCGTCGCCGGCCCACAGATGCAGGGCGGCGTCGCCGGCCCACAGATGCAGGGCGGCGTAGGCGCGCCAGGGCCGCCAGGCCTCGGCGCGGGCCAGTAGCTGCGCGGGGGAGGGGCGGCCGCCCCCCGGGGTTTCGAGGGCGCGCATCAGGCCGATGTCGGCGGCCGGAAAGGCGTCGGGTTCCCGCAGCTGGCGCATGGCGATGTATTGGGCCGTCCATTCGCCAATGCCGGGCAGCGCCTTCAGGACCTTGATGGCGGTGTCGAGGTCCTGGCGCGGGCCGAACAACGCTGGATCGGCAACCGCGGCGGCGCCCATGCTGGCCAGCGAGCGGGAGCGGGCGCCGGGCATCGGCAGGCCTGAGAGGTCGGCGGCGGCGAGGCGCCGCGGGCTGGGGAAAGCGACGGTGAGGCCCTCCTGCGCCCAGGCCTCGGGCAGCGGCTCGCCGTATTGGGCGGCCAGCTTGCCGGCCAGCAGGACGGCGGCATGGACGGTGATCTGCTGGCCGAGGATGGCGCGGATGGCCAGCTCGAAGCCGTCCCAGGCGCCGGGCACCCGCAGGCCAGGCCGGGCGGCGACGCGGGGAGCCAGATCGGGGTCGGCCGACAGATGCTCGTTGATCGCGGTCGGGTCAGCGGCAAGGTCGAAGACGCGGCGGACGCGGGCGAGGATGGCCGGCAGGGCGCTGGTGCGGGGAAAGCGGACCTGGACCGACAGCTGGTCCTTGCCCGCCGGGGTGACGGCGAGCGTGCCCATCTCGCCGCCCAGTTCGATGGTGCGGGCATAGCGGGCATCGGTGACCATCTCGATGCCGGGGATGGCGCGCAGTTTCAGGAAGGCGATCAGGCCGTCCCAGTCGTAGGGCGGCTTGTAGCGCAGCTTGAGCGTGACGCCGTCCGCGACCGTGGCGGGGATCGACCGTCGGCGCAGGGTCGCGGGCGGACGGCGGTAGAGGTTCTGGAAGGTCTCGTTGAAGCGGCGGACGCTGCCGAAGCCGGAGGCCAGGGCGACCTGGGCCATCGGCAGGTCGGTCTCGTGGATCAGCTGTTTGGCGAGCAGCACCCGGCGGGTCTGGGCGACGCCGATCGGGGTGGCGCCGAGATGGGTCTGGAACAGCCGGCGCAGCTGGCGGTCGCCGACCCCGAGGCGGCCCGCGAGGGTCTCGACATCCCCATCATCAAGGGCGCCGGCCTCAATGAGAATCAGCGCCCGGGAGACGGTGCTGGACGAGCCCTTCCAGGCCCCGAGGTCCGGCGAGGTTTCCGGGCGGCAGCGCAGGCAGGCGCGGAAGCCGGCCGCTTCGGCGGCGGCGGCGCTGGGGTAGAAGGTAATGTTCTCGCGCTTGGGCGTCCGGGCGGGACAGATCGGTCGGCAGTAGATTCCGGTGGTCTTCACCCCGCCGAATATCCGGCCGTCGAAACGGGAATCTCGCGACAGGATGGCGCGGTAACAGGCGTCGTGGTCGAGTTCCATGCGTCCAATATGGAGCCAACGCCCATCCCCGTCTCGCGGTTTTCGGACATCACCGTCAGCCGCCCGGCCGAGGATGAAGAAGGCCCACTAGCCGGGTCATCATTGCCGACTTAGGGTCGCTCTCAAAGCAACGAGGAGCGCCCATGTCCGATCTCTTTTCCCTGGCCGGCCGCACGGCCCTGATCACCGGCGGCTCGCGAGGCATCGGGAAGATGATCGCGGCCGGCTATATCGCCGCCGGAGCCAAGGTCTATATCTCGGCCCGCAAGGAAGTGGCTTGTCGCGAGACAGCGGCGGAACTGGGCTGCACCGCCCTTCCCGCCGACGTCTCGACGCTGGAGGGGATGGAGGCGCTGGCCGCCGCCTATCGCCAGCATGAGAGCCGCCTCGACATCCTGGTCAACAACGCCGGCGCCGCCTGGCTCGCGCCCTTCGACGAATTTCCGGAAAAGGGCTGGGACAAGGTCATGGACCTCAACGTCAAGACGCCCTTCTATCTGACCCGGGCGCTGGCCCCGGAACTGCGGGCCGCCGCGACGTTTGAGCGGCCGGCCAAGGTGATCAACATCGCATCCATCGACGGCATCGCGGTCAATCCCCAGGAGACCTATCCCTACGCCGCCAGCAAGGCCGGGCTGATCCACCTGACCCGGCGGATGGCCAAAACCCTGATCGCCGACAACATCGTCTGCACGGCCATCGCGCCCGGCGCCTTCGCCAGCGACATGAACATCGCGGCGCGGGATCAGGCCGAGACGGTCGCCTCGCGGGTGCCGGCCCGGCGGATCGGGACCGACGAGGACATGGCCGGCGCGGCGATCTATCTGGCCTCGCGGGCCGGGGACTATGTGGTCGGGGCTACGCTCACCGTCGATGGCGGGGTGGCCTACTGCTGATGGCGCCGGCGGCCCTGCAGGTCCGACGGCTCGGCGCAAGCGATGCGGCGGCATTCCAGGCGCTCCGCTTGAGCGGACTGCGCCTGCATCCCGACGCCTTCGGCTCGTCCTGGGAGGAAGAGATCGCACGGCCGCTGGAGCGAACGGCCGAGGCCCTTGCCAGCGGCTTTGTCGCCGGCTGTGAGCAGGACGGCGTTCTGGTCGGAATCGGCGGCCTGCGGATCGGCCACTCCGTCAAGACCCGCCACCGTGGCGGGATCTGGGGGGTCTATGTCGATCCAGGCGCGCGCGGACTTGGCGTCGGCAAGCGCCTTATGATGGCGCTCATCGAGCAGGCCCGTACCGAAGTCGAAGATCTGACCCTGACGGTATCCGCCCACAACGGAACGGCGATCGGCCTCTACGCAAGCCTCGGTTTCGAGCTGTATGGGCTTGATCGGGGCGCACTGAAGATCGACGAGGCGTACATCGACGAAATGCTGATGCGGCTCGTCTTCGCCCGCTAGAAACTACGCCGCCCGACCCGGCCCAGAGCCCCGACGGCGGCGGCGGCGAATTCTCCCGTGCGCCAGGCGGTTTCACGGTCCTGGGCCTGACCGCTGGCGGCGACACGGGCCTCCAGATCCATCAGGGTCCAGACCCATTGACTGTTCTCGGGGCGGACGAAGAGGGCGAAGCCGTCGGTGGACGTGGGCATGGGAACCTCCCTTGTTGTTGGGAGGAGCATGGCGCCGGGCCGTGAAGCCCCGTTGGCGGTGACGGCGCCGATTCGGTGCAGATCGAATCAGGCCAACGGCAGCCGCACCTCGAACCGCGCCCCGGCCGCGCAGGGCGCCGCGGCGATCGTGGCATGGCTCGCGGCCAGCAGCGACCTCGCGATCGACAGCCCCAGCCCCGTGCCTCCGTCGGCCCGGTGGCTGGTGAAGAAGGGTTCGAACAGGCGCTCGCGGTCGGCCTCGGCGACGCCGGGGCCGTCGTCCTGGACGGCGAGGCAGAGCTTGCCGTCGAGCGAGGCGGCGGAGATCACCACCGACCTGGCCCCGGCCTGGCGGCTGTTTTCCAGCAGGGTGGCGAGCACCACCTCGATAGTGGCCTCCGGCACGGCGACGGCGGGCAGATCATCGGTCAGGTCGATGGTGACTTTCAGGGCCGGCTGGCTGTCGGCGACACGACGGGCGGCGGTCAGGAGGTCGACGGCGGCGTCAGCCTCGGGTTTCGCCATGTCGGCGCGGGCCATGTCGAGCAGGCGGGTGACCAGCTGGGTCAGGCGGGCGTTGTCGGCGGCGATGTTGTTCAGGAAACGGCGCCGCTCCGCCGGACTCATGGTCTCGAAGTGATCCTGCAATAGTTCGACCGCGCCGCCGATGCCGGCCAGCGGGGTCTTGAACTCGTGGCTGACGGCGGCGGCGAAATCGCGCAGGTAGCGGCTGCGGGTCTCGATGGCCTGGGCCATCTCGCGGAAATCCTCGTAGAGGGCGCGGATCTCGATGGCGGCGGTCGAGGGGGTTTCGGGCACGTCGCCACGGCCGGCGGTGACCTCGCGAGCGGCCCGGCTCAAGGCGACGATGGGGCGGCTGATGCCGCGCGAGACCACACCGGCCATCAGGATCAGCAGGCCAAGAATGAGGACCAGGCCGAAGACGATCTTGCCGCGATCCTCATAGACGCCGCGGAACAGGGCCCGGGGCGAGCGCGACATCAGCAGCACGCCGCGCACCCGGCCGTCGGCGATGATCGGCCGGGCGTGATGGATGCGGATCGTAGAGGCGCGGGACAGCCACTCGTAGTGGCTGTCGGGGAGGTAGTCGCTGTTATCCCGCAGGACGGTGGCCGGCTGGCCGCGCAGCGCCGCCTTGACCTCCGGCAGGTCGGACAGATCGCCGCCCTTGCCGTAGCCGCGCAGCACCTGGCCCCGGCTGTCGAGCACCAGGATGGAGGCAAGCGTGGTCTTGACCGTGGCGTCGATGACCGGGCCGAGCTCCTCGGCGGCGATCACCGCGTCGGCGTCGGGCGCGGCCCGGGTGCGGCGGGCCGGCGGGCGCTCGGGCAGGATCGGACTGTCCGACAGGTCGATGGTGGTGCGTTCTGGCTGGTAGAAGTCCGGGGCCTTGGTATCGGCGGGCGGGGCCGGCGGCAGGCCGGGCCACTTGGCCGAGGACGCTGCGGCGAGGGCGGCGCCCTGGGCCACCAGTTCGGCCTCGGTCTGGCGGACCAGGGTGTTCTCGTAGACGCGCAGGCCGACGGCGCTGAACACCGGCATGGCGGCGACGAACAGCAGCACGCCGAGCAGGATGGTGCGCAGCTTCAGCGCCGGCCAATGCCGTTTGATCACCGCCTTCAGCCTGTTGATCAAGTCAGGCCGCCTCTCCCCTGCACGGCCCCAGCCGATAGCCGACGCCGGCCTTGGTCTCGATGACGTCGTGGCCGCCGAGGGCGGCGAACTTGCCGCGCAGGTTGCGCACATGGCTGTCGATGGTGCGGTCGGTGATGGCGAAGCCGGGGCCATGCAGCCGGTCGATGATGGCGTCACGGGTGAAGACGCGGGTCGGGGCGGCGGCGAGGGCTTTCAGGATGCCGAACTCGGTGACGGTCAGGGCCGCCTCCTGGCCGGCCCAGCGGGCGGCCCAGCCGTCAGTGTCGAGGGTCAGGCGGCCGTGGCTGATCAGGTTTGACGAGGCCAGGGCCGGGGCGGCGGCGGCCTGGGAGCGGCGCAGGATGGCGCTGATGCGGGCGGTGACTTCGCGCGGGCTGAACGGCTTGACCACATAGTCGTCGGCCCCGAGCTCGATGCCGAGCACCCGGTCGATCTCGTCGTCGCGGCTGGACAGGAAGAGGATCGGCGTCGTGCCCTTGGCGCGCAGGCGGCGGCAGACCTCCAGCCCGTCGAGGCGCGGCATGTTGATGTCGAGCACCACCAGGTCGGGCGCCTGTTCCTCGACCGCCGCCAGGGCCGCGACGCCGTCCTCGGCCTGGCGGGTGGCGTAGCCGGCCTTGGTCAGGGCGAAGTCGAGCAGCTCGCGGATATGCGGGTCGTCATCGACGATGAGAATGGAGCGGGACATGGCGTGCATCATTCCGAAGGTGGGGCGAAGGTCAACGCCCAGAGACTCGGGGGTGAGCCTGAGAACGGCGGGGGTCATTGGCTGGGCTCCTGGGAAGGCATGGAGGTGGGAGGGGTTGTGGGGAGCGGTGCGGACTCGACGAGGGGCGGGACGTCAATCGGCGGGCGCCAGGCGCGCAGTTCAGGCCGACCGGCGGCGAGGATGGTCTCCACCTCCGCCAGACGCCGCTGGCCGCGCCAGGACCAGGCCCAATGTTGCTGCTGGCGGAGTTGCTCCATGGCGCCCCAGCGCCGGCCGGTGAGGGTATCCTGGTAGGCCTGCGGCAATCCCGGTTGCTGCTCCAGCCTGGCCAGCGGCACGAGGCCCGAGCTTCCCAGCCGGTTCATGTAATCGGCATCGAGGGCGGCGCCCGTACCGTCCACCTCGCGGGCGTGGCGCAGGTTCCAGTCGGCGGCGACCTCGCCGCTGTCGCCGGCGGCGAAGGCCAGCAGCACCAGGGCGGCGGCGGCGGCGTTCATGTTGATCAGCCAGGCGGCCGAACGGTTGGCGAGCAGGCGCCAGCCGATGAGGATCAGGCCCACCGCCACCAGCCCCATCCAGGCCAGGGCGGCGATGCGCATGCGGGTGAGGTCGAAGCTGTCGATGTAGAGCAGGGTCCGCTGGATGCTGAACACCACCAGCAGGACGTTTTGCGCCACCCAGGCGGCGACCAGCCAGCGGACCAGCGGCCGGCGGCTGGTCTCCGATCCCGGGGCCAGGGCGACCAGCACGAAGAGGCCGGCCAGCAGCGCGGTGACGATCAGCGGATAGGCGCCACGATGGGCGTATTCGGCCAGGGTGTGCTCGGCCGGCAGCCGCGCGCCGCTCCACAGGAAGGCGACGTCGAGGCCGTTCTGCAGGGCGAACAAGGCGTTGAAGAGGATCAGCGACAGGGTGATCGAGGCGGCGTTGACCCCCGGCAGCCTGGCATCGGTGCGGGCGGCCGGCATGCGGATCGGCCGCCGCAGATGCACCGGCCGCAGCAGGGCGAAGCCGGCCAGGGCGGTGAACCCCCAGAGGATGACCTGGAAGACCTGAATGTCAGGTCCGTGCAGGGCGCCGAGGGCGTCGCTCAGCAGGGGGTTGGCGGCGGAGAACAGGCCCAGGAACACCGCCCCGCCGATCAGTGGCAGGGCGAGGGTGGCCACCGCCTTGCTTAAGGACGGGCCCGGCCGGCCCTTCAGCCGCTTGGCGCCCAGCTGCAGCAGGGCCTCGACCGGGGCGCGGACGGCGCCGGTGGCCATGACCAGCAGGCGCTGGGCCCAGGTCCAGACGCCCTCGCCGAAGCCGGCCCGAGGGGCGAGGGCGGCGACGGCCATGGCCAGGGACCAGCCCAGCAGGCCCAGCCGCGAGACGGCCTCGATCTGCAGCCCGGCCAGGGCGGCGGCCAGCAGCAGGAAGGGCCAGCCGTGGCGGCGAGCGGCAGGGCTGGCGATGGCCAGGGCGAGGACGGCCGCGATCTGCGGGATGGCGAGGTTGGCCCCCAGCTCGCCCATCGCCCACAGGGCCCGGTCGGTGACGACCACCAGGGCCAAGGTCAGCCCGACCCTGATCCAGAAACTGTAGCGGCCCTTGGCAAGGGTCATGCGCGCCTCCCGAACTTGAGGCTGCGAGGCTGGGGCCGGGACGTGGAGGCCCGGCGGCCGGGGTGGTGCAGGGGCGGACCGACTGTGTGCAGATTCGGTGCAGAGGGGTCCGTCGGCTCAAGACTGCAGCCGCACCGCCGGCGAGTCATAATCCGGGGACACTATATAGATTTTCGGCGCGGAAGCGGCCGGTCGCAGGGCGAAAATCTATATAGTGTCCCCGGATTATGCGCTGCCGTCACGGGAATACAACCACCCCCAAACATACCCGCTTTGCGCGAACTCCCATTTCGACGTCTACTACGGGCTGCGGAGGGCGCGCATGGCTGACAGCTGTATCTATCGGACCAATGTGCCGGGACCGGCGGTGCATGCCCTGGTCATCGGGGTCGGCCACTATCCCCATCTGATCGGCGGCGGCGGCGCGCCGATGCTCAAGACCGAGGGTATGGGCCAGCTTACCTCGGCTCCGGTTTCGGCCCGGGTGTTCGCCGAATGGCTGCTGGCCGGGATGCAGAACCCGGCCGGGCGCAAGCTGGCCAGCCTGCGGCTACTGGTCTCCGAAAAGCCGGCCACGCCGTTCAAGCACGCCCTGCTCAATACCGGCGGCAAGGCGCAGCCGGCGGTCGGGGCGGAGGTCGATCAGGCGATCAGCGAGTGGCGCAAGGACCTCGATACCGATGAGGGGCACCTGGGCATCTTCTTCTTCTCCGGCCACGGGGTGACGGCGGGCCTGAACCAGGGCCTGCTGCTCTCGGACCTGGGCGTCAACGACGGCGATCCGTTCGCCAGCGCCATCCGGCTGGAGGGTTTCCACCTGGGCATGACCCGGGCCAAGGCGCGCGAGCAGGTCTATTTCATCGACGCCTGCCGGAGCCATTCAGAGGGGCTGACCGACACCTATGGCGGCGGCGGCCGGGTCTATGTCACCCCCGACTTCAGCATCGTCCACAGCCGGCCGCGGGCCGCGCCGGTGTTCAACGCCACCCTCAACGGCGAGAAGGCGTTCGGCGTCAGGAAGAAGCCGAGCTTCTTCACCCAAGCCCTGCTCGACGCCTTCGAGGGGGCGGGCAGCGACAACACCGAGGACGAGAACGTCTGGCTGGTCGAGACCGCGACCCTCAGCCGAGGGGTCGAGTTCCTGGTCGGCGAGGCGGGCCGCCGCTACGGCCTCAGCCAGGCGCAGGTGACCCCGACCGACCATGCCTCGAAGCTGGAGCTGCACCGGCTGAGCCAGCCGCCGAAGGTGCCGGTGGCGCCGCTGTTCCTGCCAGAGCCGCCGAAGGTGGGCTTTGCCTGGCCGGGCGGCAAATGGCGGCTCGGCGATCCCCTGCCCTTCCTGCCCTATGGCCCCTATCCCTTCACCGCCAACGCCCCCGGGCCGCCACCGCTCAGCGGCATAGTGCAGAAGACGGTGCGGCCGCCCTATAGCCGGCTGAAATTCCAGTTCGGCGGAACGCCACCATGATGCGGCCGGCCAGCGACCGGGACGGCTCGATCGGCGAGCGCTCAGCCCAGCTGCGCTTGCGGGTCGATCAGCCGTTCACCACCCCCCAGACCGCGGAGATGGGCTATGTGGCGCGGGTGCGTGACGTCACCCCCGGTCGACCCCAGGCCGAGCGGGATTCGGTGTCCGACGTGGTCATCCCGGTCGGCGGGGCGATGTTTCGCGAGCTGGCGGTGCGACCGGGCAGCTATCTGATCGAGGCGGTGACCCCGTCGGGCTCGGTGCTGGAGGCCGACGTCGAGGTCGGTGACGGCGAGACCCAGGCCGTGGCCCTGGCCGACGACACCCCCTCGCCGCACGAATGGCTGGGCTGGCAGAAGGTCAGCGGCAACCTCGGCGGCTACGCGGCGGCGGTCGTGGCGGCGAAGGCCCGACGGCTGCCGATGTGGCTGGCGATCGGCGGCGGGGTGGCTGTGGCCGTCGCGCTGGCGGCGGCGGCGATGACCTTTAGCGTGCAGTCGAAGAAAGCGCCCGCGCCTGCGGTCAACACCCAGGCGGAAATGCCGGAGGGGGCGGTCCCGGCGGAAACCGAGACGGTCCCCCAGGACGCCTCCGAGGGAGCCGCCGCCGCGCCGGCAGAGCCATCTGATTTCCGTGACGAACAGGTCGCCGTCGCCCCGGCCGGTCGACCGCTTGTCGAGCGCGACATCCTGAGCTCGCCGCCGATCGTGCGCGCCAGCCCACCCCGCCGGGCCCTGGCGCGACCCGGCAGGGCCCCCGCCGCCGCGCCGCCCGAGACCGACGCGTCGTCGGAGCCTGCCCTGACCGTCCCGGCTCCGCCACCGCCGCCAGAGGCTTCGGGGTCCGGGGCGCCGCCGCCTGCCGCTGGCCCGCCTGGCGAAGCGCCGTCCGTGGCGCCGCCGCCGGAAATCGTTCAGCTCGACCAGAGCACCGGCCTGCCCTGGTGGATGTGGCTGGCGGCCCTGGCCCTGCTGGCCACCGGCGGCGGCGGAACCGTTCTGGCCCGCCGGGGCATGATCCCCGGTCTGGCCGGCGCGGCGACCCAGGCTGCGGGGCCGCCGACGACCGCCGGCTCGATCTTCAAGTCGGCGTTGCCCGAGGGGGCGCCGAGGGCGGCTGAATCCGTGGCCGCCGCCGCGTCGTCGCCGGGCCGCCTGACCCTGCTGACCCTGCCTACCGGGGCCGGCGAGTGGTCCATGCTGCTGGCAGCGCTGGAGGGGCGGGCGGCCCTGGCCGAGGCCTATGCCCTGGCGGCGCACGACGCCAACCGAAGGCTGCAGCCCGAGGGGGCCGACGCGCGCTGGAGCACCTATGCCACCCTGCCGTTGACCGGCGCAGACCACGGCCGGCCGCTGTGGGCGGTGGACAATCCCACCGGCGGCCGGGCCGAGGCGGTGCGGCTGCCCGAATGCTGGGTCGTGCCGGAGACCGGGGAGGTGGTCGCCGTCGAGATCCTGACCGCCGCCGAGGGCAATGACGAGCGGGTCGGCGCCGCCGTGCGCGATCCCTACTACGGCACCCTGTTGGGCTATTTGGCCGGCGGGCGGCTGCCCGAGGCCAAGGCCTTGCTCAACCATGCCGCCGAGGCGCTGTTCGGCAAGGCGATCAATCCCTATCTGGCGGCCGCCGGCGGCTATGTGCTGGTCGGTTCGGCGACCAGCTATGACGACGCCCCCTGGCGCGGCTGGCTGCAGAACCTCGACGCCGCGCACCCCTGGCTGCCGGACGCCGCTGTGCTGCAGGCGGTGAGCATGGTGCAGACCCGGCAGGAGGGCATTCGGGCCAAGGCGCTGGAGGCCATGGACCGCGGCGTGCCGGTCTACACCGAGGGCCTCAAGCGGCTGCGCGACGTGCTGACCCTGCTGATCGAGCAGCCCGATCCCGACGGCCGCCTGGCCCGGTCGCTGGACGCCGTCAGCCGCCTGGCCGGCCGCTGCAATCCCCAGCAGGTGTTCACCGCCCTGCGGCTCGGGGCCTGAAGGAGAGCCGGCGATGTTCCAGATCGAGATGCTGCCGGCCCGCGAGGGCGACTGCCTGTGGATCACCTATGGCGATGCGGCGGCGCCCCGGCATGTGCTGATCGACGGCGGCCGCAAGGCGACCAGCAAGACGGTGCGCGCGAAGCTGGCCGGCCTGGGGCCGGCCGGGCGGCTGGAGCTTCTTATCATCACTCACATCGACCGCGACCACATCGAGGGGGTGATCGGCCTGCTGGAGACGGCCGGCGGCCTGGGGGTTGAGGTCGGCGACGTCTGGTTCAACGCCTACCACCACCTGCTCAGCGACGAGCTCGAGGGCTTTGGTGCGGCGCAGGGGGAGAAGCTCTCCAAGGCGCTGGTCGATCTGAAACTGCCCTGGAACAAGGCCTTCGACGGCGGCTCGGTGGTGTTGAACAAGGGCGGCGGTTTGCGAAAGGTCGAGCTGGCCGGCGGCCTGACCCTGACCCTGCTGTCGCCGACGCGGCAGAAGCTGGAGGAGCTGCGGCCGGTCTGGGAAAAGGCTGGCGGGCCTGGTCCCCGGCAAGGCCGGCAAGCCGGAGGGCAACCCGCCGGAGCTGGAAAGCTTCGGGGCCATCGACGTCGACGCTCTCGCCGCCCTGGCCTTCAAGGCCGATGGCTCGAAACCCAACGGCAGCAGCATCGCAGTGCTGGCCGAATTCGAAGGCAAGCGGGTGCTGCTGGCCGCCGACGCCCATGCCGACGTTCTGGCCCCGTCCCTGAAGGCGCTGAACGGCGGCGCGAAGGTCGAGCTGGACGCCTTCAAGCTGGCCCACCACGGCAGCGCCGCCAACACCTCGGCCGAGGTGGTGGCGCTGGTCGACTGCGACCGCTGGATGATCTCGACCAACGGCTCCTACTTCGAGCATCCCGACCAGGCGGCGGTGGCACGGGTGGTCAAGGGAGCCCCGGGCGCGACCCTGCTGTTCAATTACCGAAGCAACTTCACGGAAGTCTGGGACGACGCGGGGATGAAGGCGAAGCACGGGTATGAGGCGGTGTATCCGGAGCGGAACGGGACACTTCTCGTCAGCTTGTAACGCCCCCCGTCAATCGCATATGGACGCGCAAGCAGGCGCTTGTGAGTTCGCCTCTGGGCGCCCTTCTCCCGCAGGGGGAGAAGGAACACTCACGGCGGCCGACGCAATCTTGGCCCCGGTTTTCAAATGCAATAGCGCTGCGGATTGAGGGGCCAGGCCCAGTCGATATTCAGACCGAACCGCCATATTAAATCCTTATTAATCAACAACTTAACGAATATATCTAGACATATTTTCCGGCCTTGAGGCCCTCGCCGAAGTCTCCGCCGGAAGTGTTGGTCGCCGCGGTGCGCTTTCGACCAACAAACCCCGCCGATCGACCAGCACGCGTCGCGGTATAATGGTCGGCCGCTTCGATAAGCGGCCGTCAGCGTCCAATTAGCCCTAGCGTTTCGAGCCCAACAAAGCCCGCGCTACCACCCATTGGTGGACCTCGGTCGGGCCGTCGTAGATGCGCATGGTGCGGATCTTCGAGGCCATCATGTGCAGCGGCAGTTCGCGGGTCATGCCCATGGCCCCGAAGGTCTGCATGGCGCGGTCGATGACCTCCCAGGCCATTTCGGTGGCGTAGGCCTTGATCATCGAGATCTCGGTGCGGACCTCGCGGCCCTGGTCCATCTTCCAGGCGCAGTCGTAGGTCATCAGCCGGGCCGCGTGGATGCGGGTGTGGGCGTCGGCGATCCAGTTCTGGATGGTCTGGCGCTCGGAGAGGCGGACGCCGAAGGTTTTCCGCTGCGGCGCGTACTCGATCATCATCTCCAGAGCGCGCTGCGCCATGCCGATCGACCAGGCGGCCATCTCGCAGCGGCGGGTGCCGAGCCGCACCTGCATCGGCGCGAATCCCTGGCCTTCGGTTCCCAGAAGTTTCCAGCCGGGGACGCGGACGTCGTCGAGGGCGATCTCATAGGTCGACTGGCCGCCGAGCATGGGGATCTTGCGCAGCACCTGGAAGCCGGGGCTGTCCTGGTCGACGAGGAAGGCGCTCATGCCGCCCCGGCCGCCCTTTTCCTTATCGGTGACGGCCATGACGATGGTGAAATGGGCGTGGTCGGCGCGGCTGATCCAGATCTTGCGACCGTTGAGCACCCAGTCGTCGCCGTCACGCACCGCCGAAGTGGTCATGCCCGACGGGTCCGCGCCGGCCTGCGGCTCGGAGATGCCGATCGCCGAGATGGTCTCGCCGGCCACGTAGGGAGCGAGGTAGGCGACGCGCTGCTGCTCGTTCACCGTGGCCATCATCATCCGCAGGTTCGGGCTGTCCGGCGGCAAGGTGTAGCTTGTTATACTCCGCCCGAGCTCCTCGTTGACCGCGACCATGGCCACGTGGGGGAGATCGGCTCCGCCGACATCTTCGGGGGCATCGAGGCCCCAGAGGCCGAGCTCGCGGGAGACGGCGTCGACCTTGGCGGTCTCCTCAGGCGTCAGGGCCGCCGCGCCGCCGGCCGCTTCGCGAGCCAGGACGCCGGCTTCCAGCGGCATCAGGTTATCGTCAACGAACCGCCGGACCAGGTCCTTGAGCATGCGGTGGTCTTCGTCGAGGTCGAAGTTCATGGCGCGTCCCCTCAAGGTTTGGGAACGGTGTAGCAGCATGACCGTGAGGGAGGGGAAGAGGTTTTCAGGCCTGCTCGAGCGCCACCATCAGTTCGCCCATGACCAGGATCTGGCCGTCGCCGATGACGGTGATGGCGTACTGCAGGGCCGCCCCGGTCGCCGCCAGCTGTTCGGCGCGGATTTCGAGGTCGCTTTTGACGTCGTCGAGGCGGTCCCGCGTCCAGCTTAGGTTGTTGATCACCGCCAGGAAGCCGCGCCTCGGCTCGCGCTCGATGCCAGTCAGCCAGGCATGCAGCGCGATGGCCTGGGAGGCGTATTCGGCCCCGGCCCTGGCCGGCAGGCGGCCCTCGTGGCGCAGCGGGTTGGCCGGATCGCGGTGGTTGGTCGCGGTGCAGCTGATCCAGCCCTGGTCGCCGCCGGTGACGCTCTGCAGCAGGTTCATCGCCCCGGCGTGGGGGATCGCCCGGGCGATCGCGGCCTTGTCCATCGGCGGGAGGTTCGACATCGGGAGTATCACGGGCCAAAAGGGTGAAAACTGAGTCTGCGCGAACCCTGATGACTTCCGCCTTCACGATCAACCCCGACCATCCCGCCCTGCCCGGCCACTTTCCCGGCAATCCGGTGGTTCCCGGCGTGGTCATCCTTGAGCAACTGTTCGCCGCCCTCGGCGAGGTCCACCCCGGCCGGACCTGCACAGGCGTGCGGCGGATGAAGTTCCTGCGGCTGCTGCGGGCTGGGGAGCGGGTCGAGGTCCGCTTCGGCGAGGCCAAGGCCGATGGAATCCTCGTCAAGGCCAGTGTGGCGGGCGAGCCGCTGATCGACGGGCGGCTGACCTTGGCGGCCGGCTAAGGCCCTTTGACGCACGAGGAGACGGCGCCGCTGCCACGCTCGGCGGAATCACTCTGCTAACCGACGAAATTCGCTCAGCGTTTCGTTGCCAGACGGGCGCGGTTTCGCCTATGGAACGATGCAGTGCTTTTGGGGGAAGTCGGGGCGTGTCGATGAAGCGGGTGCTTGTCGTCCACTATTCACAGACGGGGCAGTTGAGCGACATTCTTCGCTCGACCGTAGCCCCGCTCGAGGCCGCGCCTGATATCGAGGTGACGTGGCTGCCGATCGAGCCGGCGACGCCCTATCCGTTCCCCTGGCCGGCCGGGTTCTTCTTCAACACCTTCCCCGAGACAGTCTACGAGGACGTGGACCCGATTCTGCCGCCGGCGCTTCCGGCCAACACCGACTTCGACCTGGTCATCCTCGGCTATTCGGTGTGGTTCCTGTCGCCCTCCAAGCCGATCACCGCCTTTCTGCAGAGCCCGGAGGCCAAGGTCCTGCTGGCCGGCAAGCCGGTGATCACGGTCATCGGCTGCCGCAACATGTGGCTGTCAGCCCAGGAGCGGATGAAGGCGCAGCTGACGGCGCTCGGCGCCCATCTGATCGACAATGTCGTGCTGACCGACAGCGCCCACAGCGCCTTCACCTTCGTCTCCACCCCGGCCTGGATGCTGACCGGCAGGAAGGGACCCTTCCTCGGCGGCGTGGTGCCGCAGGCCGGCGTCAGCCAGGAGGACATCGCCGGCTGCCGGCGATTCGGCGAGGCCATTGCGGCAAAACTGCCCACCCGTTCCAAGGGCGACACCGCGCCGATGCTGAGCGACCTTGGGGCCGTGTCGATCTTCGAGGGGCTGATGAGTTCGGAAAAAGTGGCCCGCAAGAGTTTCCTGATCTGGGGCCGCCTCCTGCGCGCCTGCGGCAAGCCGGGCAATCCGCTGCGCGGCGCGGTGCTGGTCCTTTATGTCGCCTTCCTGTTCACCCTGATCTGCACCGTGGTGCCGCTGCTGGCGGTCATCAAGAGCCTGATAAAACCGTTGGCCAAGGCGGGCATCGCCCGCCAGCGCGCCTATTACGCCGAACCGTCGGGCGAAGGCCGGGCTCTGGTTGGAGCCGCCCAATGACCATCCGCAGCGTCTACATCACCGGCACCGCCAGCTTCCTGCCCAATGAGCCAATCTTCAACGACGAGATGGAATCGGTGCTCGGCCAGGCCGGCGGCCGGCCCAGCCGCGCCCGCCGCACCATCCTGCGCAGCAACGGCATCAAGAGCCGCCACTACGCCATCGACCCGGCGACGGGGAAGGCGACCCACAACAACGCCCAGCTGACCGCCGCCGCCGTGCGCCGGCTGGACCAGACGGTCGGCCTGCCTACCGTCGACATCCTGGCCTGCGGCACCTCGATTCCCGATCAGGTGATGCCCAACCATGCCTCCATGGTGCAGGGCGAGCTCGGCCTGCCGCCCTGCGAGGTGATCGCCACCAGCGGCGTCTGCCTGTCGGGCATCACGGCCCTGAAGTACGCCTTCGTCACCGTCGCCGGCGGCCTGCACAACAACGCCGTCGCCACCGGTTCGGACTGCCCCTCGCCGGTGCTGAGCGCCGGCAACTTCAGCGCCGAGATCGAGTCGAAGGTCGACGAGCTGGAAAAGAGCCCCGAGATCGCCTTCGAAAAGGACTTCCTGCGCTGGATGCTCAGCGACGGGGCCGGCGCCTTCCTGTTGCAGGACAAACCCCGTGAAGGGGCGACCAACCTGCGCATCGACTGGATCGAGACCTTCTCCTACGCAGGCGACATGGAGACCTGCATGTATGCGGGCGCCTCCAAGAACCCGGACGGGACGATCACCGGCTGGTCGGCGATGAGCCCGAAGGAACGCGAGACCGACTCGGTGATGTCGATCAAGCAGGACGTTCGCCTGCTGAACGAGAACGTCATCCACTACACCGTCGAAAAGCCCCTACCCGGCATCGTCCAGAAATATCAGCTGCGGGCCGACGATATCGACTGGTTCCTGCCGCACTATTCGAGCGAGTATTTCCGCGACAAGGTCCACGCCGGCATGATCACCGCCGGCTTCGAGGTGCCGCAGGACCGCTGGTTCACCAACCTGACCACCCGCGGCAACACCGGGGCGGCCTCGATGTTCATCATGATCGACGAACTGGCACAGAGCGGCGACCTGGAGCCGGGCCACCGCCTGCTGTGCTGGATCCCCGAGAGCGGCCGGTTCTCCAGCGGGTTCATGCACCTGACCGTGGCCTAGGGGGCCCTTCGATGAAGAAGGACGAGGTTCCGCAGGAAACCGCCCGAACCTATGGCGGGGTCAGGAAGCTGCTCTATGCGGTGGACGACAGCGGCGCCTATACCGAGGTCAACTCAGCCGGCTGGGAGCCGGAGACCTTCGCCACCGTCCAGGCGGTGGACGAACTGAACCGCCTGCGCGACGAGGCCTATGCCGATGCCAAGGCCGGCAAGGTGAGTCCGCTCGTGTATTGGATGTACCAGCGGCGCATGGAGCCGGCGACCTTGGCGGCGACCACCGGCCTCTGGGCATGGCGGGTCAATCGTCATTTCCAGCCAAAGGTGTTCGCCGGCCTCTCCGACAATCTCCTGGCCCGCTACGCCGAGGTCATGGATCTTCCCCTCGAACAACTGCGCAGCCTTCCCGCCGCGCCGGAATCCTGATGACCGAATTCGCCCACCGCCAGTCGGCCCACTGCGAAAGCGGCGTGGTCGCCAACATGGTCAGCCATGGCGGCCTGGCCATGAACGAGCCGATGGCCTTTGGCCTCAGCTCGGCCCTGACCTTCGCCTACATGCCGATGATCAAGATGGCCGGAATGCCATTGATCGCCTACCGCATGCCGCCCGGCCACATCATCAAGGGCGTGGCCAAGCAGCTGGGCATGAAGTGGAAGCGCCAAACGTTTAGCGATCCGGCCGCCGGCAAGGCGGCGCTGGATGCGCAGCTCGACAAGGGCCATGCGGTCGGCCTGCAGACCTGTGTCTACTGGCTGCCCTACTTCCCGGAGGACATGCGCTTCCACTTCAACGCCCACAACCTGGTGGTCTTTGGGCGGGACGGCGACGACTACCTGATCAGCGACCCGATCTTCGAACAGACGGTGCGTTGCGATTCGGCGTCCCTGCAGAGGGCGCGCTTCGCCAAGGGGGCGATGGCGGCCAAGGGCATGATGTACTACCCGGAAGGCACGCCCGGCGGGATCGACTACGCCACCGCCGTGCCCAAGGCGGTGCGGATGAACCGGCGGATCATGGTCGGGGCGCCGCTGCCGATCATCGGGGTCAAGGGCATCCGGTTCCTTGGCAAGAACATCGCCAAGGTGGCGGCGGGCGCGGATGCGGAAACAAAACTGCCGCAGTATCTCGGCCACATCGTTCGCATGCAGGAAGAGATCGGCACCGGCGGCGCGGGCTTCCGCTTCCTCTACGCCAGTTTCCTGCAGGAAACGGGCAAGATCCTGGGCAACGACCGCCTGAAGGAAGCCTCCGTCGCCCTGACAGAAGCCGGCGACGAATGGCGGCGGTTTGCCTTGGTGGCCACCAAGATGGCCCGCAAGCGCCAGACGCTGGATGTGAAGGAGCTGGACGCCATCCTCAACCGCATCGCCGACCAGGAGCTGGCGATGTGGCAGGGGCTGAAAGGGATTTAGCCGTCCCTACTTCCGCACCGTGAAGGCGCCATATCGGCCCGTGCCGTCCGTCGAGATATGCAGCATCGTCTCTCCCGCCCGAGCCTGCGCCAGGAAGGCCGACGGCGCGGCGGCGGCGCGGCTGTCGTAGTAGGGGCGACCGATGCGGTAGTCGAAGGTGTGAGTCAGGCCGAATGTATCGCCGTCCAGGCCTTCGCCGACGCCAAGCACGGCTGAGGCCGGATCGAACGTCGCTGTCCAGGCTACCAAGTCATCACGGTTGGCGAAGAAGCGGCAGTCGGGCAGCGCGCCACCCTCACCGTCCGCCGTCAGCCACAGCCAGTGCGCGCCTTCGCCGATCGGCGCGTCCGGCGGCTGATTCAGGCGTTGCCGGTGCACCGCTAACGGCTGCAGTACAATGTCCGCCGAGCCGATCAGGGCGGATTTAACCGTCCCCAGCTTCAGGTCTAGCAGAGCCAGCTGCAGTACCGTCTCGAACCCGAAGGTCCGGCTGCCCATGCAGGTCGAGCGGCCCGTCAGGCCGAAGGACTTGGCGACATAAAAGCAGGCGGCGTTGCTGACGGTGTTGATGAAGCTCAGCGGCTTGGGCGGGAAGCCGTCGCGGAACAGATGTTCCATGACCTCGACGGTGACCTCGAAGTCGCCGCTGCCGGTGGTGAAGTAGACGGCGGTGCCGGGCGGCGGGGTCTTTCCCTCCAGGCAGCGGGCGGCGCCGATCAGGGCCAGGGCGATGAACCGGCCGATGCGGCGCACCGGCTGGCCGAGCGTCGCTTTCAGGATCGGCTTGAGGTCGGTGAGCTCGGCGCCCTCCTCCTGCACATAGTCACCGATGCCGGCGATGCGGGCCTCAGTCATTGGCCACCACCAGGCTGGTGTTGTTACCGCCAAAGCCGAAGTAGTTAAGCAGGAAGGCGCCGCGGCCCACCGGAGCCCAGGTCTGGTTCAGCATCAAGCCCAGTTCGCCGGGCTCGGCGCCGATGCCCGGTAACGGCGGCAGGCGGCCGCGCTCAATCGCCCCACAGACCAGCAACAGTTCGCTCAGGCCGCAGGCGCCGAATGTGTGGCCGATGAACGGCTTGATGGCCAGCATCGGCGGGATCGCGCTGAACACCCGGTGCATGCCGGCCGCTTCCGCCTCGTCGTTGAGCAGGCTGGCGGTGCCGTGCGCCTTGACCGCCAGGATGTCGGAAGCCTTCAGCCCGGCCGCGTCGAGGGCCTGCTGCATGACGGCGGCGACGGTCGAGCCGTCCGGGTTGGCGGCCGAGACGGCGTGGGTGTCGCAGAGGTTGGCCCCGGCCCGCAGGTGGAAGCCGGACGGCCCGGGTGTAGCGCCGACGACCATGGCCGAGACTCCCTCGCCGAGCACCAGGCCGGCCCGCAGCGCATCGAAGGGACGCATGCCGTTCGGGGCCAGCAGGGCGAGGCTCTGGAAACCAAGGGCTGTGATGACGTTGAAGATCTCCAGGCCGACGA
This sequence comes from Caulobacter sp., assembly GCA_046595895.1. Lineage (GTDB taxonomy): Bacteria > Pseudomonadota > Alphaproteobacteria > Caulobacterales > Caulobacteraceae > Caulobacter. The sequence goes on along the minus strand of JBKJSF010000229.1, from coordinate 41,682 downwards.
TCAGGGCATGGTCGATCAGGCCCTCGCGGATCATGGCGTCGGCGTAGATCAGGGCGTTGGCGCTGGAGGTGCAGGCGGTGTTGATCGTGTAGTCCGGTCCGCGCAGGCCAAACCGCCGAGCGATGGCCTCGGCCAAGCCGCCCATGGCCACATTGGTGATCAGGGGATGCGCGCCGGCATCGGCGCTCAACGCTCGGGCGTAGATGGCCTCGGTGACGGAGATGTCGAGGCTGGAGGTGCCGAGGAAGAGGGCGCTGCGCTCCCGCTGCGCCGGCGTCAGGTCGGAAGCGGCAAGGGCGGCTTCGATGACCGGCTCGAGGGCGCGCCACAGGCGGGTCTCGACATCCTCAAGCGGCAGGCCGGCCAGCAACATGCTCGGCACGGGCTCGACCGAGTCGCCGAGCGGCACGGCGGTGATCCCCGGCGACGGCGGGCCATCGGGCAGGGCGTCGAGATTATCGGAAAGGGTGGCGCCCAGCGAGGTGTGCAACCCGGCCCCATGGAACCAGGCGCGCCTCATCCGGTCCTGCCGCGCCCGGCCTCGATGAAGTCGGCCAGGGCGTTGATCGAGGCCAGGGCCTTGCGGGCGTCGGGTCCGCCCTCGATGCGCACCCCGTAGTTTTCCTTCACCGCCATGCTGATCTGCAGGGCGTCGAGGCTGTCGAGGTCGAGGTCGCCGCCGATCAGGCGCTCGTCGTCGCCGATCTCGCTGGGGTCCATCTCTTCCTTGTCGCACTCGCGCACGATCATCGCCTTGAGGTCGGCCAGCAGTTGCGCGCGGTCGGACATGGACAGAACCCTACTTCTGATACCGGTGGACGAGCCAGGCCGCGCCCAGAGTGGCGACGCCGAAGGCGGTCAGCTTGGCCAGCTCGCCCCAGATATCCCCCACACCGCCCCCGCGTAGCAACAACCCGAGGAAGCCGTCCAGTCCCCACGCCATCGGCGACAGATCGGCGATGGCCTGCATGCCCTCCGGCATGACGAACTTGGGGATCATGATGCCACCTAGCGCGGCGAGGACTATCGCACCCAATCCCGAGGCCATGGTCGCCTGCTCGCTGGTGCGGGCGCTCACCGCGATCAGCAGGGCAAGGCCGAGCGCCGCCAGGCTGACGGCGCCGGAGAGGAGGAAGAGGGCGAAGAGGCTGCCATTGAGCTGCAAAGCCTGGCCGCCGATCAGCGGGACGATGAACATCCCGGCGCCGAGCATCAGCACCACCTGCAGCTGGTTGACCAGGAAGTAGGGGATCAGCTTGCCGAGGAACTGGGTCAGGGGGCCGACGTCGATGGTCTGCAGCCGGCGCTGCACGCCCAGCTGCCGCTCGCGGATGAAAGTGTTGGAGAACGGGATGGAGACAAAGAAGATGGCGAACACCAGCCAGGCGGGCACGCTCTGCTGCACGGCCGAGGGCGAGTCTCCGGGCCTGGCGGGGGCATAGGCGTAGGCCAGGTCGATCTTGGGCGCCTCCACCTTTGGCGGGTCGATCGGGTAGCCGAAGGGGTCCTCGGTCGGCAGGAACTGGATCAGCTGCTCGGTGCGCTGCAGCCCGTTGGCCTCACCCAACGCCGCCAGCATCAGCATTTCGGTGCGCTTGTCGGTGTCGGGGGCCACCGTGAGGCTAAGGAGCGGCGGGATCCTGGCGTCCGGCATGCCTTCCAGGCTGGCGCCGTAGCCCTTGCGGATCTCGACGGCAAAGGCGTAGCGGCCGTCGCGCAAGGCCGCCTTCATATCCCTCGGTGCGACTTGGCGTTTAATGCCGAAAGCCTCATTTTTCGCCAAAGCTTCCTGCAGCATTTCCGACTTCGGCGTGGCGTCGCGGTCGATAAGCAGCACATCGGCGAGATGGCCGGCCCGGGAGGCGAACAGGTCCTGCAGGGCCAGGGACATGATCAGGATGAAGACCAGCGGCAGGATGAACAGTAGCGCCAGGCCGTGCAGGTCGCGGCGCAGCAGCCGCAGTTCCTTGACGATGCAGGCGACGAGCGGGCTCATGCCTCCGCCTCCGCCGCGGCCTGGTCGAGGAGGCCGAGGTAGAGGGTCTCCAGCCGGCTGACGCCGAACTCGGCGCGGGCGACCTTGAGGCCGGCCGCCTGCAGCTGGAGGAGCACGGCGGGCAGGTCGGCTTGGCCGGCAAGGCCGAGATCGACGCGGCCGTCGCCAGACCAGTCAGGCGACAGGGAGCCAAGCGCCTTCTTCGCCTTGGCCGTGGCTGGCGCGGCGAGGGTAACGGTCAGGCGACGGGCGGCGGCATCGCTGAGCAGCTCGGCGGTGCGGCCCTGCAGCACCAGCCGGCCATGATCGATGACAGCGACGGCGTCGCAGAGCTGTTCGACCTCCTCCATGTAGTGGGAGGTGTAGACGATCGTCACACCATCGCCCTTCAGGGCCTTTATGGCCTCCAGGATGGTCTGGCGCGAGCGGGCGTCGATGCCCACGGTCGGCTCGTCGAGGTAGAGGATGCGGGGGGCGTTGATCAGGGCGATGGCCAGGTTCAAGCGCCTTTTGAGCCCGCCGCTGTAGGTCTCGGCCGGCTTGTCCAGCCAGTCTCCCAGCTGGGTCGCGGCGACGGCGGCGGCGCGGCGGGCCGGCCAGTCGGCCTTGGGGATGCGGTAGAGGCCGGCGAAGAAGGCCAGGTTATCCGCCCCGCTGAGGGCCGGATAGAAGGCGAAGTCCTGCGGCGCCAGGGCCCCGGCCCGGCGCAGGGTGCGAGGGTCGGCGGCGGCCGAAACGCCCTCGACGAGGATCTCGCCTGCCTGCGGCGCCATCATCCCGGTCATCAGTGAGATGAGGGTGCTCTTGCCCGCCCCATTGGGCCCCAGCAGGCCAAAGCAGGTCCCGCGTTCAATGGTCAGGTCAATGCCGCTCAGCGCCTCGCGCGCGGCCCGCGGATAGCGATGCGACAAGCCCCGAACCACGATGGCCGGATCGTTCGTTATCGGATTGATCGGTTGACTGGACACGCCTGCACCCCTGCGCCGGGCTTAGCGCAGGGGTGGCGTCGCGTCACCGAAAATTACAGCAGCCAGCCCGTCGTCCCGGCCGTGTGACCCCCGATCAGGCGGAAGGCGAAATCTGAGACCCGGATCAATTGACCGGCCGCTCCGCCGTTACGGCTGCGGCGCAACAGAACTTCAGGCGGCGGCGTGGCGGAGATCAGCGTTAATACTGCGGCGTTCGGTCCGTATGCTCGTAGACCATGCCCTGCTGGCGAGGTCGGCCGCTCTTCCGGGCCGCGGCCGCTCCATGCCACCGCAAGATTAGTTAACCCCAATCCGGAGATCGCGACTGATCAGTTTCAGTGCTATCAAAATCTCCGCTCTCCGGTAACTGAAAGAGCGCGACGCCATCCGCCCAGGCCGCGATGGCCAGATGATCGGGGGATCGGCGCAGAATCTCGCCGGCCAGTTCGCGGGCGCGGCCGTCGCCCGAGACGGTGACTGACAGCACGTCGGGCTCGGCTTGGCTGGCGCGGGTAAGTTGAAAGATGAAGGTCTGCATGGCGAGGCCGCGAAGATGGCGCGCCGCTACGGAGAAGCGGCGCGCCCTCCCCAAGGGCGTCAGTTCTCTTGCGGAACCTCGCTCTCGGTGTTGCGACGTTGCTTGGCCACCTTGCCGCGCGCCGAGCCCTGAGCCGAGCCTTTGGAGGCGGAGCCCTCGGCGGCGCCCTCGGCGCTCACCGTTCCTGCCTTGCGGGCCTCACCCTGGGCGCGGCTGCCGGCGTAGGCGGCCTGACCACGGGTCTGACCGGCTGCACGGGCCGCCTGGCCACGGGTTTCGCCGGCGACACGGGCGGCCTGGCCGCGAGCCTGGCCAACGTCGCGGGCGGCGGCGGCGCGATCAACCGTGGCCGAGCCCGAACCGCCGGCCCCGGCCGAACCCTTGGAGGTTGCAATCATGCCGGAGGCCGAGCCCGAGCCCGTGATGGCCCCGCCCTGGCGATCGACAGAGCCGGTGGCCGAGCCGTCTCCTTCGGCGGCGGCGGCGCGGCGGGCCTTGGCGGCGGCCTTGTCCGCACGGGCCTGGGCCCGTTCGGCGCGAGCCTCGGCGGCGGCGGCGGCGCGGCTGGAGGTGTCGGTCACGCGGTCACGCGCACCGCCCAGGTCGGGACGATCGACGCCGAGGCCGCCGGTCATCGAACCGCTGCCCGACCCGGTGACGCCGCCCAGGCCGCCGCCGACGCTGCCGCCGAGACCACCCGAACCACCGAGAATCTGAGCGTTGGCCGCTCCGGCGGCGAGCAGGGCGCAGGCCGCGGCTGCGCAAAGGAAGGTCGTCTTCATAATGTTCTCCTTCGATACCTGAGACGGGGCGCATCAGCAGCGACGCCTCTCGAAGGGTCCAACGACGGCCGGCCGGGAATTTTTCCCCGCGGCCCAAGAAAACTCAGCGACGCGCAGGCGTCGCCATGCGCAGCTCGGCGGCGACGAGGCCCCGGCCGAAGATGCGGTCTGGCCCGCGAGGCCCCAGGTCCAGCGCCTCCGCGCCAAGGGCGGCGACCGCCTGGGCCGGCCCCCTGCCCCGCCGCAGCAGGGCCAGCTTGCCGGCCACCAGCGGGGCGGCGAAGGAGGTGCCGCGCATGCCGGCGAAGCCGCCGCCCGGCCGGGCGGCGACCATGTCCGACCCGGGGGCCGAGAAGTCGATGTGTGTCCCGCGACAGGCCTCGGGCAGGACCCGGTCGCGGCGATCGACGCCGGTCACCGAGATGACCTCTCGCCAGGCGGCGGGGTAGAGTGGCGGCGCGGCCGGCCCGTCGTTGCCGACGGCGGCGACCAACAGCACGCCACGGGCGCTCAACCGCCGGACCATGGCCCTCACCAGGGCGTTCTGGGGGCCGACCAGGCTGATGTTGACGACGGTGACGCCCGAGGCCTCCATCCAGCCCAGGGCCCGGGCCACCGCATCAGCCGAGCCGCCGGTCGGGCCCGTCCCATAGACGTCGGCCGCCAGGACCGTGGCGCCCGGCGCCGCGCCGCGAAAACCGCCCGCCTGGCCCGCCAGAAGGGAGGCGGCGGCGGTGCCATGGGCGGCGGGCCGGACGCCGCCGGGGGCGAAGCCGCGCTGCTCGATGCGGGCGACGGCCAATGCCGGGTGACGGGCATCGACGCCGGTATCGATGAGGCCGATTCGCACGCCGGAGCCGAGGCTCTGAAAGCTGGCCGTGAGGGGCGCCGCCGTCGCCGTGACCGACAGGATCGCCGTCTCGCCGGCCCCGGAATAGATGTGGTTGAAATCATAGTCGCCGGCCGGATCGGCCTTGCGCAGCCGCTTCAGGGCTTGGCGGGCGTTGAGCCGGGGCGGCAGGCCGAGGGTCACCGTCTCCAGCCCGCCCTCGAGGGTCTCGCGACGCAGAATAGCGAAACCGGCGGTCTGGGCTGCGGCCAGGGAGGCGGCGCTCGGGGCCACGGCGAGGATCTGGCCACGCACCACCGGACCGCCGCGCTCATCGGTATCGACCTCACGCGGATTGCGCCGGATCAGGTCACGCAGCGCCTCGTTGCGTTGATCGGTGAGGTCGGTCAGCCGGTCGGTCGTCCCGGTGACCTCATCGAGGCTTCCCCTGACCCGGCCGCCGACATCGCCGCCGGACGGCAGGCCGCCGCCTGGCAGGCCGCCACCTGGAAGTCCCCCTCCGCCGCCGGGAAGCGACGGCAGCTGGGCGGCGGCCGGACCGGCCAGCATCAGAACCAGAGCGAGCGTCGCGGCAAGCCGGCGCACCCCCCGCCTGTCGGGTTTCTGGTTCATCGCAGTCGTCTCCACGCCGCCGGCCAAGGTCCGCAACCTCCCAAGGCGATTGGGCTTGCGGGATCGAGCGGCACAATATCTCTATTCCTCGGGAAGAAACGTCCCCCAGTCATCGTTTTATCCGTGAAGAGGACCCTAATCCTGGACCCGTTCGAGCGCGGGATCGTCGAGCTTCTACCGCGCCTGCGCCGTTTTGCGCGGGTGCTGGCCGGGGCGTCGGCGGATGCGGACGACCTGTGCCAGATCGCCGTCGAACGCGCCCTGGCGCGCCGGACGCAATGGATTCCGGGTACGAGACTGGACAGTTGGACGATGCGTATCCTGAAGAATGCCTGGATCGACGAGACCCGCAGCCGGGGCCGCAAGGCCCGGCTGTTCGACGCCCCCGAGGCCGGCGACCGGGTCGCCGATCCGCATGTTCCGGATCCGTCGCAGCGTGAGGACGCCTATGCCATCGGCCAGGCCATGGCCCGGCTGCCTCAAGACCAGCAGCTGGCCGTCGCCCTGGTGCTGGTCGAGGGCCTGTCCTACGCCGAAGCCGCCGAGGTCATGGAGATTCCAGCCGGCACGGTGGCCAGCCGGGTGGCGCGCGGCCGCATGGGCCTGATGGCCCAGCTGGAGGAGGTTTCCCCATGACTCCCAACTCTCCTCTTGGCGACCCGCACATCGGCGACGAGCAGTTGATCGCCTACCTCGACGGCGAGCTGGACGAGGCCGGGATGGCGACCATCGACGCCGCCCTGGGCGCCGATCCGGCCCTCGTCGATCGACTGGAAGCCCACGCCGCCCTGGCCGACCGGGTGCGCGCCGCCTATGGGCCGGTGGTCGATGAACCGATGCCGGCCGGCCTGACCGGCCTGATCCGGCCGGAGCCTGCCCCGGAGGCGAGCAAGGTCGTCGACCTGGCCGCCCGGCGCATAGCCCGCCCACGCTATGAGTGGTGGGGCGCCATCGCCGCCACCCTCGTGGTCGGGGTGATGCTGTTTGGACGGGAGCTGTCGCCCGCCGATCCGGTCGGCGCCGGCATGGCCGCACGCGGCGACCTGGCCAGGGCCCTGACTGTCCAGGCCAGCAGTCACCGGGGCGGCGGCGTCGAGATCGGTCTGACCTTCAGGGATAGGGACGGCCGCTATTGCCGAACCTTCGCCGTGGACCAGATGTCGGGCCTGGCCTGCCGCGAGAACAAGGCCTGGAAGGTAGAGGTCGCGGCTCGCCAGCCCGCCGCGCCGAAGAGCGAGTATCGTCAGGCCGCCAGCGCGACCGCGACGCCGGTGCTCAATCGGGTCGATGAGCTGATCGCCGGCGAAGCCTTGGACGCGGCCCAGGAGAAGAAGGCCCTGGCCTCCGGCTGGTGATGACTGTCGGACAGCCGACAATTACTTCGACGCCGGCAGCTTTCCCGCGGCATACTGGTTTCCCGCGGCATACTGGCGCGTCGCATCGTTATCGCTGAAATAACCGCGAGCCTTTAACACTTCTCAATCTACGCTGCCGTCAGATGGGCCTGGCGGAGGGTTGATTATGCCATTCAAGAAACTTGCGGCCGTGGCGGCTGTCGTCCTGCTCGCGGCGCCTTTGGCGGCGGGGGCCGAGGGCGGTTGGGAAATGGGCTCGGTGGCGGTCATGCCGACGGCGGCGGCCGGCTCGGCGGCGGTGTTTCACCGCTACATGAGCGACGTCTCCAGCCTCAACGGCCAGTTCCGCAATGCCGCCGGGGTGGCGCAGGCCGTCAAGCGGGCGGCCGCCTACGATCCACAGCAACTGCAGCAGGGGATGGTGGTCTACGCCGCCTTCACCGCCTTGCAGGAGCCGACTTTCGTCGCCTCGGTGAAGGAGATGGAGGGCCGCTACGGCCGCGAGCAGATGCTGACCCTCCTGCACCGCGACCCGACCGGCATCATCAACCTGCCCGGCGCGCCGCAGGCCGGGGCCATGGCAGAGGCCGCGTTGAGGGCCGAAGGCGGTGGCGTGCTGGCCTCTGGCAAGTCGGTGAAACAGGCCTCCTACGATCTGCAGCACCAGGCCTGGTCGAAGACCGCCATCCCCAATGCTCCGCGCCGCCTGGCCGAGGCCAAGGCGCTGTCCCGCATTGTTCAGCCCAGCGACGCCGACTCGGCCATGCTGCTCAAGGCCATGAAGACTCCGCCGGCCCAGGGCGGCGGCTGGGACGCCCGGGTCAGCCCGGTGGTCGCCAATGGCCTGACCCTGGCCGCCCGCATGGCGCTCGGCGAGCCGCTCGACACCCCGCAGGCGCTGGCCCTGCTGCGCGACGAGCGCAGCGGCTTCTGCCTGCGCATGGCCAAGCTCAACTTCCACCAGTGCCTGTCGGTGGCCGGCCCCAACTACGAGGACGTCTACTGCGTCGGGCAGCACGCCCTGCTCGACACCGGGACCTGCGTGGTGGGAGCGGCCGAGGGGCGTTAGGCGTCAAGGGGACTGGTTCGCCGCGCAGGGTCGGCGGCCGGTTCGCGCTCCGACGGTCGGGCCGGTATCTGTCCCCGATCGGCGCAGGTCGGTGACAGGTACGCCGGGATGCCGCGACGCGCTTCCTTCGACACCGCGCAGCGGCGAACCAGTCCCCAAAAGAAAACGCCCCGGAACCGCATGGCTCCGGGGCGTCTGTCTGTCTACGGAAGACCTGGCGGATGCTAGTTCCGGAACACGGCCGCCGTGGACGCGTCCTGCGGCATGTCGCGGTACTGGCGCAGCTCGTTGCGGCCGACCACCATGTGGTGGACCTCGTCCGGACCATCGGCGATGCGCAGCGTGCGGGTCTGGGCGTACATCCGGGCCAGCGGGGTGTGCTGCGAGACGCCGAGCGCGCCGTGCATCTGGATCGCCTGGTCGATGATCTCGCAGACGCGAACCGGCACCATGGCCTTGACCATGTGAATCCAGATGCGGGCTTCCTGGTTGCCGAGCACGTCCATCGCCTTGGCCGCCTTCAGCACCATGAGGCGCATGGCCTCGATGTCGATGCGGGCCTTGCTGATGATGTCGATGTTGCCGCCAAGCTGGACCAGCTGCTTGCCGAACGCCTCACGCTTCAGGCCGCGCGTGACCAGGTAGTCGAGGGCCTTCTCCGCCGAGCCGATGGCGCGCATGCAGTGGTGGATGCGGCCCGGACCCAGGCGTAGCTGCGAGATTTCGAAGCCGCGGCCTTCGCCAAGCAGCATGTTGCTGGCCGGCACCCGGACGTTGTCGAAGATGATGTGCATGTGGCCATGCGGCGCGTCCGGCTCACCGAACACATGCATGGCCCCTATGATCTTCACCCCAGGGGCGTCGGTCGGCACAAGGATCTGCGACTGGCGGTGGTTGGCCGGGCCGTCGGGGCTGGTCTGGACCATGGTGATCATAATCTTGCAGCGCGGGTCGCCGGCTCCAGAAATGTAGTGCTTCTCGCCGTTGATCACATACTCGTCGCCGACCAGGGTGGCGGTTGTGTTGACGTTCTTGGCGTCGGACGAGGCGGCATGGACCTCGGTCATGGCGAAGGCCGAGCGGATTTTGCCTTCCAGCAGGGGCTTCAGCCACTTTTCCTTCTGTTCGGGGGTGCCGACCCGCTCGAGAACTTCCATGTTGCCGGTGTCGGGGGCGGCGCAGTTCATCACCTCCGACGCCATCCGGTTCTTGCCCAGCTCGACGGCGATGTAGGCGTAGTCGAGGTTGGACAGGCCCTCGCCGGTCTCGGCATTGGGCAGGAAGAAGTTCCACAGGCCCTCGGCCTTGGCCTTGTCCTTGGCCTTTTCGAGCACTTCCAGCTGACCGGGCGCATAGGCCCAGATGTCGGCCTTGCCCTCGCCGAGGCGCTCGAACTCCTCGCTCATCGGATTGACCGTCTCCACGATGAAGCGTTTGACGTGCTCCAGCAGCGGCAGGGCCTTGGACGACATGCGCAGGTCGTTCATCTCGTCCTGCGGGTTCAGACTGAACGACGACTGGGCCTTGGTGTGGACTTCGGTCATTGGAGTTTCTCCCTGTCGGCCGCTCTGACGGCCTTGATGTATGTGTCAGCCGATGAGGCCGTGGTCCCACGCGTGGTCGGCGCTGCCCAGGCGTTCTGCAATCAAACAATTGTTTGAACGCATCATGCCTTCGGGTTCCGCGCAGGGCAAGCGAAGGTTTGAAGGCGGGTTGGCGGCGCGCCCAGACTCGCTCACTCTGTCACCATGAATCTCAAAGGCAAACTGCTCAAGGGCCGCTACGTGCGGCTGGAACCGATCACCGCCGAGCACAAGGACGAGCTGCGCGGCGCCGTCGACTGTGACCCCGAAGCTTGGGAGATCATGTCGGTCAACGGCTGCGGCGAGGGCTTTGACGACTGGTGGGGGGCGCTGAAGGGCGAAACCGAGCGCGGCGAGCGGATCGGCTATGCGATCCGGCAGATCAGCGATCAGCGGGTGGTCGGCACCAGTTCCTTCCTTAACATCCGGCGGCTGCACAAGGGCGTCGAGATCGGGGCGACCTTCCTGCACCCCGACGTGCGGTCCGGGCCGGTGAACCCGGAGAGCAAGCGGCTGCTGCTCGGCCAGGCGTTTGACGCGGGAGCGGTGCGGGTCGAGTTCATGATTGACGACCGCAACGCCCGCAGCCAGGCGGCGGTCGAGAAGCTGGGCGCTACTCGCGAAGGGACGATGCGCAACCACAAGATCACCTGGACGGGCCATGTGCGCGACACCGTGGTGCTGTCGATCACCGACGCCGACTGGCCGGCGGTGCGCGACCGCCTGGACTTCCGCCTGCGTGAGACCTTTGCATGAGCGGTGGCGTCCCCCCCGCCCAGCCGCTGGGGCCGCGTTGCTGAAGCTGGGGGCGACGCAGGAGGGCATCCTGCGGGCCGATACCCTGACCTGGACCGGCCGCATGCGCGACACCGTGGTGTTTTCGGTGCTGGCCGATAAGTGGCCGGCGGTGCGCGACCGTCTGGACGTCCGCCTGCGCGAGACGACTGCTCAAATTTGAGCGACACCATGTCGCGCATGTTAACCATATGCGCGGCAAGGATTGTTCACCGCGCCGCGCGACAGTGGGGCATGACCGCCCTGGCCTGCATCCGCGTGTTTATCGCCGCCGACTTGCCGTCGGACAAGGTCGATGCGCTTGCGCCATTGATCGCCAAGGTGGGGTCCGCCTTCCTCGACGGGCGCTGGCAATGGCCACGCCGCCACGCGGTCGCCGCGCCGTTCGCCTTCCTGCTGACCGACCCACGCGTGGAGCGGCTCGACCCCAATGACCTGCGGTCCCTGGCCGGCGAGTTGCAGCATCGGCTGTTCGGCGACCAGGGCGAGGGCGAAGTCTGTCTGTTGATGCTGGAGGGCGACCAAGAGGAGATCCAGCGCTTCGCCGCCGCCGACCGCAACACCCTGTCCCGACTGCTGCAGGGCGAGGATGTCGGCCTGGAGGGCCGCCTGACGGAGATCGCCCCCGAGGGCGCCCGGGTGCTGCTGCCCGACGCAGAGCGCGATGACGATGCGCCGCCGCACCGGGCCCTGCGGCTGACGCCCGAGGCGCGCCAATCCGACCCCGTCCTTTGGCGCGGAATCTACAACCGCGCCCGGCAGGTCTTCGTCGGCTCGGCCGTCGCCACCCACGAAAGCCGCGCCGCGCCGGACGAGGAGCGCACCCGGCAGTGGGACCTGGAGAACCTGCTGGGCGTGCTCCAGGCGCTGCGCGGCTTGAGGTCGGGGGTCCTGTTCTGCCCGATCAGCTATACCTGCCTGATGCGGCCCAGCCTGCGAGACGGCTACCTGTCGGCTCTGGAAGCCTTCGACCCGGCCGACCGGCCGCGGCTGGCGGTGACGGTGTATGACGTGCCGCGCCAGCCGAGCTTCACCGCCGTGCGCCAGATTCGCGCCCTGACCGAACCCTACTTCAGCTATACCGACTATCAGATCACCGACCCCGAGTTCGAGCTCACCAATCTGCCGCGCGGATCGGTCAGCAGCGTCACCCTGCGGCTGCCGACCGCCGAACGGCGCGACCGGCTGATCGCCATGCGCATCTTCCTGACCCGCAACGACGCCTTCCGCCGGGCCGAGATCTGGCAGGCAATGACCAATGTGGAGACGTCCGAGGAAATCCAGATCGCCGGCAAGGGCCGGGCGTCCTTCCTGTCCGGTCCGGGTATCACCGATCTGCTGGTCAAGCCGGTCGGCGGCCAGGTGGCCGCCGTCGAGCAGTTGCCGATGCACTGCCCGCGCGTGCTGATGAAGGCCGGCTAGGCCCGCCGGGCCCGGAAAAAGCCGCGCAGCAGCAGCGCGCTCTCCTCGGCCAGCACGCCGCCGGTCACCGACGGGCGCCAATGGCAGGTGGCGCTTTCGAAGAAGCGAGGGCCGTTGACGACTGCGCCGCCCTTGGGGTCCTGCGCACCGAACACCACCCGGCCGAGGCGGGCGTGGCTGATGGCCCCGGCGCACATCGCACAGGGCTCGAGGGTGACGACCAGGGTCAGGTCGGTCAGGCGGTAGTTGCCGAGCTTGGCGGCGGCGGCGCGGATGGCGGCGATCTCGGCGTGGGCGGTCGGGTCGTGGGAGCCGATCGGATGGTTGGCCCCGACGCTGACAATGTGGCCGGTGCCTGCGTCCACGATCACCGCCCCGACAGGCGTCTCGCCGGCCTCGGCGGCGGCGCGGGCCTGGTCCAGGGCCAGCCGCATGAGCGATTCGTCAGAGGGGAGCGGGCTGGCGGAGTTCATGCTATAGGGCCTGTCCGACCGTCGGGAGACGGCCCAGATCCTATTATGGAGCGGCGACCATGGCTGCGGAAGACTACGAAGACGAACCCATGCCCTACGATGCCAGCGACAAGGTCGCGGAAGGCGTCGAGAGCGAGGGCCATGACCGGGTGGCCAAGGTGCTGGCCCGGGCCGGCGTCGGCTCGCGCCGCGAGGTCGAGCGGCTGATCGAAGCCGGCCGGGTGGCGATCAACGGCAATCTGCTGACCACCCCGGCCATCAAGGTCGAGCCCGACGACATCCTCACCGTCGATGGCGAGGTCATCGCCGGGGCCGAGGCGACGCGGGTGTTCCGCTATCACAAGCCGGTCGGGCTGGTGACCACCCACGCCGACCCCAAGGGCCGGCCGACGGTGTTCAGCGCCCTGCCCGAAGGCCTGCCGCGGCTGATCTCGGTCGGGCGCCTCGACCTGGCCTCCGAAGGCCTGCTGCTCTTGACCAACGACGGCGGCCTGACCCGGGCGCTGGAACTGCCGACCACGGGCTGGAAGCGGATCTACCGGGCGCGGGCCTATGGCGACGCGACCCAGGCCAAGCTGGACCGGCTGAAGGACGGCATCACCGTCGAGGGCGTCCGCTACGGGGCCATCGACGCCAAGTTGGACAAGGTCACCGGCAGCAACTGCTGGATCACCGTCACCCTGGCCGAGGGCAAGAACCGCGAAGTGCGGCGGGTGCTGGAGGCCATCGGGCTGAAGGTCAACCGGCTGATCCGTCTCGCCTACGGGCCGTTCTCGCTGGGCACGCTCGCGCCTGGTTTTGTCGAGGAGGTCGGCCCCCGGGTGATCCGCGAACTGCTCGGCGAGTTCATCGACGAGGCCAACCAGCCGGTCGGAAACGGCGTGCAGTACAAGGCCCCGGCCGCCGCCCAGTCGAGGCGTGACCCGACCCTCGGCTCGACCTCCAAGGTGCTGGCCGAGCAGAAGCCGGACAAGCCGGTCTACAAGGCCGGCTGGGCCAAGCCGAAGAAGAAAGCGGTCAACCACGTTATGCCCAAGCGGCCCAAGGCGAAGATCGTCGCCGACTTCGGGCCTGGCAAGCGCGAGATCAAGGCCGTCCCGTTCCGCGCCAACACCCCGATGACCGACGCCGACCGGGTGTCCAGGAGCCACAAGCCGGCCCCGGAGGCGGTCGGGGGCAAGAAGCCGCCCAAGGACCTGCGGCCGCAGCATTTCAAGGACCGCGAGACCGCCGCCCTGGCCGAGGACGCCAAGGCCCTGGCCCTACGCAAGGCGCTGGCTGGTCTGGACGACTCTCCTGGAGACGTGGGGCCCAAGGGCCGTGGCCGTCCGGGCAAGCCGCCGGGGAAGTTCACCGGCAAGCCCGCAGAGAAGCCGGCGGGGAAATTCGCCGGGAAGGCCACCGACAGACCGGCCCCGAAGTTCGCCGACCGGGCGGAGAAGCCCGCCAAGCCCATGGGCCGGCACCTCGAAGGCAAGGCCAAGGGCCACTGGTTCACCGCTCCCGGTGAGGCGGCGACCACCCGGCCGCCCCCGGCGGGAAAGCCGAAGCCCGGCGGGCCTAAGCCTGCTCGATCCGCGCCCCCGGCCGGGCCGAAGCGGCCAGCCCCTGGCGGGCCGAGTCGGTCTGCAGCACCGCCGCGAACGACCGGCGCTCGTCCGCCAGGCCCTCCGTCAAAGGGCGGTCCAAAGCGGCGCGGGTAAGGCGTTTGGCGTAGGCCAGGCCCTCCGCGCCCCGGGTCTCGAACTCGGCGGCGATCTCCAGCGCCCGGCCCAGCGGGTCGGCGGCCAGTTCGTGCACCAGGCCGAGGCGCAGGGCCTCCTCGCCGTTCACCACCAGGCCGCGCAGGATCATCTCCAGCGCCTTGGCCTCGCCAACGACGCGGGGCAGCCGCTGGGTGCCGCCGCCGCCGGGAAAGATGCCGACCCGGGTTTCCGGCAGGCCGATGGCCTCGACGCCGGGCGAAGCAATGCGCAGGTCGCAGGCCAGGCTGAGTTCGAAGCCGCCGCCCATGCAAAGGCCGTTGATGGCTGCGATCACCGGCTTGGGCGCGGCGGCGATCAGATCGACCAGTTCGAGATAGCCCGCTTCCCGGGGCTCCTTTGGCGCGGCGCGCGGCGTCGCCGCCTCGGCGAAGGCGTTGCTGGCGTCGGACAGCTCGCCGATGTCGTAGTGGCGGATGAAGACCCCCTCCAACCCGCCGGTTATGATGATGCAGCGCACGGCCGGGTCGTCGACCCCGGCCTTGACCGCCGCATGGGTCTGCACGGCCCCGGCGTGGGTCATGGCGCCGCGCGGCGGGTTGGCGAAGGTGACGACGAGGGCGCCGCTGTGGCGGCGGGTGGTGACGAAGGTCATGGCGGACTCCCGATCAGGGCTGGGGCGCGTCGGCGGCATCGCGCAGCTTGCGCATCAGGCGACTGGAGCGGCGGTAGACGGTGGCGACGCTGCCCAGGGCGATGACGGCGAGGCCGGCGAGGATGACCTGGCCCGTGCCGCCCCACAGCGGCTCCAGGGCGGCGAGCAGGCAGGTCACGGTGAGCACGAACATGCGGTGCGGCTTGGCCATCGGGCCGCAGAAGTCGGCCGGGTAGCCCAGGCCCCGGCCGAGCTCCCGGACATAGGCGGTCAGCACTGCCAGCACCGCCGCCATCCAGCCCAGCCACTCCCCGGCCGGCAGGGTATGGGCGGCGGCATAGCCGGCGGCGACGATGAACAGCACGTCGGCGATGCGGTCGGGCAGCTCGTTCCACACCGGCCCGGTGGGCGAGCCCATGCCGTGCTCCACCGCCACCATGCCGTCGATCAGGTTGCAGACCAGGCGAAGCTGGATGCAGACCGCCGCCAGGACCAGGGCGATCGCCCGGCCGACGCCGTTTCCGTCGTCCGTGCCGCCGAGCAGCATCAGGGCGGCTCCGAGGGCGGCGAAGACGACGCTGATCGCCGAGATGTGGTTGGGCCGCACCCGCGCCTTGCCGAGCGCCCTGGCCAGGCCGGTGGCCCAGCCGGCCGAGCGGGTCTTCAGCGGACGGCGGTTCTCGGTCTCGGTCATGGCGTCTCGCTTCTTCCTGGTGTGGGGCGGGCGCGGACCAGGGCCGCGTTGTAGATGAAGGCGTAGAGGGTCGAGAGGCTCCACGGAAAGGCGATGGTGGCGACCAGCTCCGGCGTGCCGATCAGGCTGTGGACCCCGGCGAGGATGGCCAGCACGACGCTCGCCGTGGCGATCGGCGGCAGGAGATAGGCCAGCGGCGCGGCCAGGCGGCAGGCCATCCTCTCCAGCGCCCGCTTGATGAGGCCGGTGAGGAGGGCGCTGATCATTCCCTGGACGAGGGCCGGCAGCCAGGCGGCTTCGAGGCCATGGCCACGGTTGGCGAACAGGGCCCAGCCGCCCATGGCGACGAAGCCGAAGGCCATGTGGACCAGGCTGGACGTCATCAGGCGCTGGATCATCGGCCCCTCCCCTATCGAAGCGGCCCATTTTACCACGAGCCGAACCGCCGCGCGCAAGGCAACAAACAAAGCGATGTCCAAAGCCTGGCCGGCTTTTCCTGTATTCGTTGGCTTTTGCGTGGCTTCAGCGGCGGGAACGGTTGGCCAGGGGGTTGGCCAGGGTGTTGGTCGGATGGCGGGGAATCGGCCTGCCGGGACCTGGAGGCGCCAAGGCGGCTCGCGCGGCGCCGGACGCGGCCTGGGCTATCGGCCGGGCCATCGACTGGGTGCTGAACCACCCCAAGGAAAAGACCCCCAAGGACCCGACCATCCGCGAGAAGTTCAACAGCTATCGCTTCGCCGACCACAAGGAGGCCGTGGTCGAGCTGTTGAAGCGGGTGACGACCGTCAGTGTCCGGACGATGGAGATCGTCGAGGCGATGCGGGCGCTGAAGCGATGAACCTTTGACGACGACGACGGCTACCCCGCGGAAATCGCCGCCGCCTTGACCTGGCCCCGCCGCCGCGCCGCCACCCGGGCGAAGGCTTCCAGGTAGCGGGGGTTCTCGGTGTTCATCCACCGGTCCCACCAGGTGAAGTAGAGGCCGAAGTTGGAGCCGGCCTGGGCATGGTGCAGGTCGTGGTGGGTGACGGTGGTCATCCAGTCGAACATCGGGCGGCCGTCGCGGCGGGCCGGGAACAGCTCGTAGCCGCTGTGGCCGATGACGTTGCGGGCGATCTGGTGGAGCATGAACAGGCCGAATGCCGGCCAGCCGACCGGGACCAACAGCAGCCACAAGGGGCTGAAGGCGGCCATCAGGGCCGCCTCGCCGAGGTCGAAGCTGTAGGCGGTGAAGGGGGTAGGGTTGTTGGAGCGATGGTGGCGGCGGTGGAAGGCGCGGAACAGCAGGGGCCGGTGCATGGCGCGGTGGACCCAGTAGAAATAGGCGTCATGGGCCAGGATTGTGAGGAGGAGGGAGACCGCCGTCCAGATCAGGGGCGGGGTCTCGCGGAAGGCCTCGCCCCAGAGCAGGCCCGCCTTGTGAAGGCCGAGGGTGATCAGGGTGACGGTGGAGAAGACGGCCACCGAGCGGATCGAGCAGAGCAGTTCGACGATGTGCTGCAGGGCCGGCGGCCGGTCCTCGCGGATCTTCCAGGTCTTCAGGACCGGGGCCAGGAGGACGCAGATGACCAGCCAGACCAGGGGGGCGGCGATGATGTAGCGGGTCAGGTCGACCTGGAAGCCGGCGAGCCAGGCTCGGGCTATGGAGAGGAGGGTGTCGGGGATGGTCATCAGTCGGGTCTCTCGGGTGGAACGCCGGGAGACTTTGGCTGGCGGCGGCGTCGGGGCGCTTCCTTCAGGATGAAGAGAGGCGTCGATTTCGGAAACGGCGAGGGTTTTCTGGATTCGGCGAGGCGCCTGCCCTGCCCTGCCGCAGAACAGTTGGGACACGTTGGAATCCAACGTGTCCCAGTTTCCAGTTTCCGGTTTCCTATTCCTTTTTCGCCAACGCCTGCGTGCGCCATTCCGAGGGTGTCTGGCCGGTGGCCTCCTTGAAGGCGCGGTTGAAGGGGCCGAGGCTGGCGTAGCCGAGGTCGAAGGCCAGGGCGGAGATGGAGGCGCGGGCGTTGGCCGGGTCGGCGAGGGCGATCCTGGCCGCCTCGATGCGGCTCGTACCGATGAAGTCGGCGAAGTTGCGGTGGCCAAGTCCGCCGTTGATCAGCCGGCGCAGACGGTGCTCGGGCACGCCGACCTCGCCGGCCAGCTGGCCGATGGTCAGGCCCTCCGTGCGCCAGGCGCCGCCCTCCATCAGCCCCTGCAGCCGGGCCAGGGTCGGGCGGTCCTGGGGGTCGATGGCATCCGGGTCGGCGGCGGCCAGCCGGGGCGCGAACAGCTCGGGGCGGGCCTGCAGGAAGGCGCCCGCCGTCAGCAGGCTGACCAGGGCCAGGCTGGCGGCCTGCAGCGGCGAGAGCCAATGCTCCTGGGCCCCCAGCGCCCAGCCGATCTCGAAGCCTGACAGGATCATGGCGTAGAGGCCGATGAACAGCATGACCGGGGCGCGCAGGGCCCGCCGAGCCTCGATCAGGTCATCCTGGCGCCGCCGCCAGATGACGCTGATGATGTGGAGGATGAGGGCCATTTCAAGCAGATTGTGGGTGACCCAGACGCCGCGGTTGATCGGCTCCGGCAACACCCCCCCGGCGATGCCGACGATGGACATCACCAGGGCCGGAATCCAGCGGTCGATGGTGAATTTGCTGTCCTCGAACAGGGCCATGCCGAACATCCAGAAATAGGCCGTGCCGCCCAGCGACAGGGCCCAGATGGGTGCGAGAATCGGCATCAGCACCTTCGTCTCCGGCCCGCCGGAATGCAGGGTGAAGGCGGCGGCGGCGATGGCGAACAGGGCACCGGTCCAGCGGGCCGGGATCAGCGGCCGGCCGCCGAGCAGGGCCAGCGCCGTGCACAGCATGGCCCCGACGGCGATGCCGCGCAGCAGGACTTCCAGGGTCTGGAGTGAATTCATCGAGGCTCCCCGCGGGGACTATAGGCCATCGGGGACCGGTTGGCGCGCGGCGCCGGGAGCGTCGGGGACATGTCCGGTTTCGCAAGAACCGTACCTGTCCCCTCTTGTGCCGGCGCGGGAAGAGGGGACACGTTGGATTTCCAAGGGGAAATCCAACAGGTCCCCGGAAATCGAGACTGGCGCTTTGGGGGGCGGCTTGCGGATCATCGAGACCATCGAAGCCTTCGTGGCGCGCCAGCCCGTCATCCTGCTGTGGGGACTGGGCGGCGTGGTCGCGCTATTGACCGTGGCGGCGCTGATCTCCGCCGTGCTGCCGCTGATCAACAGGACCCGCGACTACAGCGAGCTGCGCCAGCGGATCACCAGCTGGTGGTTCATGGTGGCGCTGCTGGCCGGCGCCCTGCTGCTCGGCTGGCAGACCACGACCCTGTTGTTCGTGGTCATCAGCTTCATCGCCCTGCGGGAGTTCCTGTCGATCGCCCCGACCCGCAAGGAAGACCGGCTGATCATCCTGGCGGCCTATCTGTCGATCCCGGTCAGCTATTTCTTCATCGTCATCGACAAGTACCAGATCTTCCTGGTCATCGTGCCGGTCTACGCCTTCCTGCTGACGCCCTTCCTGATGGCGGCGTTCGGCCAGACCAGGAACTACCTGTCCCGCGTGGCCATGTTCCACTGGGGGATGATGACCTGCGTCTACAATCTCGGCTACGCGGCCTTCCTGATGCGGGTTCCCGACATCGAGGCGCCGGCCGGGGCGGCGGGGCTGGTGCTGATGCTGCTGGTTGCCACCGAGTTCAACGATGTGGCGCAGTATGTCTGGGGCAAGACCCTGGGCCGCCACAAGATCGTGCCGACGGTCAGCCCGAACAAGACCTGGGAGGGCTTCCTTGGCGGCTGGGCCAGCACGGCGGCGCTGATCTGGCTCGCCGGGCCCTGGCTGACGCCCCTGTCGGGCTGGGGGCTAGGGATTGTCGCGGTCGCCCTGCCCGTGGCCGGGTTCGCCGGCGACGTGACGATGAGCGCCATCAAGCGCGACATCGGCATCAAGGACACCAGCCACTTGATCCCGGGGCATGGCGGGCTGTCGACCCGGTCGAGCAGCCCGACCTTCACCGCGCCGCTCTACTTCCACCTGCTGGCCTTCTTCGCGGTGGAGCACTTCTAGAGATGATCCGCTGGCTGCGTCTGGCCCTGATCGTGGCGGTGGCCCGGCCGGTGGCCCGGTTCTTCACCGGGGCCGATGTGTTGGGCCGCGAGCGGCTGCCGCTCAAGGGCCCGGCGATCATCGCCGCCAACCACAACAGCCATGTCGACACCCTGCTGCTGCTGACCATCTTCAAGGCCCGGGCGCTGCATCTGGTGCGGCCGGCGGCGGCCTCGGATTATTTCCTCAAGGACCCGGTGATCGGCTGGGTGTCGCGCAACCTGATCGGCATCGTGCCGGTCGCTCGGCGCAAGGCCGGGTCCGGTGAGGACGTGCTGGCTCCGGCCCGGCAGGCGCTGGCCGAGGGGGCCATCGTCGTCGTGTTTCCGGAAGGCACGCGGGGCGACGCGAACGGCGCCATGGCCCAGCTGAAGAACGGCGTGGCGCGGCTGGCCGAGGCCTTCCCGGAGGCGCCGGTGATCCCGGTGTGGATCCAGGGGGCCGGGCGGGTGCTGCCCAAGGGGACGTTGATCCCGGTGCCGATGACCTGCGCCGTGCTTGTCGGCGAGCCGATCCGCTGGGAGGGACGGCGGACCGCGTTCATGGACGGTTTGCGGGAGGCGTTGCTTGCCCTGAAGGCGCAGGCGCCCCCGCTGCGCTGGAGCGACGAGCCAGAACCTCCGCCAGGATGACGACGGCGGCCGCCTGGGCTAACTCCATGCCAAAGGCGATGAGCGTGAACTCGACGTCCTTCATCCCGACCAGGCCGCCAACGAACCAGGCGAGGATCAGGTTGTTGGCCATGTGGGCGCCGACGGCGAACTCCAGCCCGCCAAGGCGAAGCGCCGCCCAGCCATAAGCCAGGCCGACAAACACGCGGATGGCGAAGGCGCCGGGGTCCGGCGATAGGTGGGCCAGGGAGAACAGCGCCGCCTGCAGGCCGAGGATAAGCGGCAGGTTGCGGGTGAAGGCGCCGGTCTGCTGCAGCACCCAGCCGCGAAAGAGGACTTCCTCGGCCCAGGCGGCCAGCAGGATGCCGAAGGCGGCGGCGGCGAAGTAGGTCAGCTTCAGGCCGGCGCCGGCGTCCCAAGACAGCGGACTACGGGAGAGGTCGCTGTCCTGCGGCCACAACAGGCGGTCGGCTAGCACGAGCAGGCCGCAGACCAGCCCCATGGACACCAAACCGAATACCAGGTGGCCCCAGCGGATCCGACGCGCCGTGGTGTTGAAGCTGCGGATCGTTCGGTGGAGCAAGGGCCGGGCGACCAGCAACAGGCCGAAGGCGAGGGCCGCGAGCACCAGGCCGCCACGCAGGCTGCTTTGGATCTCCATCCGCACGGTAGGCTTGACCAGGCTGGGGATCTCGACTGCGCAGTCGGCGCCGCGACGGTCAAGACAGGCTTGATAGTCCGTCGAAATCTCGACGAGCGGAATCGGCGTCATGATCTGAAAGACGGCAGTGACGGACAGACCCAGAACGAGGGCCGCCGCCCCGCCGACGACCAGCACCAGCAGGGCGCGCCACCAGACCCGGTCGGCCGGGCCGAGCACAGCCAACCAGGCCGGTGGCGCGGTCAGGTTCAGCCAACGGTCAATCTGCACGGACGCCCCCTGCCCCAGGATCCGAGGCTCGGCTGGACCATGTCCGGGCATGGGGAGTCGCACAAGGCAGGCGGTGTTGCCGTCGAACGCGTTTGGGGGCAGGGAAGCGACCATGCGCATCGTCTCGGGCCAGTATCGCGGCCGCCCCATCGTCACCCCGCCCGGCCAGACCACCCGGCCGACCAGCGACCGGGCGCGGCAGGCGGTGTTCAATATCCTGGAACATGCGGCCTGGGCCCCGGAGCTCAAGGGCGCGCGGGTGCTCGACCTGTTCGCCGGCAGCGGGGCGCTGGGGCTGGAGGCGATCTCGCGGGGGGCGGTGTTCTGCCTGTTTGTCGAGACCGACGATGCGGCGCGGGGCGCGATCCGCGAGAACATCGAGGCGTTCGGGCTGTTCGGGACGACGCGGATCCACCGGCGGGACGCGACGGATCTGGGGGTGCGGCCGGGCAGCGCCGGGCCGGCGTTCGACCTGGCGGTGCTCGACCCGCCCTATCACAAGGGGCTGGCCGAGAAGGCGATGGCGGAGATGGCGGCGCATGGCTGGCTGAAGCCCGGAGCGGTGGTGATGGTCGAGCGCGGCTCGGACGAGAGCCCGTTCGCGCCGGCCGGGTATGAGGTGCTGGACGCGCGCGACTACGGCGCCGCGCGGGTGCATTTTCTGCGCTTTGAGCGGGCTTGACCCTGACGGGGCGTGAGACCGCAAACCTCTCCTCATGACGAGGACATCAAAGGACATGAGCAGGCTCTACACGGTGGCGGAATTGGTGCGGCTGTCCGGTGTTTCGGTCCGCACGCTGCACCACTACGACGCCATCGGGCTGTTGAAACCGGCCCAGGTCGGCGCCAACGGCTATCGGCTGTACGGGCGGGAGGAGCTGTTGCGGCTGCAGCAGATCCTGTTCCACCGCGAGCTGAAGTTTCCGCTGGAGGCGATCAAGGCGGTTCTGGCCAGCCCGGATTTCGAGCGGCTGGCGGCGCTGAAACGTCAACGCGCCGTGTTGGCGGGGGAGGCTGCGCGGTATCGGAAACTGCTCAGGACCCTGGATGCGACCCTCGCCGATCTGGAAGGAGAGACGAGCATGAATGAGAGCGAACTGTTTGGCGGGTTTTCGCCGAAGGAACAGGCCGGGCATGAGGCCTGGCTGGTGGATCGCTACGGCGAGGGCGCGGCGGCCAGGATCTCCGGGTCGAAGGCGAAAATGAAGGGCTGGAGCAAGGCCGACTTCGCTTCGCTGACGGCCGAGGGCGAAGCCATCGAGCAGGCCATGGGCCGGGCGCTGGTCGATGGCCTGCCGGTCGATAGCGGCGCGGTGCGGGCGCTGATGGCCCGCCACCACGCCTGGGTGGCCCGAAGCTGGCCCCGCCCGCCGACGGCGGAGGCCTTCGCCGAGCTGGGGGCCATGTACCTGGAGCACCCAGCGTTCACCGCCCGCTATGAGGCGATCGGGCCGGGGTTGGCTGAGTACCTGGCCGAGGCGATGCGGTCGTATGCGGAGGCCGAGCTGTAGAAGCCGGTGCTGCCCTCATCCGACCCCTTCGGGGCCACCTTCTCCCGACAAGCGGGAGAAGGGACCGAGGGGGTCACCAGGCCTTCGCCGTCACCCGGTTGTTGAGCTGGGCGCGCAGGTTGGCGAGGCCCTGCCGCGTGATGCGGTAGGGGCCGCCGCCGGTGCTGGCGATCAGCCGCTTGCCCTTGAGGCTCTTGAAGGCGGCCAGGGTGGCGTCGGTCATCAGCCAGCCCTCGCGGGACCAGCATTCAACGTCGATGATCTTGTCGTCCTCGCGCACGAGGTCGATCCGGCCGCCCTGGGCCAGGGCATGCAGCACGCGTTGCTGCGTCTTTGAAATGTTCACTGAGAGAAATCCGATGTCGTGAGGCATGACGAGCCGCGCCCCCACAGCGTGAGGACGGGCGGGTTCAGCGGGCTCATTCGACGACCGGAAGTGTTATCCGGCCGTCAGGCCCATGCCTCGACGGCAAGGGGTGACATAGGGCGTACCTCTGTTGACGGGACGAGGGTTAGCGCGGAGAGCGATGTTCTGCCAAGTGGGGGTGATGCGATCTCAGGCGCCGGGTGGCGTGAAGGACACAACCACCGATTCGGCCGAGCGCTCGGCCACGCCGTGGAAGACGACCTCCTGGAAGGCGAGGTGGACGTGGGTCGGGGGTGTGTCCGTGTCGGCGGCGTCGATCCACAGTTCGTCGGCCTCCTCGCTGACCACCGGGATGGACAGCGCTTGCAGGAGGGCGGCGTAGAAGGCCTGCGTCGCCGCCAGGTCGCGGGCCCGCAGATGGATGTGGTCGATCACGCGGCCGCGGTGCAGGTCCATGGGGGGAAAACGCGGAAGGCCGGGAGCGGTTTCCTCCCTCCCCGGATTGGGGAGGGAGGGCGAGAGCCCCGCCCTCGTCTCGTCTATCGCCGCCCGAACAGCCGCTCGATATCCGCCAGCCGCAGTTCGACGTAGGTGGGCCGTCCGTGGTTGCATTGGCCGCTGTGGGGGGTGGCTTCCATTTCGCGCAGCAGGGCGTTCATTTCGGCGCCGGTGAGGCGACGCCCGGCCCGGACCGAGCCGTGACAGGCCATGGTCGAGCAAACCTCCTCCAGGCGTTCCTTGAGGGCCAGGGCCTGGCCGTTTTCGGCCAGGTCGTCAGCGATGTCGCGGACCAGGCCGCCTGCGTTGCAGTCGCCGAGCAGGGCCGGGGTCTCGCGGACCAGCACGGCGCCCGGGCCGAAGGGCTCGATGACCAGGCCCAGCGCCGCCAGTTCGTCGGCCTTGGCGCAGACCCGTTCCGCCTCCGAGGGGTCGAGATCGACGACCTCGGGCAGCAGCAAAGTCTGGCGGGCGACGCCGCCGGCCGCCATCTCGGCCTTCATCCGCTCGTAGACCAGGCGTTCGTGGGCGGCGTGCTGGTCCACGATCACCATGCCGTCGCGGGTCTGGGCGACAATGTAGGTCTCATGCACCTGGGCGCGGGCGGCCCCGAGCGGGAAGTCGACGGGGTCGATCTGGCCGGGCTGGGGGGTGGAGGGGCGCTCCATCAGGTCCATATCAAAGCCGGACAAGACCTCGCCGAAACCGCCGGGTTCGACCCGGGCCGAAACGTCCGAGAGGCCGGGGAGGTTTCCCGTTTGCGCCGGCTGCCAACCGCCCTGCTGCCAAGCCGAGAAACCGGATGCGGACGGCGGTGGGCGATAGCCGCCATAGCCGCCACCGCCCGGCCTGAACCCGGCCAGGGCCGCCCCGGCGACGGTGGTGCTGGCCCGGTGGCCGGCCCCGGCCAGGGCGTGGCGCAGGGCGCCGATGATCAGGCCACGGACCAGGGCCGGGTCGCGGAAGCGGACCTCGGCCTTGGCCGGGTGGACATTGCAGTCAACCAGGGTCGGCTCAAGCTCAAGGTAGAGGGCGGCGGCCGGGTGGCGGTCGCGGGCCAGGTAGTCGGCGTAAGCAGCGCGTAACGCTCCTTGGAGGAGCCGGTCGCGTACCGGCCGGCCGTTGACGAACAGATACTGATGGGCGGCGTTGCCGCGGTTGTAGGTCGGCAAACCCGCGAAACCGGAGAGGCGGACGCCCTCGCGTTCCTGGTCGATCTCCAGGGCGTTCTCCTGGAACTCGCGGCCAAGCACGGCGGCAAGGCGGGCCAGGCGCCCTGCTGGGCCGGGCGGCTCGGCGGGAAGGCGCAGCACCCGGCGGCCGTCGAGGTCGAGGGAAAAGGCGGTCGCCTCATGCGCCATGGCCTGGCGCTTGACCTCCTCGGTGATGGCCATCTGTTCGGCCCGCTCGGACTTCATGAACTTGAGGCGTGCGGGGGTGGCGTAGAACAGGTCGCGGACCTCGACCCGGGCCCCGTGCGGCCCGGCGAAGGCGGCCGGGCCCGGGGCGCCGGTGGCGCCGCCCTCGATGAGGATGGCGTGGGCGTCGCTGGCGCCGCGAGCGCGGCTGGAGATGGTCAGGCGGGAGACCGAGCCGATCGACGGCAGGGCCTCGCCGCGAAAGCCCAGGGTGGCGATGTTCAAGAGGTCCCAGGTCCCGTCGGGGCCGGGATTGAGCTTGGAGGTAGCATGGCGCTCGACGGCCAGGGAGAGGTCGCCCGCGCCCATGCCGGCCCCGTCGTCGGCGATCAGGATGCGACTGAGGCCGCCGCCGTCCGCCTCGACGGCGATCTTCAGGGCCCCGGCGTCCAGCGCGTTTTCGACCAGTTCCTTGACGGCGCTGGCCGGCCGTTCGACCACCTCGCCGGCGGCGATGCGGTTGACGGTTTCGGGCGGAAGACGGCGAATGGGCATGAGAGACCTAACCTAGCCGATTCCGGGGGGGATAACCGCAGTGATCAAGAGACGCCTATTGACGGGCCTGCTGGCCGCCTCAATGGCGATATGGCCCCTGGGGACCATGCCCGCCACCGCCCAGGCGCCGGAGGATGATCCCGAGGGGGTGCTGGTCGAGGAGTTGGTGGTCGCTTCCAACCTTGGCGGGCCGGCCTTCTGGAAAGTGTCGGACGGGGATACCACCGTCTATGTGCTGGGCGTGCCCGGGGCCTTGCCCAGGGGCATGAAGTGGGACGATCGACGGCTGGCCATGCGGCTGGACGGGGCCAAGGCGCTGATCCTGCCGCCGAAGATCAAGGCGCGGCCGGTGGTGATGACCGCCTTCTTCCTGACCAATCAGAAGAAATTCCAGGGCGGTCCGCCGCTGGACGGGGCGCTGGCGGCGCGACTGGAGCGCGCGCGGGTGACCCTGAAGGTCAAGCCGGAGAAGCTGGCCAAGTGGAAGCCGGGGGTGAAGGGGGCGGTGATCGCCGGCGAGCTGCGCAAGCCGCTGAAACTGGACGACGATGCGCCGATGACGCGCATCCTCGGCCTGGCGAAGAAGGCCAGGGTCAAGCAAATCAGGGCCGGGGCGGCGATCGACCCGATGCCGGCGGTGAAATCGCTGCTGACCCTCGACGAGGCCGGCCACCGCATCTGCCTGGAGGACGCGCTGGACGAGGTCGAGGCCGGGCGCGGGCGCATCCGCGAGGCGGCGGCCGGCTGGGCGCGGGGCGATGTGAAGGCGGCGCTGCGGGCCGAGCGGGGCTTTGACCGCTGCCTGGCCCGCCTGCCGCTGCTGGCCACCCTGAGCCGCAAGGCGATGAGCGACACCAGCGGGGTGATCGGCCGGCAGATGGCCGTGCCCGGCAAGGCGGTGGCGGTCGTCGACCTGCGCCAGCTCCTGGCGCGCGGCGGGGTGCTGGATCAGCTGAGGGCGCGGGGGTTCAAGGTCGAGACGCCGGCCAGCGCTGGATAGCGGGCAAAGAAAAAGGGGCGCGCACCGTGTGCCCGCCCCTCGATCTCGAATCGGCGATGCGCCCTAGAGGCCCGGCAGTTTCACCCAGCCGGACTTTTCGCGCTTGATGACCACGTTCTTGCCGCCGGTCAGCGTCTTGATCCGGGCTTCCTCGGCGGCGGCGTCGACAACCGGGGCGGCCGACGGGTCGGCGGAGGCGGTCGGGGCCTTGTCCTTGCGCCAGAACATCACCGAGTCGGCGAAGCTCTTTTCCTTGTGGGCGACATCGCCGAATTCATCGTCGACGACATAGCGGACCAGCGGGTCGGCGTTATTCGCGCCGGCCTTGGCGACCAGGACCTTTTCACCCTCCGAGCGGTCGGCGGCGAGGACGCGGGCCTGGGCCGAGGCGCGGGAGGCGCTGTCGGGCTCGAGCTCGACCGGGCGCGGCTCACCGGGGGCTGGCGGGCGCAGGGCGTAGTCGGGCGGCACCACCAGTGGGGCCTTGGTGACAACCTTGAACTCGTCCGGGGTGATCTTGGCCATACCCATCGCCTTGGAGGCGGACTGGCAACCGGCAAGGCCGGCGCTGGCCACCAGGGCGGTGATGACGATCGCGCGGTTCAGCTTCATAGCCAAAAGAGAACTCCAGTGGCCCCCCGGCCAACATTTTCGTTAGGGGCGGGTTGCGGGCGGAAAACCGGTTTCCACTTTTCCTCAACCCACTCAGAAGGGATCAGATACGCCAGAACGGTGCGGGCGCCAACAGGGTCGGTCAGCGACTCTTCTGCGCACGGTCGGTGATGAATGTGTCGATCAGAAGGAGAACGACGCCGACGCTGATGGCGCTGTCGGCGACATTGAACACCCAGGGGAAGGCGAGCCTCGTGAAGTCGAGGAAGTCGGCGACGGCCCCCAGGCGGATGCGGTCGATCATGTTGCCGATCGCCCCGCCCATGATCAGGCCGAAGGCCCAGCCCAGCAGCGGCCGGGAGACCTTGCGGGCCCAGACGGCGATGACGATGGCGACGACCAGCGAGAAGGCCGTCAGGACCCAGCGGACCCAGTCGGCGTCGGCCCGGAACAGACCGAAGGAGACGCCCCGGTTCCAGACCATGGTCAGGGAGAAGGGGCCAAAGACATGCTGTGACTCGCCCGGCTGCAGGCCCAGGTTCAAGAACCAGAGCTTGCTGAGCTGATCGGCGACCAGCACGGCCAGGGCCAGACTGTAGGCGGTCGGACCCTGGCCGGCTCCGGTGGAGGCCTCGGACACGGGCGTGGCGATCGCCGGGGCGGGCGTCACCGGCGCTTCGGGCGGCAGGTCGGGAGACTCGAGGCTCAAGCAGGACTTCCTTGTCGTTCAGCCTATCCGATATCAGGCCGCGCCGGCCTTGTCCCAGGCGGCGACGGCGTCTTCGCAGCGCAGGCACAGCTGGGTGGCCGGCTTGACCTCGGTGAGGATACGCCAGCAGCGGGCGCATTTGTCGCCGCTCGCCAGGGCCGGATCGACAGCGATGCCCTCACCGCCTTCCTTGAAGCGGGCCGAACTGGTGCGGAATATCTCGGCGGCGTCGAGGCCGTCGAAGGCGGCGAGCAGGGCTGAATCACCGACAGTGACCACCGGGGCGGCCTCCAGCGACGAGCCGATGCGCTTTTCGCGGCGTTCGATCTCCAGGGCGGCGGTGACGGCTGAGGTGACAGTGCCGATCTTCGACCAGCGCGCGGCGGCCTCGTCGTTTCGCCACTCGGCCGGGGTGTCCGGGATGACCCGGAAGGCGTTGGCCTGTGCATTCGGGAACCGGCTGGCCCAGGCCTCGTGCATGGTGAAGGGAGCGATGGGGTTCAGCCAGGCGGTCAGCCGCTCGAACACCGCGTCCAGCACCGTGCGGTAGGCTCGGCGACCTAGGGCGTCCGGGCGGTCACAGTAGAGGCTGTCGCGGCGGATGTCGAAGAACAGGCTGCTGAGGTCGCCCTGGCAGAAATCGAGCACCGGGCGAAGGACGTCTGCGTATTGATAGGCGCCGTAGGCTTGGCGGACCTGGCCGTCGAGCTCCCACAGCCGGTGCAGGATGTAGCGTTCGAGCGACGGGAGTTGGTCGAGCGGCACGCGCTCGGCCTCGCTGAAGTCGCTCAAGGCGCCCAGCATGTAGCGGAGGGTGTTGCGCAGCTTGCGGTAGGCGTCGGAGACGCCGGCCAGGATGGTCTTGCCGATCCGTTGGTCCTCGGCGTAGTCGACCATCGCCGTCCACATGCGCAGGATCTCGGCCCCGTATTCCTTGATGATGTCGGCCGGGTCGATGACGTTCTTCAGCGACTTCGACATCTTCTTGCCCTGCTCGTCCAGGGTGAAGCCATGGGTCACCACCGCCTTATAGGGGGCGACGCCACGGGTGCCGCAGGCCTCCAGCAGGGAGGACTGGAACCAGCCGCGGTGCTGGTCGGAGCCTTCCGAATAGAGGTCGGCCGGCCAACGCGTGTTGTTGCGGCCTTCCAGCGTGAAGGCATGGGTCGAGCCGGAGTCGAACCAGACGTCGAGGATGTCCTCGACCTTCTCGAATTTGGCCGGGTCGTGGTCGCCAAGGAAGTCCGAGGCCGGACGCAGGTACCAGGCGTCGGCGCCTTCGCTGGCGATCAGATCGGTGATGCGCTGGTTGACGGCGGCGTCGACCAGCGGCTGGCCGGTTTCCTTATCGACGAACATCGCCAGGGGCGTTCCCCAGGCGCGCTGGCGACTGATCAGCCAGTCGGGCCGGGTTTCGACCATACCCCGGATGCGGGTGCGACCGCCCTCCGGATGGAAGGCGGTGGCGTCGATGGCGGCCAGCGCCTTTTCGCGCAGGCTCGGCCCCCTCCCCTCGCCGTCCATGGCGACAAACCCCGAGTCCCTTTCTGGTGGTTTATCCATGCGGACAAACCACTGCGGGGTGTTGCGGAAGATGACCGGCGCCTTGGAGCGCCAGCTGTGGGGATAGCTGTGTTCCAGCCGGCCGCGGGCCAGCAGGTTGCCCGCCTCGATCAGCCTGTCCATCACCGCCGGGTTGGCTGGGCCGAACTTGCCGAGCTTCTTGCCCTCGGTCTCCAGCACCTGCAGGCCGGCGAACAGAGGCACGTGAGGATAGTAGGCGCCGTCCGGGTCGACGGTCTCGGGGATGTCCTTGTAACCGTGCTTGAGCCAGACCAGGTAGTCCTCGGCGCCATGGCCCGGGGCGGTGTGGACAAAGCCCGTGCCGGCGTCGTCGGTGACATGGTCGCCGGCCAGCAGCGGCACTGCAAAGCCGTAGCCCGTGCGGTCGTCGGCGGAGGGTGCGAGGGTGGAAAGCGGATGGGCGGTCGTCAGGCAGCCCGGATCGACCGCGTCGAGGCGGGTCCAGCTGGCGGCCTTGGCGGCCCGGAGCACCTCTTCGGCCAGCTTGTCGGCCAGCACCAGGCGGTCGCCGGGCTTCACCCAGGGCTCGAAGGCGAGGTCGGCTTCGAGGCTGTCGATGCGGTAGAGGCCGTAGTCGATCGCCGGGTTGAAGCTGATCGCCCGGTTGGCCGGGATGGTCCAGGGGGTGGTGGTCCAGATGACCACCGCCGCATCGTCGAGGCCCCTGGTGACCGGGAACTTGACCCAGATGGTCGGGCTGACGTGGTCGGCGTACTCGATCTCGGCCTCGGCCAGGGAGGTGCGCTCGACCGGGCTCCACATCACCGGCTTGGAGCCGCGGTAGAGCTGGCCCGAGGCCGCGAATTTGTGGAACTCGGCGACGATCGTGGCTTCACTGGTGAAGTCCATGGTGGCGTAGCGGTTTTCCCAGTCGCCGAGCACGCCCAGGCGCTTGAAGCCGGCCATCTGGACGCCGATCCAGCCGTCGGCGAACTCGCGGCAACGGCTGCGGAATTCGGCCGAGGGCACCTCGTCCTTGGCGCGGCCCTTGGCCTTGAACTCCTTCTCGATCTCCCACTCGATGGGCAGGCCGTGGCAGTCCCAGCCGGGCACGAAGTCGACATCGAATCCGAGCAGGAAGCGGCTGCGGACCACAAAGTCCTTCAGCGTCTTGTCGAGCGCATGGCCGATGTGGATGGCGCCGTTGGCATAGGGCGGACCGTCGTGCAGCACGAACAGCGGCGCGCCTTTTGCCTGACGGTCGGCGCGGATGGCGTTGTAGAGGTCGGCCTTTTCCCAGGCTTTCAGGATCTCGGGCTCGAGCTTGGGGAGCCCGGCGCGCATCGGGAAGGGCGTGTCGGGAAGGAAGACGGTTTCGCGGTAGTCGCGGCCCGGTGCGGGTTTGGGCGTGGCGTCGTCGGCCATGGTGCGGGTCTCGGATTTAACGGATCGGACGGGCGATGACAGTCCCGGCGCGCGCCGCCGATGCCGGCGGCGTCACACCGGGCGGGTAATTCGCGAAGTCATCCGGACACGGGTCATGCCCCGGGCTCTAACAGAGGCGGGGCTGCTGCGCCAGACTCAGCCTTTCGCTTCGGCCTCGCCGACCAGTTTCGAGCCGATCCAGCTGGCGATTCCGATGATGACGGCGCCAAAGAGGGCGGGCCAGAAGCCGTTGACCTCAAGCCCCTTCATCAACATGCCGACCAGGCCCAGCATGGCGGCGTTGATGACCAGCAGGAACAGGCCGAAGGTGATGAACACGACGGGGAAGGTCAGCACCACCAGTATGGGCCTGACGATGGCATTGGCGACGCCCAGCAAGAGGGCGGCGATGACCAGGCTGGTCCAGCCCTGGACCTTGATGCCTTCCACCAGCTCCTGGGCGACCCAGAAGCCGGCGATGGCGAACAGGAACTGGACCAGGAAACGCGCCATGACCGGGGCTCCCTACTGCGGCTGCTCGGGGGCCGACATGTTGGCCGACATCACCCCGTCCCAGGGCAGGCGGTCGATTTTCAGGGTCGGGCCGCGGGCGTCCTTGGTCGCCTTGGCGTCACCATAGGTGGCGATGACCTGCAGCGGCCGGTCGCTGACAATGACGAACTCGCAGTCGCCGACCAGGGTCTTGGGACCCGTCGTCCAGGGGGCTTCCTTGGTCGGACGCCGATCGACCCGGCCGCAGGCGCGGCCACCGACGGTGATCACCAGGGCCTGGGCCGCCCCCTCGCCCTGGGCGGTAGAAGTGCCGCTGGCGCGGGCCACATAGCGGCCGGCGACCATGGCGGGGATGGTGCACATCGTCTGCGTCTGGCTGATCACCCGGCAGGCGGCTGTTCCAACGTCAGGCTGGGTGTAACCGGGGAAGGCGCGGGGCGGGCCGAGCGGCGCCGCCGGCGGCGGCGGTGTCGGGGCGCCAGCCGAGGGGGCCTTGGCGGGCGGCGCGGCCCTCGGGGGCGGCGCCGCCTGGGCCAGTTTCATCGCCTCGACCCGCCCGGCCGCGTCGGACGGCGACTTGCCGGCCACGACGGGCGCGGCCTGCACGCAGAGGGCGCTGGACAGGACGAGGGCCAGGCCCAGGACGGGGGTCTTGATCACGGGACTTAACTCCGGGTGGCTGGGTTCAGGTGGCTGGCGATGACTGGTCTTGATGACGCCACGGTATTCCGTGGCCACTGGAGCGTATTGATCCTGTTGAAGAGATCAACGGCGCCGTTTTGAGGGCTGAATGCAAACGGGCCGGTCTGCTGACCGGCCCGTCCACAATGCTTTGAAAGTCGGCGGGCCGACTACCAGCGCCAGCGGAGGCCGATGCTGCCGTCAACCGACTTGTAGTCGTCCTGGAACTTGGTGCCGATGTTCAGGAAGGCCGAGAAACGGTCGTCGGCGCCGAACACATTGACCGTGCCGCCGATTTCCCCAAAGCCGCCCGAGAAGTCGTCGGTCAGGGTAAAGTCCGGGCCAGCCGAGTGGAAGGTGACGTCGTTTTCGCCTTCGAACTCGTTCCAGTAGCGGGCGACCAGCGCCCATTTGCTGGAGAAGGTCCCGTGGTCGACATCGACGCCGATACGGCCGCCGATGCTGGCCCGCAGGCTGGTGAAGCTGTCGAAGTCGACCTCGGCGCCGGGCACGTCAACCGCATCGACGTCCGTGGTCACGTAGGACAGCGAACCCAGCGGCTCGAAGAAGCCGTTGGCGCCGATCGGCACCGACCAGCCACCCTCGACCTGGAAGCCGAGGCTGTCGACCGAACCCGAGAAGATGTTCGAGCCGACCGGGGCCAGGGTGATGGCCTGGTGATCGTAGTCGAGGGCGTTGGCGTTGATGATGCCGTCAACGAACCAGGGACCGGCGACGTAGGAGCCGTAGACACCGAAGGTCGTGCCCTCGAACGAGGTCACGGTAGGCGAGTTGTCGTAGGTGACATCGCTGTCGACGAAGCCGAACTGGCCGCCGATGACCCAGGCCTTGCCCGAACCGCCGCCCATGAAGTCCAGTCCGCCGATCAGGGCGACGGTGTTCTGCTCATAGGAGGTGTCGAACTCGTAGGTCACGCCGAACAGGTCGTAACCCTGGATCCGGTCGCGCTCGGCGGCCGAGCCCGTGACCTTGACCCAGATGCCGGCGCCGCTGTCGTCGAGGGCCGGCAGTTGGGTGCGCAGGTCGGCCTGACGTTCGAACCAGACGCCGGTGGTGGTGTGCCAGACGTTTTGCAGCGCGGCGCCAAAGGTGGTGAACTCGAACGCCTCGCCGTCGGGCAGGCCGACCAGGACATGCTGTTTGTTGAGGTTGAGGGTCAGGTCGTAGAAGAACAGGCCCTTGTCGAGCACGCCGTCCGGCGAGCTGAGGTCGGCGCGCCAGAACGACGAGGTCGGATCCAGCGAGAAGTGGGTGGCCGCGGTAACCCCGGCGCCGGCAACGTCGACCAGCACGATGCCGACCGGGTTGAAGGCCCCAAACGGGCTGCCGCTGGCATCCGTCACCTTGATCAGCGTGCTGCCCGCCGTGCTGCCGCCCGTGAGGCTGAGGCAGTCGGCGGCGGTCAGGACGGCGCAGCTGGTCTGGACGACGCCGCCAAGGCTGGCGTCCATCACCAGGCGGCTGGAGCCAGACCCGGTGAAGGTCGTGCCCGAGGCCAGGATGCGGTCGTTGATCTGGCCATCCGAGAGGGCGGTCAGGTCGACACCGGCGCTGCCGAACACGATGCGGCCGCTGTTGTTGAGCGCTTCCAGGTTGGTGATCGTCAGGGTGGAGGCGCCCTGGGCAGGCTCGCCGACCACCAGCAGGCCCGCCTGGGTGAAGGTGTCGACACCGGCCCCGAAGTCGAAGCTGGTGGCGACGCCGCCGGCGTTGGTGAAGATCGCGCCGGTGTTGTTGAGGATATCGGCGCCGGCCGAGAAGGTGGAGGCGCCGGTGGTGTGCCAGCTGGTGATGCTGGAGTTGTTGAACACCACATTGCCAGTCAGGCCGCTGAACAGCACCCGGCCATTGATGCGGCCGGCGTTGTTGATGATGACGCTGCCGCCGATACCGCGGATGGCGTTGTCGTCGTAGCCGGCCGTGGTGACGTCGGTGGAGCGGACGATTGTGCCTGCCCCGACGTTGAAGGTGGTCGTGCCGCCAACCGCGTTGTTGAGGTCAACGACCCAGCCATTGATACCCGCCCCGGACCCGACGATGGTCGAGCCGGCGCCCGTGTTGATGGTCACCGCGCCGCCGCCCGAGGTGGTGCGGATGGCGCTGCCGTTGACGTCCTGGATGGTCCGGACGTTGGCGATCAGGACGTTGACCGCGCCCGTGCCGGTGGTCGCCGCATTGATCCCCGCCGAACCGGCGCCACTGCCAGTGACGTTGCCGTTGACGTTGAGGGTCGTAACGCCCGTTCCACCGTTGCTGGTCAGGATGCCGTTGTCGGCCCCCGTGACGGTGGCGTTGTTGGTCACCGTCAGGGCGGCGTTCGTCACCGCGGCGTCGATGCCGTCATCGCTGCCGCTCAAGGCGGCGTTGGCGAGGATGGTGGTGGCGCCGGTGGTTCCACTGGTGAAGATCGCGTCGCCGCCGGTCGCCGTGACCGCGCCGCTGGTGGCGACGGTGATCGTGCCGGTGGTGTTGGTGGCGATGATGCCGGCCCCGGCGCTGGCGATGACCGCGTTGTTGGCCACCTCCGCCGTGCCGCCGAGGGTGTTGACCCAGATGCCGGCGCCGCCGGGCCCGGTCACGGTGATCGGGCTGGCCGCGGTGGTGAACACCGCCACGTTGCCGGTGCTGAGGGAGTTGGCGCGGATGCCGGTGACCCCGGCCCAGATGCCGCCGCCTGTGGACTGGATGTTGATGCTGGCCCCGGCGTTTGCCGATCCGATGATGCCGTTGTCGGTCACCGCATTGCCGGCCGAACCGATGGCGCCGGAGTTGTTGATGGCGATCTGGCCCAGGGCGTTGCTGTTGAGGCCGACGATGCCGGAAACGGCCGTTCCGCCGATGGCGCCGGAGTTGTTGATCACCAGGCTGCCGCTGCCGGCCTGCACGCCCAGGATGCCGAAGCCGCCGCCGCCGCTGGTGTTGGCGTTGATGGCGTCGCTGTTGTTGACCTGCACGATCTGGGTGTTGGCCGCATTGGTGGCTCCGGCCGCGATGCCGTTCATGCCGGCCGTGATCGTGCCGCCGCTGGCGACCACAAAGACAAAGCCGTCTGTCCCGGTGTTAAGGGCGACGATGCCGTTGGCCTGGGTGCTGGTGATCGAGGCGGTGGTGAACACCTGGGTGTTGCCTGTCCCGGTGTTGAGGGCATTGATGCCATCGCCGGCAACCGCGCCGATGAAGGCGCTGCTGTTGACCACGACGTCGCCGTTGACCGCCTCGGCGCTGATCCCTGTATCACTGGAGAGGATCTGGGCCGTGGAGATCACGGTGACGCCGCCGGCCCCGCCGCTCTCGGCGAAGATGCCGGCCGCGTCGAGGGTTCCGTTGTTGACCGCGATGCTGGTCGCCGACTGGATCAGGATGTCGCCCGAGGTCGACGTGGCGCCGATGCCGGCCGTGCCCGGGAAGTTGCCGGTCAGGTCGAGATTGTCGAGGCCGAGGATATCGATCGTGCCCGTGCCGGTGGTGATGAAGATGTCGCCGGCGACGCTGCTGCCACCAACGCCGACCGCGTTGTTGCCGGTGATGCTGACGTTCAGCCCGTCGCCGATGTCGATGTCGATGCCGCCGGCCGCGCCGGTGGCCACGCCGATCACGCCGCCCGCTCCATCGGCATCGCCGCCGGCCCCGTCGTCGATGGTGATGCTGGCGCCCGTGCCGATGGTGATCTCGACCGATTCGTCGCCGACCGCGTCGTCTACGGCCTGGCCGCTTTCGGCGTAGACGCCGTAGGCAATGTTGTCGCCGTCGGTGTTGCCAATAACGATGACGACGTTGTTGCCGATCGTCACCGTGGCGTCGTTGGCGGCCGAGAAGGTGTAGGAGCCGTAGTCGTCCGGATCGATGGTGACTCCGGAGCCGATGATGGTGGTCGCCGCGCCGAGGCCTTGGTTGGTGGCCAGCACGCCGGTCACGCCGGCGCTGATCGAGGAGTTGTCGCCGACGGTGACCGTCACCGTATCGGCGTTGGTCGCGCCGAAGATGCCGCCGACCACGCCGACCGAACCGCTGACCATCGTGCCCTGGTAGGAGACGTTGACCGTCCCGCTCGTGCCGCCGTGGACGCCAGCCACGCCGGCCCCGAAGGGCCCTGCGCCGTCGGTGTAGATGTCATTGACCGAGGAGACGCTGACCACGCCGGCCCCGCCGCTGAGCAGGGCAAGAATGCCGCCGTTCGCGGTCGGGTCGCCGGGCGTGCCGATGTCGCCGGTATAGCCGACGACGACGGCGCCGCCGGCCGTGGCTCGGGCCAGAATGCCGTAGCCGTCGGACGCGTCGATGTCAGCGCTGCCGACAACGACGACCAGGCCGCCGGCGCTGGACGAGGCGTCGATGCCGTCGCCGCCGGTCGAGGTGATCATGCCTGCGGTGGCCACCTGGGCGATGCCGCTGGTGGTGCTGGCGTTGATGCCGTCGCCGGCCGTGCCGGTGACGTTGTTGCTGATAACCAGGGCGACGCCCGAGGTCGAGGTCGCCGAGACGCCGGTGGTCCCGGAGATGCCGGCGCCGACGTCGTTCACCAACGCCACGCCGGTCGTGGCGCTGGCGGTGGCGCCGATGCCGCCAGTGGCGCTGATCGTCGCGCCTGACTCGTTGATTACCTGGGCCACGCCGCTGGTCGTCGTCGCCTGCGCGCCGTCGCCGCCGGTGGCGACCAGGGCGCCGAAGTTGTCGATGACGGCGATACCCGTCGCGCTGTCGGCATTGGCGCCGTCGCCGGCCGTGCCTGTGACTGTCGCCCCGGCCTGGACGGTGATGGACGCCGTGCCGCCGGCCGTGCCGACCGCCGTGATGCCGGTCGCGCCAGTCACGTTGGCGCTGGTGTTGAGGTCGACGCCGCCCGATCCGCTGCCGGCGATGCCGGTCGCGACGGCGGTGATCACCGCGCCGTTGTTGACATCGACACCGCCGTTGCTGACGGCGGTGATGCCGGTTGCGCCGGCTCCGATGGTTCCGCTGGTGTTGACGGTCACAAGGCCGGACGTGCTGACCGCCTGGATACCGTCGGTTCCGGCGGTGATCGCGCCGGTGCTGCCGACGGTCAGGGCGCCCGAGCCGGTCAGGGCGTTGATGCCGTCACCGCCGGAGCTGCTGATCGGGCCGGTGAGGTTGATGGTGGTCGTGCCGGTGGTGCTGGTGGTGCTGACGGCCGGGCCGGCGCCGGTATTGTTGATCGAGCCCGCGCCCGTCACGTTGACATTGCCCGAGCCGAGCGCGAAGGCGCCGATGCCGCCGTCCAGCACGCTGCCGCCCGTTGAAATGGCCGCATCGCCCGAGCCCGTGGTGGTGGCCACGGCGCCGAAGCCGGCCCCGGTGGCTTCCACGGTGCTGCCGCCGCCCAGGTTGATGGTCGCGGTTCCGGCGCCCGTGCCGGTGACGCTGACCCCGGTTGCGCCGGTGACGCTACCGTTGATGTTGGCCACGCCGGCTCCGCCGGTGGTGACCAGCACGCCCGTGTCGGTGGCGGTCACCGAGCCGATGATGTTGATATTGACCGAGCCGGTGGTGCTGAGGGCATCGACGCCGTCGTCGCCGGCCGTCACCACGCCGCTGGTGAACAGGGTAATCGGGCCGCTGTTGCTGGTCAGCAAGAAGCCGTCGGCGTCGGTGCTGCTGACGTCGCCCGTCAGGTTGATGAACAGCAGGCCGGTGTCGGTCGCGGCCGCCACCGCCGAGAAGGTGGAGAGCATGGAGACGTTGCCGCCGCCATTGATGTCCACCGTACCGGCGCCGACCGCGGAGGCCCCGATGCCGCCATCGGCGACATCGCCGGCTACGGTGAGGATGGCGTCGCCGCCGCCGGTGGCGTTGGCGAGGGCCCCGAAGAGGAAGGGATCGGTGGTGTTGATGGTGGCGCCGGCCTGAACCAGTGCGAAGGCCGTTCCGGACCCGTTGGTGATGGCCACAATGCCGCCGCCGCCGGTCAGCGTACCGTTGGCGATGACGGTCGCATCGCCGTTGGTGCTGTCGCCGACGGCGCCATAGCCGACGGCGTTGGTGTCGTTTACCGTGATGCTGACCGAGCCGGTGGCGTCGACCTGCACGCCGGCGCCGGTGACGCCGGTGATCAGGCCGTCGGAGACGACCACCACGGCGGTATTGCCGGTCGTGGCGTTTACGTCGATGCCGGCGGCGCCGCTGACGTCGGAGACGTTCAGGGTGATCAGGCCATCGCCATTCGAGGTGATATTGACGCCATCACCGCCCGTGCCGGTGATCGTCACGCCGGTGGCGTTGAGGGTGTAGTCGGCGTCGCCAACGGTGCCGGTGACACCATTGCCGGCCGTACCGGTGACGTCGCCGCCCAGGGTGACGATGGTGTTGTTGTTGGTCCCGGAGTTGGTGACGATGCCCGCCGCGCCCGACACGGCGCCGGTGGTGGTGACGTCAACCAAGCCGCCCGTCGAGGTGGCGCTGATGCCGGTGCCGAGGGCGAGGATGTCGCCGGCGCTGATGGTTACGCCGGTGGTTCCGTTGGCGAAAATACCAACGTTGTCGGTGGTCAGGAGGCCGGTGGTGATCACATCGACCTGGCCCCCGGTCGAGATGGCCCGCACAGCGGTGCCGGTCGAGGTGACGGTCGTGCCGTTGGTCAGGTAGACGGTGGTGTCGCCGCCGCCCGCCGAGGTGGCGTTGATGCCGAAGCCGGCCGCGGCGTTGACCGAGCCTTCGTTCATCCGCACCTGGGTGCTGCCGGCGGTGTTGGTCGCCTGGATGCCGCGGCCGCTGCCGATGGACGGGCCGGGCAGGCCGTCGACGCCGACGTCGGTCGAGCGCAGGTCGACGATGACCGAGGGACCCTGGCCCTGCAGGTTGATGGCGTAGCCGAGGGGGTTAAGGACGGTCGGGTCGCCGGCCCCGACGACGTTGGTGGTGGCCCGCACCGTCAGGCTCTCGCCGGCATTGCCGGTGGCCGCGATGCCGGCGAGGACGGAGACGCCGTCCTCGAGGTTGAGGGTGAGGTTGCCGTTGGTCGTCGCCGTGTAGTCGATGGCCACGTAGGGACCGGCGCAGACGAAGACGTCGTTGCCGCCGCCGTTGCCCGAGGGGTTCCCGCATTCGTCGGCGGCCATGGCCACCCCTGGCGCGAGGACCAGGCTGGAGAGCCCCGCGACGCCGGCCAGCAGGCTGGCGGCGACCAGCGAGGAGCTGGCCAGCAGGGAAACGCGACGACGATTGCGGATGGAAACGGACATAGGGCAGGCCCCCTCAGGTTGCTTGAATTTCAGGCGGACGCGCGACCACGTGCCTAAAAAATAGAAAACAATGTTCGTCCAACCTAGGCGAGGGCGTGGCCAACGTCCATCCGGAATTTTCGCGTCACGTCCCTTGTTCGGGAGGAAATTCGTCCTATGCGCGTACAGGAGCCATTTTTGCAGCGAACCAGGTAACGGCCAAAAGCGTCAACGTGGTATGACGTTTTGAAGTCGGGGCCTGGCCCTCGCAGCGGAGAGAGATGAGCAATGCCGGGGTTGCGGGGGTGGCGGTCTGAGCTGGTCTGGACGCTGGGCGACCCCGCCGCCAATGCGGCCGCATTGCGTCACTTCGCCGATGGCCTGCTGCTCATCGAGGACGGCCATGTGGTCAAGGCCGGGGCATGGGACGAGCTGGCGCCGATGCTGCCGGACGGCACGCCGGTCGAGGCCCTGCCCGGCCGCATCCTGACCCCTGGCTTTATCGATGGGCATATCCATTTCCCGCAACTCGACATGGTCGCATCGCCGGGCGGGCCGCTGCTCGACTGGCTGGAGCGCTATACCTTTCCTGCCGAGCGGGCCTTCGCCGACCCGGGCCATGCGACAGATGCGGCGGGGCGGTTCCTGAACACCCTGCTGGCCAACGGCACCACCACGGCCATGGTCTTCGGCTCGGTGCATGCCGGGTCGGTCACGGCCCTGTTCGAGGAAGCGCTGGCCCGCGACATGCGACTGATCGCCGGCAAATGCCTGATGGACCAGGGGCCGGAGGGGCTGCGGGATACGGCGGAGGGCGGGGCGGAAGAGACGCAGGCGCTGATTCGGGCCTGGCGCGGCCGCGGCCGGCTTGGCTATGCGGTGACGCCGAGATTCGCGCTCGGCAGTTCCCGGGAGCAACTGGCCCTGGCCGGGCGGCTGGCGGCGGACAATCCCGATGTCTGGATCCAGACCCACCTGTCGGAGAACGCCGCCGAAATCGAGGCCACCCGCCAGGCCTTCCCGGAGGCGGCCGACTATCTGGACGTCTATGACCGCTTCGGCCTGGTCACCAACCGTTCGATGTTCGCCCACGCCATCCATCTGGACGACCGGGCCCTGAGCCGCATGGGCCAGGCGGCCTGCGCCTGCGCCTTCTGCCCGACCTCCAACCTGTTCCTTGGCAGCGGCCTGTTTGACCTGGAGCGCACCCGCCGGTTCGGGGTGAAGGTGGCGCTGGGCACCGACATCGGAGCGGGCACCAGCTGGAGCCTGCTGACCACGGCGGCCGAGGCCTGGAAGGTCGGGCGGCTCAAGGGGACGACGCTGGATCCGTTGACGGCCCTCTATATGGCCGGCCGGGGCGGGGCCGAGGCGCTGGGCCTTCAGGATCGCATCGGCGCCTTCGAGCCCGGGATGGAGGCCGACTTCGTGGTGCTCGATCCGGGCGGGGTTCCGGGGCTTGGGCGGCATGTCGCGCGGACCCTGGGCGAGCGCCTGTTCGCCCTGATGGTGCTGGGCGGCGACCGGGCGGTGGAGCGGACCTATGTTGCGGGTGAACTGGCGCACAGCCGTTAGTTCCCCATCCTGTCATCCTACGGGCCCGCGAAGCGGGAACCGAAGGACCCATGGTCAGGGACGGATCGCCTGGAGCCGATCAGCCGTCACCGACGGCGGAGAAAACGCCAAACGCCAGGCGCCGGGCGGACGGATGGGTCCTTCGGTCCGCGCTGCGCGCGGCCGTAGGATGACAGGGTTTTTGGGGTGATGGGGGCTGAAGGAGCCTTCGATCCAGACGAGTGGCTGGGCGGCTGGACCGCGCCCGGACTTGCCGCCGGCGCTGACCGGGGACAGGCACGCCGCGTGGCGGCGAACCAGTCCCCAACAGGGTTTACGCGCCTTTACTGTATATTTTGAGCATATCCTAAGTCCGGACCCGTAACCTTGTCAGTCAGTGCAGGGAGTCCGCGTCTCGCGGCCCCCAAGGGTAATGCGGGGACGTCAGAATGCGTGTCGCCACGATTGTCAGCCTGGGGGCCTCGGCCCTGCTGGGCGTCGGAGCGCTGGTGGTCGCCAAGACCATGCTTCCGGACGGAACCGGCCAGGGCAAGGCGGGCGCGGCCGCCCCGATCAGCAACCTCATCCCCGTGGTGGCGGCCAAGGCCGACCTGCCGTTCGGGGTGAAGCTGGCGGCCAAGGACCTGATGATCATCAAGCTGCCCAAGGACGCGGTTCCGGAGGGCGTCTATTCGACCATCAGCTCGGTCGTCTCGCTCGACAACGGCGGCCCGGTCACCCTGGCCCGCATCACGGCCCGCGAGCCCCTGCTGCCCGCCAAGCTGTCGGGCGGCGGCAGCAAGGCCAATGTCGCCGCCGTCATCGGCGAGGGCATGCGCGCCTACACCATCAAGGTCACCGACGTCTCCGGCGGCGGCGGCATGTGACGCCCGGCGACCGGGTCGATGTGCTGGTCGCCATGGAGCCCAGCGACGACGTCAAGGTCGAGGGCAAGGGCGGCGCGCTCAGCGGCGCGGTGCTGCAGAACGTCCGGGTGCTGGGCATGGACCTGATCGCCGACCCGGCCAAT
>JBKJSF010000189.1:0-4498 GCA_046595895.1 Caulobacter sp. | reverse complement strand
GAAATTTGCTTGGCCGGCGTCTCAACCCGACCAACTCAGTGCGCCTTGGACAGCTATTCGCAGGTGGTTGGATCGACCGGGGCCACCGCGCCAGGCCGGCGCAGGTAGAGGATGGGTCGCGGCACGTCGATCACCGCCTGCTGGGCGGAGAGAACGTCCTGTCCGATGATGCCGACGATGGGCTGATCAGTCTTGGCGCCCAGGAAGTTCACCATCTGCGACAGGTCGGCGCTGATGATCCGGCCGGCCGGTATGTCGACCGGGCCGATCTGCAGGCTCCTGTAGCGCCAGACATCGGCCTGGGCCTGGCCGCCAAGCCCGACCGCGGCGGCGCTGACGCCTATGGCGGGGTCGAGGTCGTAGTCCGCCACCAGGGAGGCGTGGAGCACCGTGGCATTGGCGCCGGTATCGACCACGAAACGCCCCGTCCGCCCGTTCAGACTGGCCTCAACGAGGTGATGGCCACTGGTCAGCTCGGTCATCGGCACGGCGGTGAAACCCAGGCGGCACAGGGCCTGATCCACCGATGCGGAGACGCCCGGATCGTAGGTGGCGGTCCGGGCTGTCGGGACAAGGTCGCAAGCGGCCACAAACAGAAAGGGCAGAAGGACGAGACATCGCATGCCAGCCCAACGAAGAAGGGCCCCGGATCGCTCCGGGGCCCTTCTCAATTCGTCGGCTCGAAAGTCTAGCCTTCGACGCGCTCAATGATGATGGCCGGGGCCATGCCGCCGGCAGCGCACATGGTGATCAGGCCGCGCTTCAGGCCACGGCGTTCAAGTTCGTCGACCATGGTGCCGATCAGGATGGCGCCGGTCGCGCCGATCGGGTGGCCAAGCGCCATGGCCCCGCCGTTCACATTGACCTTGGCCCGGTCGAGCTTCAGGTCGCGGATGAACTTTTCGGCCACGACCGCGAAGGCCTCGTTGATTTCCCACAGGTCGATGTCGTCGACCGTCAGCCCGGCCTTCTCCAGCACCTTCTTCGCCGCCGGCACCGGGGCGTTGAGCATCAGGGTCGGACTATCACCCATGTTGGCGGTGGCGATCACCTTGGCGCGGGCCTTGAGGCCGTTCTTGGCCGCATAGGCCGGCGAAGCCAGCAGCAGGGCGGCCGAGCCGTCAACGACGCCCGAGCTGTTGCCGGCGTGGTGCATGAACTGGATGTCCAGGTCCTTGTGGACGTTGGTGATCAGCTTGCGGAAGGTGGTGCCTTCTTCGTCCAGCGGCACGTCGGCCATGGCGGCGAACGACGGCTTCAGATTGGCCAAGCCTTCGGCGGTGGTTTCCGGACGCGGGAACTCTTCCTTGTCCAGGGCCAGGCTGCCGTCGGCGTTGTAGACCGGCACGAGGCTTTTATCGAAGTGACCGCCGGCGATGGCGGCGGCGGCGCGCTGCTGGCTGACCAGGGCGAGGG
Organism: Caulobacter sp.; assembly: GCA_046595895.1. Lineage (GTDB taxonomy): Bacteria > Pseudomonadota > Alphaproteobacteria > Caulobacterales > Caulobacteraceae > Caulobacter. Next base: position 3,082 of record JBKJSF010000189.1, on the reverse strand, counting down.
CGTCGACGTCCTCGCGGGTGATGCCTTCAAGCGTGGCGATGGCGTCGGCGCAGACACCCTGGTGCGACTGCGGATGCAGTTCACGCAGATTCTTGTTGCCACGGTCCATCAGCATCGGCGCGCCGTCCGAGGGGGCGCGACGGCCGGCCATCGACATCATCTCGGTGCCGCCGGCGATGACCAGGTCTTCCATGCCCGACATGATGGCGTGGGCCGCCAGGTTCACCGCCGTGATGCCCGAGCCGCAGAAGCGGTCGAGGGTCATGGCCGAGGATTTGATGTGGTAGCCGGCCGACAGCGCCGACATCCGGCCGAGATCGCCGCCCTGCATGCCGACCTGGCTGCTGGTGCCCCAGAAGATGTCGTCGACTTCCTCGGTCTTGATGTTGTTCCGCTCGGCGAGGGCCCTGAGGACGGTCGCGCCCAGTTCCTGGGGGTGGATTTCGGCAAGGGCGCCCTTGCCGATCTTGCCGATGCCCCGGGGGGTGCGGACCGCGTCAATGATCAGAGCTTCAGGCATGAACGCCTCCTCGTTGAATTTGGCCGCACCTAAGCGCCCTCACGCAGGGGCATTCAAGCGCTTGTTTTACGTCCGCGGAAGGCGGGTCACAGCCGCGCCGGATCGGGGTATGCCTGGGCCATGAGCGAAGAGTTCGACTACAGCCGCAGCTTCAGGGGATCTGCCCTGGCCGCCCGCCTGCGCCGGGCGTCGGAACATCTCGACCGCGACGGCACCCGGGTCTACGCCGCCCGCAACGTGCGGTTCGAGCAGCGTTGGTACGGCATCCTGCGCCAGCTGATCGCCAATGGTCCGATGTCGGTGGGCGCCATCGCCGCCGTGCTGCGCATCACCCACGTCTCGGTTAGCGAGGCCAGCCGGTCGCTGGAGAAGGCGGGCATCGTCGTTTCCACCACCGCCCCCGACGACCGCCGCAAGCGTAACCTGGGCCTCACCGACCAGGGCCGTGCCATGGCGGAGGACCTCGCCCCGGTCTGGGACGCCTTCAACGCCGCCGCGTCGGAGCTTAACGATGAGGCCGGCGACATCGTCGCCCTGCTCGACCGGCTCGACGATGCGCTTGCCCGCCGTTCGATGTTCGACCGCATCATGCAACGGCTACCCAATGTAGAACCCGGTTGACGATATGTAGGTGCCTACATATTATAGGCGGGTAGCATCATCGAGGCGGACATGGATCGGCGGACACTTCTGAGCGGGGCCGCTGGTCTTCTGCGGGCGGGCTTTCGGGCGCCGCGCAGGCGGCCGGCCCTTCGACCGCGGCCCGCCGAATCTATCGGGACGCCATCGTCATCGATGGCAACCTCGTGCCCCCGCTGGATGCGGACGCACCCCTCGACGCCGCGATTTCGGCCCAGGTCCGCGCCTCCGGCCTCACCGCCTTCAAGCTGACCCTCGGCGGCAGCGGCAGCCGGTCCAAGGCCGAAACCGACGAGGAAGTGGCCATGACCGACAAGGCCCTTACCCTCAGCAACCACCTGTTCAGCCGCATCCGCACCATCGATGACATCCGCGCCGCCAAGCAGAACGGCCGGGTCGGCATCATCTTCTCGTTCGAGGCCGGCGAGATGCTGGAGGGCCAGCTCGACAACATCGACCACTTCCGCCGCCAGGACGTGCTGGTCATGGGGCTGAGCTACAACCTCGCCACCCCCTTCGCCTCCGGGGTCATGGTTCCCAAGTCGACCGGCCTGACCGAGCTAGGCCGGCAGGCCGTGCAGCGGATGAACGCGCTGGGCGTCACCCTCGACCTCAGCCATAGCGACGAGCCCTCCAGCCTGGCCGCCATCGCGGCCTCGAGCAAACCGGCCCTGGTTACCCACGCCGGCTGCGCCGCCATCCGCCCCCACCCGCGCAACAAGTCGGACCGCCTGCTGCGCGCCTTGGCCGAGCGCGGCGGGGTGATGGGTATCTATGATCTCAGCTATCTCTCGGTCGCCCCCGAACAGCCGTCGCTGGCCGCCTACCTCGGCCATCTGACCCACGCCCTGAAGGTCTGCGGCGAGGACCATGTCGGCATCGGCAGCGACACCATCCTGACCGGCTTCGACACTTCGGCGGAGATGATGCAGGCCTGGGAGCAGGAGACCACCCGCCGCCAGGCGACCGGCGTCGCCGCCCCCGGCGAAGGGCCGCCGCCGTTTGTGACCGGACTCAACCGGCCAGACCGCTGCGCCATCATCGCCGACGGCCTGCTGAAGTGCGGCTATTCCGCCCGGGTGGCGGAGAAGGTGCTGGGCGGCAACTTCCGGCGGGTGTTCTCGGAGACCTGGCGGGCCGGCTGATCGAACCTGTCTCAGATTTCACCCCCGCCGGCCGGCCGCTTCGATAGGGTGCCACAATCCCTCGGAGCCGCCGCATGATCCGCCCTCTCCTCGCCGCCGCCCTCGCCTGCGCCGGCCTTGCCTTCGCCGCCCCCGCCCTGGCGGCCAAGCCGGTCTACAAGGCCTCGCCCTGTATCGGCGACTTCGGCCAGGCGGCCAGCCGGGTGTCCTGCGGCATCCTCACCGTCGACGAGTCGCGCGGCACGGCCAGCAGGCGCCGCGTCGCCCTGCCGGTGGTGGTGATCAAGGCCCTCAACCCCCGCGCCGGCCAGCCGCCGGTCTTCTACCTACAGGGCGGTCCGGGCGGGGCGGCGGTGGGCAGCGCCAGCCGCCTGGCCCGCTCGCCGCTGGCCAAGGACATGATCGCCGTCGATCAGGACTGGGTGTTCTTCGACGAGCGCGGGTCGGGCCTGGCCTCGCCGCTGCTTGACTGCGGCAACGTCGCGATGAACGACGCCGGCCCCCTGTCGCCTGCCGCCGCCGAGAGCCTGAAGGCCTGCGCCGCCCTGCATCAGGCCGCCGGTGTCGACCTCTCCCGCTACAACCTGCGAGAGGTCGCCCTCGACGTCCAGGACCTGCGCAAAGCGCTGGGTTACCCGCAGATCGACCTCTTCGGCGCCAGCTACGGGACCAGCACCGCCATGGCCATCCTGCGCCACGCGCCGAAGGGCGTGCGGGCCGTGGTCCTCGATTCCCCCTGGCCGCCTGAGGCAAGTTGGGGCCAGGGCGGGCCGCAGAT
>JBKJSF010000081.1:0-8907 GCA_046595895.1 Caulobacter sp. | reverse complement strand
AATGTAAAGCTGGCCATCGTGGCGGCTAGCGAACTGGACACCCGCCTGGTCATGCGGCCCCTGCGCAACACCGAACGGGTGCTTACCAACGCGGCGGTCGAGCGGCTGCTGCAGAAGGAAAAGGACCTCGGCGCCGATATCAAGTTCGAGGATATTTTCGCTGAAGTTGCAGGCGTGTATCCGAAAATCATGATCGACGGTGAGATGGAGGCCGGAGCCTGGTCCTGCGGCATGGTCGCCGGCCTGATCCACGACATCCCGACCTGCAAGGAACTGATCGACCGCATCATGCGCGAGGCCGAGACGATCATCCGCGGGCGGCTTGAGGGGTTCCTGGCGGCTTAGCCGGTCGGCTGGCAGGCAATCATCCCCGCCGCCGGCACCACGGTTTCCCAGCCGGCGGCGTCCTTAAGCTCGACTGAACCGTCGCGGGCGACGATGCCGTCGATCAGGCCCTTGGGCGCCTGGCCGTGGAAGCGGACGGTGAGGGTGAGACCCTGGCCGGTAAAGGTCTGCTCCTCATAGAGGCCCATGACCTGTTCGCCGTCCCAGGCGGTCAGCGGCAGGTCGAGGGTCTTGCCCTTCATCACCACCCGGGCCGAGGCCGGATTCAGGGTGGCCATCAGGATGCGGCGGGCCGGGCTGGTCTTGGCCCAGAGGAACAGGGCGCACTGTCCGGGGGCCAGCTGCTGTTGCGCCAGTTCGCCGAACGGCACGCCGCCGTCGTTGGGCTTGGGGGCGTTCTGGGTCTTGGGCGCGGCCTGGGCGGCGGTGGCGGTGAGCGCCACCAGGCAGAAGGTCAGCAGGCGGATCATGGACGTCCCTCGGAGGCCCGGCGCCAACGGTCGCCGTCCTGGGTGAAGCCGGAAGCGGTGAGAGCTTGGCCTAATGCCGGGTCGGTGGGAATGAGGATCAGTTCGGAGCGCCAGGCGCCGTCGCCGACCAGGGTCAGCTGAGCCTCGATGCGCAGGCCCTGGGCCTCGCCTGCCATCGGAAGGACCCAGCGGCCCGCGCTGCAGACCGGAGCGCCGGAGAGGGTGACCGGTTGCGCGATGAGACCGGCCCCGCCCAGCTGGGCCACAGCCTTGCCGGCGGCCTGCCGACACTGGCCGCGTTCGAAGACGGCGGCGACCTTGTCCAGCTTCAGGGCGCCATTGACTGGGCCGGCGAAGCCCAGGCGGTCCAGGGCCAGCAGGCCGGTGACCTGATCGGCGCCGGTGCGCTTGCCGGCGGCCAGTATCCGGCCCTTGCCGGTGAAGGTTCCGCCGCGGGCGTCGGCATCGAGGCGGACAGCGCCGGTCAGCAGGGGCAGGATCTGGGTGCGGGTCTTCACCGCGCCGAGCGGCAGGCCGGCGAGCTGCGCGCCGGTGAGACGGCCGCTCCAGAGCGTGCCTTCAACTTTGTCGGCGGCGAGGCGGCCCTTGCTCCAGCCGAGGGCCAGGGACAGGGGCGCGCAGGCGATCATGGCCAGGACGAAGACGGTCAGGAACAGGATCAACAGGCGGGGGGTGCTCATGGGGCGACGCGTCCCAGGGTGATCTGGGCTTCGAGCAGGCCACCGTCGGCCCGGGAGGCGGTCATTTCGGTTACGGCGATGCCCTGGGCCCGGGCCAAGGCGGTCAGCCAGGTCATCATCAGGGCGGGTTGAGCGCCGGTCAGCCACACTGTCAGACGGCCGTCTGCCTCCTCGCGGCGGCGAGAGATGGTAAGGCCGGCGGCCTGGGCGGTGGTGTCGACGACGGCATTGAGCGGCTGGGCCCCGGCCGGCGGCAGGCCGCTGGTGCGGGCGGCCCGGTCGAGCCGGGCGAAGCGGTCGGCGGCCTTGGCGACGCGGGTTTCGGAGGCCTCGACAGCCTTGCCCAGAGGCACGAGGACAGCGAACCAGCCGAGCACCGAGACGACGATCAGGCCCATGACCGCCAGCATGATCTGCTCGCGGCGGGAGCGGGCCAGCCAGGCGGCGTGGAGACGGGCGATCATCGGGCGCTCCGGACGATGAGGTCGGTGCTGATGCGGCCACCTTCGGTGACGGTGGAGTCCTCGGTCAGGTCGAGGCCGGCCTGGGCGGCGGCCGCCTTGAGGGTGTCGAGGTCGGAGTAGTTGGCGTAGGCGACGCTGACCCGCAAGGCGCTGTCCTCGCCGTAGACCAGGGTCTCCATGCGCACCGGGCCGCTGGCCTGGACGACCTGGAAGGTGGCGGCCGAGAGGGCAAGGAAGCGGTCGGCGGCGCGGCGGCTTTCCAGCAGGCCGAGCGCCTGGCCGGCGGGATCCTTCTGGCCGCGCAGGGAGGGAGCCATGGCGATGGCGCGGCGATCGGCGCGATCCTCCAGGCCGAGGGCGGCGCCGGTGTTGCGGGCGATGTGGGCGCCGGCGATGAGCAGCGGCGAGACCAGCAGCAGGGCGGCGAGCGCCGCGGCGCGCTTCCAGCTCCCGGCCTCGCTGCGTTCGCCGCCGGGGGCGAAGGCGCCCTGCAGCAGGTTGATGGCCGGGGCGTCGGCGCCGCGGGCCAGGAGGGCGGCGGAGTCGAGGGGGTTGGCCGGCGTCGGCGTGCGCTCGCCGAGGACGACGGCGAGGAGGTCAGGCTCGCCGGAGAGGGCGAGGCCGTAGCCGCGAACCGACAGCTGGGGGCCGAAGCGGACGCCGATCAGGCGGTCGTCCTCTGGAACCGGCAGGATCAGGTGATCGGGGGTGACGATGTCCGGCGCGATACCGAGCACGGCGGCGCGGTCGAGCCAGCCCTGCAGGCGTAGCGCATCAACGACGGCGGTCAGCCGTGGGCCGTCGGTGCGCGGCCCGACGGCGATGTGGTGGCGTTCCGGGGCTCCGGCCAGGCTTTCCTCCAGCATGAAGCCGGCGGCGGAGCGGGCCTGGGCGTCGCTGGCGGCGGGCAGGTCCAGCCAGCGGGCGGTGACATCCGCCCCGGGGACAACCAGCAGGGTGCGCATCGGGCTCCAGCTGTCCGCCTCGTGATCGCGCAGGACGTCGTAGCGCAGGACCTCGCCGTCCTGGGCTTCCAGCACCTCAGGCGGGCGTTCGGGATCGGCGAACAGGATGATCAGGCGGTTCATTCGTCGTGCGTCCAACGGCGGGCGACCAGGCGGACGCCGCCGGGCGAGGGGGCTTCGAAGAGAGAGCTGAGGGTGACATCGCCACCGGCGAAGGTCACCTCCGCGTCGAGGGTGAAATAGCGCGAGCGCAGATCGACCTGGCTGCGGACGCCGGCGTCGGCGGGTAGCTGGGAGAAGGCGGGGTTGGCCCAGAAGGCGGCGAGGTCCGCGAAGCCGCCGGCCGGGCGTGCGGTCAGGACGCTGCGGGCGGCGCTCTGGGAAACGCCGCCTTCGGTCAGGGCGGTCAGCACGACGGCGCGCTCAGGGCCGAGGGTGTTGATGTTGACCGGCGACAGGTCGGTGGTCGGCAGGGCGCAGACGTAGTGGCGGATTGCGGCGTAGACGGCCGGGGTGAAGCCGTGAACGGCCCGCAGCTCGCTGACCTCGGCCAGGGGCGCGGCGGCGGTGCGGTAGGGGGCCGGCCCCTTGAGGTAACCGTCGTCCTCGGTGCCGGGCGCGCCGATGTTGTTGCTGTCCATCCATTCGGCCAGGGCGTTGGCGAGGGTTTCGGGCTGCGGCTGGTTCAGGGCGGTCAGCAGGGCGGTGAACTGGCGCACGCCCTGTTCGCGGCGGACGAAGGGCTCGCCGCCGCCGGCCAGCACCAGGCTGTTGAGGTTGAAGCAGGCGGTGCCGTCGCTAACATTGGCGAGGATCTGGCCGTTCTCGATCGGGAAGGCGATGGGCCGGCCATTCCAGCCCCCTTCCAGCGAGGTGCGCACCGCGTCGCGCTCCAGCAGGCGGCTGATGCGGGCGCGGGCCAGTTCCTCGGCCCCGAGGGCGAAGTACTGGCCCTGGGTCGCGGTGGCAGCGTTGAAGGTGCGCCGCAGGCCAAAGCGGATGTCGTCGAGCACTCCGACGGCGATGGCCGACATCACCGCCACCAGCAGCAGGACAGTGAGCAGGGCGACGCCCCTTTCGTGCGGCTTGCCGGGGAAGGTCATCGGCTGTTTCCCGAGGTGAGGAACAGCTGGGTGATTGGGCCGAGACCCTGGACGGTGAGGTCGAGGCGGACAGCGCCGGGCAGTTCGACGCCCGCCTGGCCCTTCCAGGCCGACTGCCAGACGCCCTGGTGCAGGAAGGCGACCTGGGACCGCTCGACGCCGTCGATCAGCACCTGGGCGGGGCCAAGCGGCGTGCCGTCGAGGGCGGCGCGGACACGGCGTTCGATGCGGCCGCCGGAGAGGCGGTATTCGACATACTGCAGCGAGGGGCGGGCGGCCTGGTCGGGGTTTTCCCAGCCGCGGCGGACGACAACAAACAGCCGCTCGCTGTTACCGCCCCAGGGGTCGCCGCCGATGAAGGCGATGCCTGCGGGGACGCCGCTGGTGTCGCGGGTGCGGCGGGTGGCGGCTTGGGCGAGGTCGGCGCGCAGGGTGGCGCGCAGGCGCTGGAAGTCGGCGAAGCGTTCGACGCGGCTCTTCACCGCCGACTGGCTGGTCAGGGTCGAACCCATCACCGCCGCCCCGGCCGCGGCCAGCAGGCCGAACACGAACAGGGCGACCAGCATCTCGACGAGGGTGAAGCCGGCCCGTCTCATTTGACGCTCCGGAAGACGGTGAGGGCGCTGGCCGGCTTGGGGCCGGCGGGGTCGAGCACCACGATGTCGATGCGGATGAGGTCGGGGTCGGCCGTGCCGGAGACCTTTCGGGTCCAGCGCCAGGTAAGCATGCCGGCCTGTTCGGCGCCGTTGATCCCCCCCTGGGGCGGGGGCTTGGTGGTGGTCAGGGCCTCGACGGCGCGGTTCTCGGCGACCACGGCGGCCAGGGCCTTGGTCTCGATGCGGCCGGCGGCGCGGGTGTTTTCGCCCGACAGGTTGATCAGCGCCATGGCGGCCAGGCTGAACACCGTCAGGGCCACCAGCAGCTCGATCAGGGTGAAGCCGGCCCTAGCGCGCATCGACTGTCACATTGCCGGCCTGGTCGACGAGGATCTCGACGGCCTTGCCGCTACGGCGGAGGGTGAAATGGGCGGCGTTGGCCAGGCCGGTGGGATCGAAGCTGACGCGGCGGACGTCCTTGTCGCTGGCGACCTCGGTGCCGGGCAGCCAGGTTTCGGCCTCGAACGGGCCGTCGTCGAGCGGCTGCCAGCCACCGGCCTTGCGGACGCGGAAGGCATAGCCGTCGTCGGTCAGGGCCACTTCCACCGGCCGGTTCACCAGCACCGCCTCCTCCTGCGCGCGCTTCAGCCGTGCGGCGAAGCGCTCTCCCTCGGCAGCCACGGTCATGCGGCCATCGGGAATGGCCACGACCACCACGGCCGCCATCAGCCCCAGCACGGCCAGCACCACCATCAACTCGACGAGGGTGAAGCCAGCTCTGGGGTGGCTATTTCCAGTTGCCGATATCCGCGTCATCGCCTTCGCCGCCCTCCTGGCCGTCGGCGCCGTAGCTGAAGATGTCGAAGGGACCGTTCTTGCCCGGGTAGCGGTATTGATAGGGCTTGCCCCAGGGATCGTCGGGCAGGCGCTTGATGTAGCCGCCCTCGCGATAGCGGCTGGCGGCGACGCCGGCCGGCGGGGTGGTCAAGGCCTGCAGGCCCGCCTCGCCGCGTGGGAAGGCGAAGGTGTCGAGGCGGTAGCTCTCCACCGCCTGCTCAAGGGTGGCGATGTCGGCCCGGGCTTTTTCCTTCATGGCGCGGCCTTGAGCCGGCAGCACATTGATGATCACCACCGTGGCCAGCAGGCCGAGGATGACAACCACCACCATCATCTCGACGAGGGTGAAACCGGCGCGGCTGGAGCGTTTGTTTTCAACGTCTTGCGACATCATTCTAACCAATGGCCAGGGTGTTGATCTGCAGGATGGGCAGCAGGATGGAGAGGACAATGGTGGCGACCACCACGCCCATGACGATAATAATGACCGGCTCCAGCAGGCTGAGCGCGGCGCTGGCGAAGGTGTTGAACTCGCGCTCCAGATAGTCGGCGGCCCGGGACAGCATCATCTCAAGCTGGCCGGAGGCCTCGCCGCTGGCTGCCATGTAGAGGAGAACCGGCGGGAAGACCCCGGCCTTGCGCAGGGCCGCCGACAGGCCGCCGCCTTCACGGATGGAGACGGTCATGTCCTCGGTGGCGCGGCGCAGGACGCTGTTGCCGACCGTGCGGGCGGTGAGAGTCAGGCCCTCGAGGATCGGCAGGCCGCTGCCCAGCATGGTCGAGAGGGTGCGGGCCAGGCGGGCGGCGTTGGCCTCGCGCTGCAGGCGTCCGATCAGGGGCAGGCGCAGGATGACGCCATCGACGCCGAGGCGGAAGGCGGGGTTGCGCAGGCCTTGCGCGAAGGCGATGGCCCCGAGGACCAGCAGGATGGCGGCGATCCAGCCGTAAGCCTGCATGGCGTGGGAGAGGCCGATGATGAGGCGGGTCAGCAGGGGCAGGGTCTGGCCCATGCTGTCGAACTGGTCGACGACCTTGGGGACGACGAAGGTCAGCAGGGCGATGACGACGAGAATGGCGGTGGCGGCCAGGGCCAGGGGGTAGACCAGGGCGGTGGTCAGTTTGGCCCGAACGGCCTGTTCCTGTTCGAGCAGGTCGGCGAGGCGGTCGAGGATGGTGGGCAGGGAGCCCGAGGTCTCGCCGGCCGAGACCATGGCGCGGTAGAGCGGCGGGAAGCTGGCCGGGCGGCGGCCCATGGCCTCGGACAGGCGGAAGCCTTCGCGGATGCCGGCGTGGACCTCGCCGAGGATGGCGCGGACCTTGGGTTGCTCGCTGTTCTGGGCGATGGCGCGCAGGGCTTCTTCCAGCGGGCTGACCGAGACCAGGGTCGAGAGCTGGCGGGTGATCAGCGACAGGTCGCGGGGCGACAGGCGGTCGGCGAACAGGCCGAGGGCCGGGCCGGAGTCGTTGGCGGCCGTCAGGCGGACGGGGGCCAGGCGGCGCTTCTCGAGGATGCGGCGCGCCGCCCCTTCGTCGGCGGCGCTGACCACACCGTTGCGGGCCGTGCCCTGGGCGTCGAGGGCCAGGTACTCAAACGCCGCCATGGGCCTCGGCTCCCTGGCGGGTGACGCGCAGCAATTCTTCCAGCGTGGTGACGCCGGTCAGCACCAGTTCGCGGGCGGCGGCGCCGAGGTCGCCGGACTCGGATAGGCCGGCGCTAATCGCCTGTTCGTCGGCGTTGGCGGCGATCAGGCCACGGACGTGGTCGTCGATGCGGATGGCTTCGTAGACGCCGATGCGGCCCTGGTAGCCGGTGTTGTTGCACTGCTCGCAGCCGTGGGCGCGGAACAGGGTCTGGCCCTCGGGGACCCCGAGGCGGCGGGCGGTCGTTGCGTCGGCGGGATGGGGCTGGCGGCAGGCGTCGCACAGGCGGCGGACCAGGCGCTGGGCCAGGACAGTCCGCAGGGTCGAGGCCAGCAGGAAGGGCTCGACGCCCATGTCGCGCAGGCGGGTGACGGCCCCGGCGGCGTCGTTGGTGTGGACCGTGGAGAGCACCAGGTGCCCGGTGAGGGCTGCCTGGACGGCGATCTGGGCGGTCTCGCTGTCGCGGATCTCGCCGACCATGACCACGTCCGGATCCTGGCGCAGGATGGCTCGCAGGCCGGCGGCGAAGGTCATGCCGACCTTGGCGTTGACCTGAGTCTGGCCGATGCCGTGCATGGCGTATTCGACCGGGTCCTCAATGGTCAGGATGTTGCGGCTGGCGTCGTTGAGCAGGGCCAGACCGGCATAGAGGGTGGTGGTCTTGCCCGAACCGGTCGGTCCGGTGACCAGGATAATGCCGTGCGGCTCGCGTACCGCCGACTCAAACAGGCTCAAGAGCGCCGGGGGCATGCCCAGCTGCTGCAGCTGCAAGCCCGCCTGGTCCTTGTCGAGGATGCGCAGGACCACCCGCTCGCCGACCCGGGCGGGCAGGGTGGAGACGCGGACGTCCAGGGCCTTGCCGCCCAGCGCCAGGGAGATGCGGCCGTCCTGCGGCAGGCGCTTCTCGGCGATGTCGAGGCGGGCCATGACCTTGATGCGCGAGACCAGCAGCGGGCCGATGCGTTGCGGCAGGCTGAGGACCTCCCGCAGCACGCCGTCGATGCGGAAGCGGACGGTGACGGCCCGCTCGAACGGCTCGACGTGGATGTCGGAGGCGCCGAGGCGGGCGGCCTCGGCGATCAGGCCGTTGATCAGGCGGATGACCGGGGCCTCGTCCTGCGGATCGAGGAGGTCGGCGGTGGCCGGGATGTCGTCGAGCAGGGCGTCGAGGCCGCCGGCCATCTCGACGCTGTCGGCGCTGGAGGCGGCCAGGCCCTCGCCGGCGTAGACCTCGGAAAACTGGCGGTCGAAGGCGGAGGCGGTGAGGCTCTCGATGGCCAGCGGACGGCCGAGCACGCGGCGGGCCTCGACCAGGGCCGACGGGTCCGAGCCCTCGCGCAGGCCGACACGGGCGGTCTCACCGAGCGACAGCAGAATGACGCCCGCGCGCTTGGCGAAACCGTAGGACAGGGTTGGATCGATCAGGGTGATCACTTAGGCGGCCGCGCGGGGGTCGCGGCAGGCGGCGGCGGCGGCACGTTCGGCGGCTTGGCGCCCAGCTGGTCGATGACGACGGTGTCGAGGTCGTTCGAGCCGTCCTTGTTGTTCAGCGCGGGCTGCTGGCGCATCAGCTCATAGCGCGGACCGGTCACGGCGCGGGCGTCCTCGTCGTTGCGGATGATGCGGGGGCGCAGGAAGATCATCAGGTTGGTGCGCTTGCCCTCGCGGGCCCGGCTCTTGAACAGCTCGCCGAGGATCGGCACGTCGCTGAGCAGGGGGGTGCGCTCGAGGCTGATGGTCTCGTCCTGTTGCAGTAGGCCGCCGAGCACGACGATCTGGCCGTCG
>JBKJSF010000192.1:0-2805 GCA_046595895.1 Caulobacter sp. | reverse complement strand
TTCTCGATGAAGATGCGGTCGTCGCCAAAGGCGCCCTTGGCCTCCGCCCGGACAGCCGGAAAGCCTTCCTCGACGTCCTTCTGGTTCCAGGCCACCCGGATGCCCTTGCCGCCGCCGCCGGCGCTGGCCTTGATCATCACCGGGTAGCCGATCTCCTCGGAGATCTTGATGGCGTGGGCGGTGTCGTCGATCTCGCCGATATGGCCGGGCACGCAGGAGACGCCGGCCGCCTGGGCGAACTTCTTGCTCTCGATCTTGTCGCCCATGGCGCGTATCGCGTCCGGGTTGGGGCCGATAAAGACGATGCCCTCGTCGGCGCAAAGCTGAGCGAATGCCGCCTTTTCCGACAGGAAGCCGAAGCCCGGGTGAACCGCCTCGGCGCCGGTGTCCTTGCAGGCCTGGATGATTTTCTCAGCCACGAGATAGGACTGGTTGGCGGGGGGTGGGCCGATGAATACCGCCTCGTCGGCAAGCTCGACGGCCATGCTGTCTGCGTCGGCCTCGGAGTAGACCACCACGGTCTTGATGCCCATGCGGCGGCAGGTCTTGATGACCCGGACAGCGATCTCGCCGCGGTTGGCGATCAGAATCTTCGAAAACATCGGCCGAACGGACCTCTTGCGCGCATGGTTCTTGCGCGATGCGGGTTAGACCGACCACGCACGGTTGGCAACGGCGACGCTAGGTGAGCCTCTGTTGCACTGAAGCGCTTGCGAACCTGTCGCGAATTCGTCATCCACGGCTCATGAGCCTGTCGTTCAGCCGCCGCCTGCCGGTCTACCTCCTCGTCGCCACCGCTGTCCTGGCAGCGGTGCTGTTCCCGTGGACCACGATCGCGCGGGTCTGGCTGTCGGGCGAAACCGGCCTTGTGGAGATCGCCTCCATCGTCGTCGCCCTGTGGGGCGCCTGGACCGCCGGTCTGATCGTCAGGGACAGGCGACATCTGCCTCACAACGCGCTGGCGATCTGGTTTGGACTGTTTGTGGTCGGTCTCATCCTGCTCGCCGGCGAGGAAGCCAGCTGGGGGCAGCACTGGATCGGCTGGGACACGCCCGAGGACTTCCGGAACGAGCAGAACGAAACCAACCTGCACAATCTGATGGATGCCTCGGAAGAGGTTCCCAAGACCCTGCTCCTCCTGGCCTGCCTGTTCGGGGGCATCGTCTGGCCGATCTGGGCCAAGGTCCGCAAGGTCGGCCCCTACCTGACCAAGGGATGGTTCAGCTGGATCTGGCCGAGCAGCCTGATCTGGCCGGCGTCGGCCATCACCTGGGTCATGCGTATGGGCGAGCGGTTGTTGGTCAATACCGACCTGGAGGACGCCTTCCTCTTTGGTCACGCCGTACGACCGCTCTATATCGCCACACGTGAAAGTATCGAGCTCTATGCGGTGCTGTTCGTGCTGGCTTATCTGTGGGACGTGCAGCGCCGGATGAAGGCGGAGCCGCTTAGCCCAACCTGACCGCTGTGCCGCTGGCCGTGACCATCATCATGCCGTTGTCGGGGCCCAGCGTCTCGTAGTCCAGATCGACGCCGATCACGGCCTCGGCGCCGCGATCGCGGGCTTCGTCGCACATCTCCTGCAGGGCAATGTCGCGCGCCTGCCGCAGCGCTTTTTCGTAGCCGCCGGCCCGGCCGCCGATGATGTTGGTGATCCCGGCGAAGAAGTCGCGGAAGATATGGGCTCCGATAATCGCTTCGCCGCTGACGACGCCCAGGCTTTCGACGACCTCGCGACCGGGGACAGTGGGGGTGGTGGTGGTGATCACGATGGTTTGGCCCTTCGTATAATTGCGGATCGGCCCGCACGCCTTAGATTGGTAGTCATGACCGACACCGCCACCCGCTTCGACCTGACCCCGCCCAGCGACGCCGAACGACGCAGCCTGGAAGCCGACCTCAATCAGGAGGAACGCGACGTCCTGCTGCACCACGGCACCGAGGCGCCGTTCTGCGGCGGCCTACTTGGCGAAAAGCGGCCGGGCGCCTACTGCTGCCGGCTGTGCGGCCTGCCGCTGTTCAAATTCGAAACCAAGTTCGAAAGCGGCACCGGCTGGCCCAGCTTCTATGCGCCGATCAACGAGGCCAACGTGAAGGGCATCGAGGATCGCAGCTACGGCATGCGCCGGGTCGAGACTCTCTGCGCCCGCTGCGACAGCCACCAGGGCCACGTCTTCCCCGACGGCCCGCCGCCCACCGGCCGGCGTTATTGTCTGAATTCGGCGTCGCTAGTGTTTTTTGAGCAAGGCGAGGAAATACCCCAGAAAGATTGACCGCGGAGACGCTGAGACTGAAAGAAAAAAGAGACAAGCCAATGCACGGCTCGCCCCTCTTATTTCTTTGTGTCTCAGAGACACGGTGAAAAGCCCGCTATTACCGATCCTTAAAGCTGTCGAACAGGCGCGTGTGGCGGCTGGTCAGCGGCATCAGGCGGCCGTTGATGAAGAGATATTTGACGTTTGTCCGCGGTTCGAGCATATCGCCGTCGGTTATGACGAGATTGGCGATCTTGCCGGCATCGATCGATCCCAATATATCGGAAATACCGAGCACCTGAGCCGCGTAAAGCGTAACCGATTTGAGAGCATCTTCTCTAGACAGGCCGAAAGCACTCGCGAGACCGGCGTGATACGGCAGATCGCGAACCTCGGCTCCGGCTTCGCCCGTGGAAATACAATATTTGATACCGGCAGTCTGCATTTTCGACGGAGCCGTGAAAAGATCGTCGTAGGCGTCGTCGTCGCGGACCGGCAATCCGTAAATATTGGTATATATCACTGATATATTATTGCTCTTCAGAACATC
>JBKJSF010000173.1:0-20604 GCA_046595895.1 Caulobacter sp. | reverse complement strand
CACCCAGAAGGGCAAGGGCTACGCCCCGGCCGAGAGCGCCGACGACAAGTACCATGGCGTCGTCAAGTTCAACGTCGTCACCGGCGAGCAGGCCAAGGCCGCGGCCGGGCCGCCCGGCTACACCAAGGTCTTCGCGCAGGCCCTGGTGAAAGAGGCCGAGAAGGACGACCGGATCATGGCGGTGACCGCCGCCATGCCGTCGGGCACCGGCCTGGATATCTTCCAGAAAGCTTTCCCCAAGCGCTGTTTCGACGTCGGCATCGCCGAGCAGCATGCGGTGACCTTCGCCGCCGGCCTAGCCGCCGACGGCATGAAGCCGTTCTGCGCCATCTATTCAACCTTCCTGCAGCGCGGCTACGACCAGGTGGTGCATGACGTCGCCATCCAGCGGCTGCCGGTGCGCTTCGCCATGGACCGGGCGGGGCTGGTCGGCGCCGATGGCCCGACCCACGCCGGCAGCTTCGACGTCGGCTTCATGGGCTCCCTGCCCGGCATGATCCTGATGGCGGCGGCAGACGAGGTCGAGCTGGCCCGCATGGTGGCCACGGCGGCGGCCATCGACGACCGGCCGAGCGCCTTCCGTTATCCGCGCGGCGAGGGCCTCGGCCTGGAGATGCCGCTGGTCAACGAGCCGCTCGAGATCGGCAAGGGCCGGGTGATTCGCGAAGGGACGGCGGTGGCGCTGGTGTCGTTCGGCACCCGGTTGCAGGAGACGCTGAAGGCCGCTGATCTGCTCGCGGCGCGTGGGCTTTCGGCCACCGTCGTCGATGCCCGCTTCGCCAAGCCGCTTGACGTCGATCTGCTGCTGAGGCTGGCCCGCGAGCATGAGGCGCTGGTCACCATCGAGGAAGGCGCCATGGGCGGCTTCGGGGCCTTCGTCCTGCAGGCGCTGGCGGCGCACGGGGCGCTGGACCGGGGGCTGAAGGTGCGCACCCTGACCCTGCCCGATGTCTTCCAGGACCAGGACAAGCCGGACCTGATGTATGCACAGGCCGGCCTCGACGCGGCCGGCATCGCGGGCGGCGCCCTGAGCGCCCTTGGCCTGGACAATTTGACCACGGCCGGTCGGCGGGCCTGATTCGAATGGGGGGATCGATGCTCTTACTCGTCACCGCGCTTGCCGCGCAGATGCAGGCTACCCAGCCGATCCTGAAGGTCCAGAACCCTGGGGCCCCGGCCTCGACCAAGGCGATGTCCTGGGCCAACTGCTCGGCGGTGCTGGTTCTCAAGGCGGTGCGGATGGAGGACAAGGCTCTCGCCGCCCTGGTTGGTCCGATGGCGCGGAGCGCTCTGGCTCAGGCCAAGGCGACCCGCACCGCCGCTGACCCGAGCGAACGGGACCTGGAGGTCTACGCCATGCAAGCGGCCAGCGGGTTCAACAAGGAGCTGGCCGCCGGTGATCCCAAGAAGCTTGCGCAGTTCGAGGCGCTGGTGACGACCTGTATGGAACGGCTGGCCGCGTTACCCGCCTAGGAGGCTGTGATCAATGAGTAATCCGGGTAACTGGGCAGGGCGCGCGATGCGCCTGACCGCTGTGGCTGTGCTGGTGCTGACCAGCGGCTGCGTGATGAACCGCAACCGGGTTTATGAACCGATCCGCGAGGGTCTCGACGCCATGCAGGGCAAGGACGTGGCGGTGGTCTACCGCACGCTCGGCCTGCCCGACCGCAAGGAAACGGTCGGCAAGAAGATGATGTTCGTCTGGAACAAGACTCGCTGCGACGTACTGGTGCAGACCGATCTTCAGGGCTTGGTCGAGGAATCGACTCTGGTCGGCCGGCCGGGCGCCTGCAAATGGGTTCGCGACGCCATGCTCGACTTCAAGGCCCGCGAAGCCTTCAAGGACTGAAGTCGCCAAGAGCTAGAGCTTGCCGCGCGTCCTCTGAACGGTCAGCCTGTTCAACAGGCTTTTCGAGGGGACCCCAATGAGCATGAACGATTCCAGGCTGTCACGGCTGGGCCAGACCGGCGCCAACGTTGGCCGCACGGTGCTGATGATCGGCGCCGTGGTGCTGTTGTTGGTCGGGGCCGGTTGCACGGTGACCGGTTGCAGCACCACCGTCGAAAGCGGCGAGGCCGGCATCAAGACCACCCGCTTCGGCGAGAACCCCGGCGTCCAGCTGACCGAGCTTCGGCCCGGCTGGCACTGGAAGGGCCTGGGCGAGGACATCATTGTCTACCCGACCCGCCAGCGCACCTACAGATACACCCGCGAGCCCAACACCGACGGCAAGGAGAACGAGGAAATCGCCTTTGCCGACCAGACCGGCCTGCCGATGACGGCCGACGTCAACCTGACCATCCGGGTGCGCGACGATCGGGCCGCCGACCTCTACGCCCGCTGGCGCCAACCTTTCGACGACCTGCTGGACGGCCAGATCCGCAACGACGTGCGCTCGGCCATCGCCAAGGAGACCGAGCAGGTGCCGGTGTCCTGCAACCTGAACCCGGTGGCCAGCAGTTCGGGCGTCTCCCCGACTCCGGCCGCCAACGCACCGCCTTGCACCGGCTCGCTGATGGGCGCCGGCCGCCAGATGGTCATCCAGCGAGCCTTCCAGCGAGTGCGCAATAAGTGGGCCGCCGAGGGAGTCGAGATCAGCCAGATGGAATGGGTCGGCACCATCCGCTATCCGGCCAGCGTCACCGCCGCTGTCGAGGCCCGCACCCAGACTGAGCAACGCACCTTGGCCGCCCAGCAGAAAGCCGCCGAGGCGAGGGCAAATGCCGAGGCCGCCATCGAAACGGCGCGCGGGATCGCTGAATCGACCCGCCTGCGCGGCGAGGCGTTGCGAGCCAATCCCGAGATCATCGAACAGATTTACGCCGAGCGTTCACAGGGCCTGTGCCCGCCCAAGGCATCGACCTGCATCCTCGGTCAAGGGGCCTGGGGGTTGGTGCCGCAGGGACAGTAGCGACGGGTTTGCCGCTCGATACCCGCTCATCCGGTGAATGCCGGGTGAGCGGACCGGCGGAACGCTTAAGCGGCGCAGGTCGCGAAGAACTTGGAAATCCGCGGGCGATCGCCGCCGTTGGCCGACAGCTTCATGCTGTCCTTGCCCTGCACCAGGGTGATGTCGCCAGTGCGGGCGAAACTGGCCAGGACCGGGTCGGTCGACCGGGCGCCGGCTTCCAGGAAGTGGCCGTCACCCATGCTGGGGCTGGCGGTCGCGGGCAGGGCGGTTTCGATCTTGCCGGATTTCAGCACGATGGCCGGTGAAGGCTGCAGCGAAGCGGTCGAGACCATCACCCGACCGGAGGACGGCCGGCAGGTCATCATCAGGGCGACGTTGTCGGAATTGGGCGCGCCGTAGGCCAGCTTGGCGCCTTCTTCGGGCGTCTCACTGAGGGACCAGGCCATGTCACCAGCCACGTAAGCCTGGCTGTGCATGCAGCTGCCGAGCATCAGGACCGAAGCGGTCAGGGCGGCAATGGCGATGGTGCGGGTCATGATCAAACGCCTCCCTTCGACTGTCCAACGCGGACGGGAGGCGATCGGTTCACCCCGGCGGCACAATTTGCCGGGCGCCCGGCGGGTTGGGCCCCGCCGTGACAATTTTGCCCCGATCTGCTGCTCGGCCCCCCGGCCCTCATCAGCGCTCCGTGGTCAGAAGGGTGAGAAGGTTTCGATCAGCGCCTGGCCGGCGGGGGTCTTCTGGACCCGGCTCTGGTCGCCGCGACCGCCGTAGCTGATGCGGGCTTCGGCGATCTGCTCGTGCCTGATGGTGTTGGCTGCGCTGATGTCGGCCGGACGAACAATGCCGGAGATGGTCAGGCGGCGAACCTCATTGTTGGTCTTCACCTCCTGAACGCCCTGGATGACCAGATTGCCGTTGGGCAGGATGCCGGTGACCACGGCGGCGATGGTCAGGTTGATCTTCTCGGCCCGGGCGACGGCGCCGGCTCCGCTTGAGCCGGTGTTGACGTTGGTCTCGATGGCGTTGGCCGGGTCGAAGCCGCCCGGGAAGAGTTGGCCAAGGCTGCCCTCCAGGCCGAAGAAGTGCGGCAGGCCCGCCTTCATGCCACTGGTGCGGGTGGTGCTGCTGGTGTTCTGGGTGCGGGCGCTGTCGTCGATGTCGATGTTGACGGTCAGGATGTCGCCGATGCGGCCGGCCCGCTGGTCATTGAAGAAGGCCCGGGCGCCCGTGCGCCACAGGCTGTTGGCCGATGCGGCCTGCGGCGGTTCCTGGCGCACATCGACGAAGCCTTGCGTCTGCGGGGCCAGTTGGGCCGGGTAGCCGACAGGAGCCAGCTGCGGACCGAAGACGGCGTCCTTGGTGTCGTTGATGGTCGAGGCGCAAGCGGCCAGGGGAACCAGGGCGGCGATGACGAGCAGGGTGTTACGCATGGGTCTCTATGTGCCTTTAGCGAGCGGCGAACTGATTGGCGGCGGCCGCTTTCAGCGCCTGAGCCTGCGGACCGGCGGCGGCTTCGCCGGGGCCGGTAGCGATCGCCTCGATGATCTTCTTCGAGGTCGGATTCTGGAGGGTGAGCGACTCGCCGACGGCGGCGGCCTTCATGGCCTTGCCCTGCATGGTCAGGGTGACCTGGCCGTCGGACCAGGTGACGGTGACGGACTCGCCGGCCTTGATGACCAGTGGGGCGGAGACATCGCGGCCGCTGACCATCGAGCCTTCGCGCAGGGGGCGCCTGGCGGCCAGGCCGATGACCTGGTCGGCGTCGCGGGGGGCATCGGCGGGTGAGGCGGCGGCCTTGGCCCAGACCAGGTCCTGAGGCTGAACGATCTCGCCGGCGCTCAAGGACCGGGCGTAGGTCAGCACATCGACGTTGCCACGGGCGGCCACGGGGCCGCCGCTGGCCGAGCCGGAACCGCCACGCACGACGATGCGGCGAAAGCCCTGCGGGTTGTCCCACTGCAGGCCGGCGCGGCGGGCCATGACCTGAACGGCCTGGGCGTCGAGCACGACGCTGGGGCCGCTGCGGTTGGCGATGAGGAAGTTGGAGGCGCCGCCGGCCCCCTCGAACAGGTCGCCGAAGGTGACCTTGCCGTCGGCGTCGGAGACGTCGGCACGCAGGGTCACCGGGCCCGCGAAGGCCGGGACGGCGAAGGTCCAGGCGACCGCCGCGGCGAGGGCTAGAGCGCGCATGCTACGACTTCACCTGGTTGGCGGCCTGCAGCATCTCGTCGGCGGTGGTGATGACCTTGGAGTTCATTTCGTAAGCCCGCTGGGCGATGATCAGGGCGGTGATTTCGCTGACCGCGTCGACGTTGGAGGCCTCGGTGTAGCCCTGTAGCAGGGTGCCGAAGCCGCTGCTGCCTGGGTTGCCAGTGACCGGCTCGCCCGAGGCGCCGGACTGCATGAACAGGTTGTCGCCGATGGCTTCGAGGCCCGACTCGTTGATGAAGGACGCCAGTTCGATCTGGCCCACCGTTTCCGGCGTCGCGGCGCCTTCCTTGGTGACCTGCACCTGGCCGGTCTTGGAGATGGCGACGTCGACGGCATCCTGTGGAATCGTGATGGCCGGCTGGATCAGGTAGCCGTCCTCGGTGACCATCTGGCCCTGGTCATTGACCGCCAGATTGCCGGCCCGGGTGTAGGAGGTCTCGCCGCTCGGCATCAGCACCTGGATGAAGCCGCGCCCCTGGATGGCCACGTCGTAGCGATTGTCGGTGCGGGTCGCCGAGCCCTGGGTGGTGATGCGGTAGGTGCTGCCGGCCTTGACGCCGCCGCCGATCTGCACGCCGGTCGGCACCACCGTCCCCTGGTCCGAGGACAGGGTGCCGGAGCGTTCCAGCGACTGGTAGAGCAGGTCCTGGAACTCGGCCCGCTGACGCTTGAAGCCAACCGTGTTCATGTTGGCGATGTTGTTCGAGATGACCTCGACGTTAAGCTGCTGGGCGGCCATGCCGGTCGCGGCGGTGCGGAGAGCTTGCATGGGTGGTTACTCCTAGGCGACGCGACCAAGCCGCTCGACGGCGCGGCGGGACAGGTCGGCGGTGTTTTCCATGGTCTTGACCACGCTTTCGTAAGCGCGGTGGACCTCGATCATCCGGGTGATCTGCAGGATCGGATTGACGTTGCTGCCCTCCAGCATCCCCTGCCGAACGCGGCTGACGGTGTCGGGACTGGGCTCGGCGTTCGAGGTGTTCTTCAGGAGGTTGCCCTGGTCCTTGGCGAGGACCGAGCGGTCGTCGAACAGGAAGACGCCGACCTTGCCGAGCTTCTCTCCAGCCTGGCTGACCGTGCCGTCCTGGGCGATGGCGACCAGGCCCTCGGCCGGATCGACGATGATCTCGCCGTCCTCGCCCTGCACCGCCGAGCCATCCTGGGTGACCAGCTTGCCTTCCGGCGACAGGGTGAAGCGGCCGTCGCGGGTGTAGCGTTCGCCCGCGGCGGTCTCGACCTTGAAGAAGCCCTTGCCCTCAATGCCGAGGTCGAAAGCCCCGCCGGTGGTGTTGAGCGAACCTTGGGTGAAATCGCGGACGATGCCGTCGTCGAGGACAAATTTCACCGGATTGGGGCCATCGGCCATGCGGGCCGGGGACTTGGGCTCGGTCCGAACCATCAGGTTCTCGAGCTTGAATCCGGTGGTGTCGGCGTTGGCGATGTTGTTGGCGATGATGTCCATCTCACGGCGCAGGGTCATCTGGCGCGACAGGCTGACGTACAGCGTGTTGTCCACTTGGCTCTCCGTTCATCGCCGCGACCAGACGTCGCCTCGAATGATGAACCTGCAATCTCCGGGCCAAGTCCAAAACATCAATAAAAACAGCAAATAAGAAGGTTAACGCAATGCTCGCGGCGAATTTTGCCGGGCGCCGTCGCCGGGTCGCACAAACCCATCCTTAACCAACTGGCCCCAGTAAGGACTCACGCGCGGCGCAATTGTGAGCTCGAGACACAGTGTCCAAGGACAAGGCCAAAGTAGCTGAGGCGCCCCAGGAGGGGGCCGAAGGCGTCGAGGGCGAAGCCCCGGCCAAGAAAAAGCCGAAGCTGATGGTGCTGATCATCGCTGGCGTCGGCGCGCTCGCCATCCTGGGCGGCGGCGGGGCCGGCGCCTACTTCATGTTCCTCAAGCCGAAGCCGGCGGGCGAACATGGCGAAGCCGCCAAGGAAAAGTCGAAGAAAAAGAAGGACGCCGGCCATGCCAAGGACGGCAAGGTCGAGGCCGGGGCTCCGGTCGTCAAGGAAGGCCCCGACGGCGTGGTCTTCTACACCCTGCCCGACATCGTCGTGAACATGCAGACGGCCGACGGTCGCCCGACCTTTCTCAAGCTCAAGCTGACCCTGGAGCTGCCAAACCACGAGATGGCCGAGGAGCTGACGCCGGACATGCCGCGCATGAACGACATGTTCCAGACCTTCCTGCGCGAGCTGCGCCCCGAGGACCTGTCAGGCAGCCAGGGTAGCTACCAACTGCGCATGGAAATCCTTCGACGGGTCAATCTGCTGGTCGCGCCGCACAAGGTGAATGCCGTCCTGATTGAGGAGATGCTGATCAACTAGCCGCGGCTGGCTGATCGTACCCCCTATGGCAGACGAAACCGACGACCAAGCAGCTCTGGCCCAGTGGGCGGCGACCAACGCCAATGGCGAAGGCGCGCCGGCGGTCGGCGGCGACTGGGACGGAGGCGAGCCGGAAGGCGACGGCCTGATCGGCTCGGAGCGCATCCTCAACCAGGACGAAATCGACAGCCTGCTGGGCTTCGACCTCTCCGACGACGAGGCCGGCGAGCGGACCGGCATCCGGGCGATCATTAACTCGGCGCTGGTCTCGTACGAGCGCCTGCCTATGCTGGAGATCGTCTTCGACCGCCTGGTGCGGTTGATGACCACCTCCTTGCGCAACTTCACCAGCGACAACGTCGAGGTCAGCCTCGACAACATCTCGTCGATCCGTTTCGGCGACTACCTCAACTCGATCCCGCTGCCGGCCATCCTGTCGGTGTTCCGGGCGGAAGAGCTGGACAACTACGGCCTGCTGACGGTCGACTCCAACCTGATCTATTCGATCGTCGACGTGTTGCTGGGCGGCCGCCGTGGCACCGCCGCAATGCGAATCGAAGGCCGGCCCTACACCACCATCGAGCGGGTGCTGGTGCAGCGGATGGTCGAGGTGGTCCTGGCCGACGCCAAGGCGGCGTTCGAGCCTCTGACCCCGGTCAACTTCGTGCTCGACCGGCTGGAGACCAATCCCCGCTTCGCCGCTATCGCCCGTCCCGCCAATGCGGCGATCCTGGTCAAGCTGCGCATCGACATGGAAGACCGCGGCGGGCGCATCGAACTCTTGCTGCCCTACGCCACCCTCGAGCCGATCCGGAAGATGCTGCTGCAGCAGTTCATGGGCGAGAAGTTCGGCCGGGACAACATCTGGGAAAGCCACCTGGCGACCGAGCTGTGGACCACGCAGATGGAGGTCCGCGCCGTGCTCGACGAGCAGCAGACCCCACTTTCGAAAGTGCTGAACCTCAAGGTCGGCGACACCATCATGCTCAACGCCACGGCGGACAGCCTGGTCGAGCTGCGGGCCGGACAAATCCCCTTGACGCGCGGCCGCATGGGCCGCCGCAACCACCACATCGCCATCCGCTGCGAGGCGCCGCTCGACCCGGCCGCCAAGCAGGCGGTTCAGAAGAGGCTGAGATGAGCATCGTCGCGCTTTCCATGAACGTCCTGCTGGGCCTGTTGCTTGTGGCCGCCCTCGGCATGGGTTGGCGCCTCGAGCGCCGGCTGAAGGCCCTGCGCACGGGCCATGACGACTTCGCCAAGGCGGTCGCCGACCTCGACGCCGCCGCCATCCGAGCTCAGGCCGGGCTGATGGCCCTGCGCGCCGCCACCGCCGAGGCAGACGAAACCCTCAACGGCCGCATCGCCACAGCCCAGGAGCTGGTCGCCCAGCTGGACCGGCCCCTCTCCGAGCGCCTGTTGGCCGAGCGTCCGCGACGCGGCCCCGGCGTCATGGCCTCGCCGGCTCGCGACGACGATTGGCTGGACCGGCCGGCCCCGGTCCGCGAGCGGACCGCCCCGGCCCGCTTCGAGCCTCAGACCACAACGCGCTCCCGTGCCCGAATTGACGACGACCTGTTTGAGCCCGAAGCCCCTTCGGGCCGCCTGCGCGCCATTCCTGGAGGCCGCCTGTGAGCCGCATTCCCCGCATTCTTCCCCTGGCCGGCGTCGCCGTCGCCGGGGTTCTGGCCATCAACTTCGTGGCCGGCGCCGACACCTTCCCCAAGATGCTGAGCGGCGCCCAGGCCTGGGCCGAAGGCACGGAGGGCAAGGCGCCCGCCGAGAAGAGCAGCATCGAAAAGCTCGCCGCCGCCAAGCCGGCCGCGGTCTGCGCTCCCACCGCCGCGGAACTGGCCAAGGAGGCCGGTCTGTCGCCGTCGGAACTGCGAATGCTGCAGGATCTCGGCAGCCGGCGCGGTCAGCTGGACGCGCGCGAGGAAGGATTTGACGTGCAGCTGCAGTTGCTTGCTGCCGCGGAAGGCAAGCTCGACACCAAGGTCAAGTCGCTTGACCTCCTGAAGAGCGACATCAAGGTCCTGCTCGGCCAGGCCGACACTCAGCAGGAACAGGAGATCGGCCGGCTGGTCGCCGTCTTCTCGGCGATGAAGGCCAAGGATGCGGCGGCCCAGTTCCGGGTGCTGGACAACAGCGTCCGCCTGCCGATCGCCGCCAAGATGAAGGAACGCGTCCTGGCCGCTATCCTGGCCAAGATGCCGCCGACCGAGGCCAAGCAGATCACCGAGGCTCTGGCCCGGCGATACACCCAGAACGCAGCCATCCTGGCCGGTAAGCAGGCCCTGGCCCCCGAACCGGTCAAGGTCGCCGAGGCCTCGTCCGCCCCGGAGCCAAGGGCCGCGCCCCGGCCCGCGCCCGCCAAGACACCGACCAAGGCGCCCGTGAAGCCTAAGGCTAAGCCGCCGGTCCAGGCCGCCCTGACTCCGCCGCCGAAGGTCGCGACTCCCGCCGCGACCCCCGCCGCGCCTGAGGCCAAGCCGCCTGAAAAGGCAGGCTGACGTGAACCTTCGCCGGACCCTTCGTTCCGGCGTCGCGGCCGCCTGTATCCTGGGCGTCGCCGCACCGACCGGCTATGCGCTGCCGGCCTATGCGGCGCGGCCGGCGCTCGATGTGCGGGTGGCCCAGGCCGAGGATTTTACCCGGGTCGAATTCCGCTGGGTCGGCGGCGCGCGGGTTTCCACCCGGCGTGAAGGCGACAGCCTGATCCTGCGCTTCAGCCGCGACGCCCGGCCGGACATCGCCCTGCTGCGCGCCACCCCGCCCAAATGGGTGAAGACCGCGGAGGCCCGCCACGTCGGCGGGGTCCTGGAAATTGTCCTCACCCTGGAGCCGGGCGCCGAAGCCAAGGTCGGCCAGGCGGATGGGGCGACCTTCGTCAACATTGGCGCGAAGAAAACGCCTGAGGCGCCGACCACGCCGCCGCCGCCGGCCGAGGTCGTCACGACCGATGCGGCTCCGCGCGCCAACCCGGTTCCGGCAGGCGGCGTGGTTCCAGCCAGCGTCGACGCTACGGCCAGCCAGACCCTGATGCGCTTCGAATGGGCGGCCCCGGTCGGCGCCGCCGTATTTCGGCGCGGCGAAGCGGTGTGGATCGTGTTCGACGCCCCGGCCAGGCTCAACACCGCCAATCTGCCGGCCAACGGCGAGCGGTATCGCAAGCTGCAGACCTTGAGCGGCAAGGACTATGCAGCGGTGCGCATGGTCGTGGATCGCAAGGCGCCGATCAGCGTCGCGGGCGAGGGTTCCAGCTGGACGGTGGCCATCGGCGGCGGCCCACCGATCAGCCGCGACGCCGGCGGCGGGGCCATTACCGTTTCGCGGGATTCCGAACGGGCCAGCCTGATCGCGACCATGGCCGGGGCCGGGCGGCCGGTCTGGATCGACGATCCGGCGGTCGGCGACCGACTGGCCGTCGTGCCGGCCCTGGCGCCCGCCAAGGGACTGACGGCGCGGCGCGATTTTGTCGACCTCTCCCTGCTGCCGACCCTGCACGGGCTGGCGATGGAGGCCTATGCGCCGGGCCTCTCGATGGCCGTCGAGGGCGATCTGGTGCGGATCGGCAAGGGAACCGGCCTGGCGCTGTCGCCGGTCTGGGCCAGCGGCGGACCTGCGGCAGCCCAGGCTGAGCTCGGCGCCCCGACCAAGGCCTCGATGCCGGCCCTGATCGGCGAAAAATGGAGCCAGACTGGCGACCATGGCTTCATGGACCGCTACGATCAGCTGATGGCCGCCGCCGCCGCGGAGACCGAAAAGGGCGCCGCCGCCCCGACCGAGGCGCGCATGGCGCTCGCCCGTTTCCTGGTCGGCACAGAACTCAGCTACGAGGCTATGGGGGTGCTCAACGCCGCCGCCCGCTCGCGCGAGACCCTGCTGGGCGACGCCGAGTTCCGGGGTCTGCGCGGCATGGCGCGGGCCATGGCCGGCCGGCTGAAGGAGGCCGACAGCGACCTGTCGGTGGCCATCCTGGCCGACGATCCGTCCAGCTCCGCCTGGCGCGCCTATATCGCCTCCAGGCAGGGCCAGTGGGCCGACGCCCGGACCAAGTTCGCTCAAGCTTCGCAGGCCATGGAGCTGTTTCCGCCCCTGTGGCGGGCCCGGTTCGAGCGGGCCGATGCCGAAGCCGCTATCGCCCTGGGCGATCTCAACGCCGCTCAGGGCTGCATGGGCCGCGCCGAGATCGCCGGCCTGCCGCCGGCCGAACAGCTGGCCAACCAGCTGACGCAGGCCCGGCTGCTGGAGGCCAAGGGCGACAAGGACCGGGCGCTGGTCGTCTATGAGCTGATCGCGAAGGCGCCGCTGGAGCAGTACGCCTCGCCGGCTCTGCTGCGGGCGACCCAGATCAAGCTCGACCAGGGCAGGATCAACGCCGCCCAGGCGGTGGAGGTCTTCGACGGCCTGCGCTACCGCTGGCGCGGCGATGCCACTGAGCTGGAGACCATCCGGCTACTCGGCCAGCTCTACCTGAGCCAGGGCCGCTATCGCGAGGCTCTGGAGGCGCTGCGGTCGGCCGGCACGCGGCTCCCCGACCTGCCGCAGGCCGTCGATCTGTCGAACGACCTGTCGGCGGCCTTCCGGGCGCTGTTCCTCGACGGCCTGGCCGACGGGCTGGAGCCGATCCAGTCGCTGGGCCTCTACAAGGATTTCAAGGACCTCACCCCGATCGGGGCGGAGGGCGACCTGATGGTCCGCAAGATGGTCCGCCGGCTGGTCGACGTCGACCTGCTCGACCAGGCGGCCGAGCTTCTGCAATACCAGGTCGATAAGCGACTGGACGGGGTGCCGAAGGCTCAGGTGGCGACCGATCTGGCCCTGATCTACCTGATGAACCGCCAGCCCGAGCAGGCGCTGGCCGCGATCAACAACAGTCGCACCACGGTGCTGCCGACGGCGCTGAACGCCGAGCGACGGGTCATCACCGCCCGGGCCCTGATGGGCGTCGGCCGACTGGATGCGGCGCTGGAGGTTCTCGAGAACGACAGCGGCCCCGAGGCCACCGACGTGCGGGCCGAGGTCGCCTGGAAGGCCAGAAGTTGGCCGCTGGCCGGCGAGATGTTCGAACGCCAGCTCGGCGAGCGCTGGAAGATTGTGGCGCCACTGAGCCTGGACGAGGAGGGCCGCCTGCTGCGCGCCGGCGTCGCCTACAGCCTCGCCGGCGACGAGGCGGCGCTGGGCCGCATGCGCGGCCGCTTCGAGCCGATGTTCGAGGCCGCCCGTAACCCCGATGCGCTGAAGGTGGCGTTCGCGTCGCTGGACGGCGCCCGGCTGACGACGGCCGACTTCGGCCGGTCGGTGGCCGAGGGCGAGGCCTTCAACGGCTGGATTGCCCGGATGAAGCAGAAGTTCCGCGAGAAGCCGGCCCCGGTCATGACGATGGCCAAGGCCCCTGCGGCAAAGCCGGCTGCGCCGGCGGCGGCTAAGGCAGTGGCCAAGGGCGGGCACTAAACTTAACAAGTATGATTTGTTATGATCGGTCGAAGGAGAGTCTCCATGTCCGATATTCAGCGCATGACGGTCGTCTTTCCCGAGACGATGGCCACCAAGCTGCGCGCGGCGGTCGAAGCCGGCGAGTATGCCTCGACCAGTGAAGTGGTGCGCGAAGCGGTCCGCCAGTGGGACGAACGGCGCCAGTTCAAGGCGGAAGAATTGGCGCGGCTGCGCAACGCCTGGGATGCCGGCAAAGCCAGCGGCCCGACCGTGCCCTGCGATATGAAGCAAATCCTGAAGTCGGCCCGCGCTCGCCGGGGATAGGCGTTTGGCCGACATCCGCATCTCTCCGAGGGCTCTGACTCTGGCTCCACGTGAGCGCGGACAGGCCAATGGCCGCGGATCGGCTGATGACGGCCATCGACGGGAAGATCGCCCGGCTGTCGGACCATCCGGAATCAGGCGCGGCGCGAGATGATGTTCGACCGGGCGCCCGCATGCTGGTGCATGCCCGCTACTTGATCCTCTATGAGTTCGACGCGGCAACCGATGTCGTAGAGGTCATCTCCGTCGTCGATGGGGGCCGCAATCTGAGCGAGCTCTTCTGAGACGATCCTCCGCCCCTATCCCGGCGTGAAGCTCTCGACCAGACTGCCCGCCACCAGTCGCCAGCCATCGACCAGCACGAAGAAGATCAGCTTGAAAGGCAGGCTGATCACCACGGGTGGCAGCATCATCATCCCCATGCTCATCAGCACGCTGGCCACCACCAGGTCGATGACCAGGAAGGGCACGAACAGCAGGAAGCCGATCTCGAAGGCGCGCTTCAGCTCGCTGATCATGAAGGCCGGCGTCACCACCCGCAGCGGGGTTTCCTGGATGTTGGCCGGGCGCTGGATCTTCGAGAGGCGGATGAACAGGGCCAGGTCGTCGCGATCGACCTGGCTGAGCATGAAGGTTTTTACCGGGGCCGAGGCCGCGTCGAAGGCCTGCGGCATCTCGACCTGCTGGTCGAGCAGGGGGCGAATGCCCTCGTCATAGGATTTCTGGAAGGTCGGGGCCATGACGATGGCGGTGAGAAACAGGGCAAGGCTGACCAGCACAGCGTTGGGGGGACTCTGCTGCAGGCCGAGCGCGGTTCGCAGCAGGCCCAGCACCACGACGATGCGCACGAAGCTGGTGGTCATGATGACGATCGACGGGGCCAGCGACAGCACGGTCAAGAGGCCGACCAACTGCACCACCCGCTCGGTCAGGCCGGCGCCGGTGCCAAGGTCGATGTTCACCGCCTGGGCCGCGGCGACGCCGGGCAGGCCGAGAGCAATACCCAGCAGCAGGGCCAGGCCCAGCTGGCGCTTCAGATGCCAGGGGTTCCGCAGGGCGGCGGGCTTATGGAGCCTGGCCATCAGGTCTTCTCCACGGTCGTGGTCTTTCGAGGCGTCGCCGGGCGGGCCTTGAGGGTTTCGAGCATGCGGCCTTCGCCCAGCAGGATCAGGCGCTCCTCGTTGTCGAGCCGGACCAGCACCAGGCGGCGGGTCGGGTCGATGACCAGGGTCTCGACCAACCTCAGCCGGCGGTCCCTGGTCTCGGAGCCCTGGAAGCGGGCGATGACGTCGGGCCCAAAGCGGCGCAGACCCACGGCCGTCAGGCCGATGAGGCCCAGCGTCACGGCCAGGGCAAAGATGGCCTGCAGGATTTGGACGATGTCCATGAAGCGCGCGCGGGACCTTGAAGGAAACGACCATCAGATGCCCGGCAAAACTTAAGGCCGGATTAACCCTGTTTGTTCACCATGATGTCCCATGAACATCACGGACATCCCGCTGTTCTCGATGCTGCGCAACCGGTTGGGCTACCTGTCCGAACGGCAGAACGTCATCGCCGAGAATATCGCCAACGCCAACACCCCCGACTTCGTGGCGAGGGACCTCAAGGCCTACAGCTTCGACGCCCATATGAAGGGCGCGGGCGGGGCTGGCGCCGGCGGACAGCTTGGGGCGATGGCGCCGGCGGTGACGCGGGCCGGCCACATGACCGGGAGCCCGCGCCGGACGAGCAACGATCAGGTCTACGGCAAAGCCATGCAGGCCGCCGACACCGAGACCACCATCGACGGCAACGCCGTGGTGCTCGAGGACCAGATGATGAAGATGACCGAGACCCGCATGCAGTATGACGCGGCCATCGGCTTCTACCAGAAATCCATGGCCCTGCTGCGCATGGCCGCCCGCCCGCCGGGGCGATAGGAGCACCATAGATGGCCGAGATTCCGACCACCTCCAATTCCACCATGCGCATCGCCGCCTCGGGCCTGCGCGCCCAGCAGGCGCGGATGCGGGTCATTGCCGAGAACCTGGCCAACGCCAACTCGACGTCGCGCACCGCCGACGGCGATCCCTACCGGCGGCAGATCTCGGTGTTCAAGCCGGAGATGGTCGGCGGTGGCCAGGGGGTGCGGCTGGCCAAGGTCGAGCTCGACCAGAAGGACTTCAGAACCGTCTACGACCCCAGCCATCCGGCCGCCAACGCCCAGGGCTACTTGAAGATGCCCAACGTCGACTCCCTGATCGAGGCGCTCGACCTGCGCGAGGCGCAGCGTGCCTACGAAGCCAATCTGAACGTCATCGAGACGGCGCGCTCGATGGAAATGCGCACCCTCGAACTCCTCAGGAAGTAGGGCCTAAGCGATGATCACCGCACTCGCCGCCGCCAAGGCCTACGCCGCCACCCAAGGCTCGGGGGGCATTCCCGGATCGCCGGCCGGCGCCGTGGGCGGGGCCAGCTTTCAGGACCTGCTCAAGAACGTCATGGGCGACGCCGTTCAGAGCTCCAAGGCCGCCGAAAGCCACATGGCGGCCCATGTGCAGGGCAAGGGCCAGCTGATCGACGTGGTCACCGCCATCAGCTCGGCCGAGGCCAGCCTGGAAACGGTGATGGCCGTGCGCGACCAGGTGATCAGCGCCTATCAGGAAATCATGCGGATGCCGATCTGACGCCTGGCGCTCGCTCTCGGGACGGGCAGGCGCGGTGCTGTCACGAGTATGAACCGAAGATAACGACAGGCTCAGGTCCCTGTCAGGACCGGGCAACTAAAACCTCCTCAAGCTGTTCATCCCAACTCGGGTGGACCAGACCTGAAGGAGCAAGACCATGTTGAAGAAGATTCTACTGACCGTTGCTGCGACCGCCGCCCTCGCCGTCGCCATGCCGGCCGCTGCCCAGTCGTACGACCGTGGCGACCGCAGTGGCTTTGACCACCACCGTGACTACAACCGTGATGGCCGCGTCGATCACCACGACCGAGAGCTTTATGAGCGCAGTATTGCCGTTCGCGACGACGACCGCGACGACCGCTATGACCGTGGCGACCGCTATGACCGCGACGACCGTGGCAACCAATATGGCCGTTACGACAGCCGCGAGTACCAAACCTACCGCTGGAACGACGGTTCGCGCCGTGAGTGGGCTCAGGCTCGCCGCATCGACGAACGTCAGGCCCAACTGGCCCAGCGTATCGACAACGCCGCCCGCCGTCGCGCCATCAGCCCCGGTGAAGCCCGCAACTTCTTCTTCAAGCTGCGGAACATCGAGCAAATGGAGCGGGGCTACAAGCGCCACAACCGCGACCTGAGCCGCGCTGAAGTCCGGAACCTGAACTACCGTCTGGACCTGCTGACCCAGGAGCTGCGTTACAAGGCCCGGACCTAATCCAAGGCCTGAACTGAGACAGGGGCGGCCCACACGGGCCGCCCCTTTTTCGTGCGCGCCCCCTTCTCTGGTGGTCACACGGCCAGGGTTGCCACCACCGGCACATGGTCCGAAGGCTTTTCCCAGTCGCGGACCTCGCGGTGGATATCCAGCGCCCGCAGGCGATCGGCTGCCTTTGGGCTGAGCAGATGATGGTCGATGCGGATGCCATGGTTCCGCTGCCAGGCGCCGGCCTGGTAGTCCCAGAAGGTGTAGCCGCCATCCCGGCCATCAAGCTGCATGTAGGCGTCGGTGAAGCCGAGGTTCTTCAAGGACCGGAAGGCGCCGCGGCTCTCCGGCTGGAAGAGGGCGTCGCCCAGCCAGCCCTCCGGCTTGTCGGCGTCGCCGGGCTCGGGGATGACGTTGTAGTCACCGCAGATGACCAGCGGCTCCTCCAGTTCCAGCAGTTTTTTGGCGTGGATATGCAGGGCCTTCATCCAGCGCAGCTTGTAGTCGAACTTCTCGGTGCCCACCGGATTGCCGTTGGGCAGGTAGATGCCGACCACCCGCACCGGCGTCGGGCCGGAGACGACCGCCTCGATGTAGCGGGCATGGTCATCGGCCTCACCGGTCAGGCCGATGACCTCGGGCAGGCCCTTGCGGACGTCCTCGAACGGCGTCTTCGAGAGCATGGCCACCCCGTTGTAGGTCTTCTGGCCATGGACCTCGACGTTGTAGCCGAGGCGTTCGAAGTCCTCCCTCGGGAACTTCTCGTCGATGCACTTGATTTCCTGCAGGCAGGCGACGTCGGGCTGCGCGGTTTCGAACCACTTCAATACAGTTGGCAGGCGAGCGTTGACCGAGTTCACATTCCAGGTGGCGATACGCATTGACGGCTCCGGTGCGGGGCTGAAAGGCTAGGGCCCATGACCGAGGGGCTCAAGGGGCGAGATCGACGGGAAAAGTCGCAGCGGGCGTTTCTGCTCGGGCTGCTGACGGCTGGGTGGCTGGCGCTGTTGCCGTTCGGGGCGGTCGGGGCGCTGTTTTCGCCCCTGGTCTTCGATCACCGCCCCAACCTGCTGAACCCGATGGCCTGGATCGCCTTCCTGCTGATGGTCGCCTTCTGGATCGCCTGTATCGTCGCGCCGTTCGTCGCTTGGGTGACCTGGAAGCGGGATCAGGAACGCCATGCCTGGATCGCCATCGCCGTGCCGGCCGTGTGGCTGACGGCGATGGCGGTGGCGCTTCAGTTCGTGCCGGGGTGAGCCCTGATGAATCCGGCGATCGTCGGGACGACCGCTGAGTTGAGCGGCAGGTCCTGGTTGCCGTAGGTCGCGAAATTGGCGGCGCGGTCGGCCGGGGCGTCCTTGAGCAGGTGATTGACGCCTTCCAGAACCACCAGTTTGGCTTCGGGCTGGGCGCGTTTAAGGGCCTGGGCGTCCTGGACGGCG
The DNA here is from genome assembly GCA_046595895.1 of Caulobacter sp. Taxonomy (GTDB): domain Bacteria; phylum Pseudomonadota; class Alphaproteobacteria; order Caulobacterales; family Caulobacteraceae; genus Caulobacter. The sequence continues at coordinate 2,561 of JBKJSF010000173.1, read as the reverse complement.
GTCTGCAGGTCGGTGGAGCCCTGAACGATCAGCACCGCGCCTTGATAGGCGGCAACCAGCTGCGCCGGGTCCTTGGCGAGCTGGTTGATCAGGAAGTCCTGCACGGCCGGGTGGAACAGGGGCAGCAGGGGCCCGGGCAGGGCTGCCGGATCGACGTGACGGCCCGCCTCCAGTTCGGTGATCGCCGCCATAGCCGGCGGCAGCAGCGGGGCGTTGGCCGGGTTGGCGTTCAGCTGTTCGCGCAGCACCACGCCGAGTGGACGGCCGGACCCCGACATCAGGATCAGGCCGCAGATCCCCGAGGGCGTCCTTGAGGCGAGCAGGGCGACGAGCACACCCTCGCTGTGACCGGCCAGCCAGGCGCATGGCGCGCCGATCTCCGCCCGGGCCTTGTCGGCCCAGGCCAGGGCATCGACAGCGAGCTGGTCGACGAAGACCGTGTTGGGGTTGGCGGAGGCGGCTCCGCTGGCGAACTGGCCGCGTTTGTCGACCCGCACGGAGGCGATTCCCTGCGCCGCGAGACCCTCGGCCAGGAGGCGGTAGCTGGCCCCCTTCACCCCCATCGGGTTGTTGCCGTCGCGGTCGGTCGGGCCGGAGCCGGCGAGTATGACGACGACAGGCGGACGCTTGACGCCGACGGGCTTGAGCAACGTGCCCTTCAGCGGGCCGGCGATTTCCACTTCGGCGGAGGTCGGCGTCGCGGCCTGAGCGGCACAGGGGAGGGCGATGGCCGCCGCCAGGAGGAAGTGTTTCATGGTCTTTGTCCTTGAAAAGGAAGGCTGATCAGACGGTGTGGCGGTCGGGGTCGGTGCGCCAGACCCGCCAGCTCTCGAACACCACGTAGAAGCCGATCAGCAGGACGGCGGCGATGACGCCGCCCATGGCGATCTGCTGAGGCACCAGGAGGGTGATGGGCAGGCCGATCAGCCCGCCCCAGAAGAATAGCCTGCCGGCCGTGCGGTTGGAATGGTCCCAGGCCAGGCGGCTGTTCAGGCTCCAGGGAGTGCGCACCCCGACCAAGGCGTTGGGCGGAACCTTGCCGAGCAAGGCTCCCGCCAGGCCCAGCGCAAGGCAGAGGAGCGCGGCGCCCAACCGCCCGCCGCTGGCGGCGTCAAACCCCGGCCAGGCCACAATGGCCGGCAGCATCGCAACGGCCGCGGTGACTGCAAGACCGATGAAGATTCCGATATTCAGGCCGCGTCCGCGGGCCGCGTCCGGCCTTCCCGACCGGATGCCATAGGCCATTGCGGCGGCTGTGCCGCCATTGATGACCGCGACTGCCAGGATGACCAGAGCCGCCTCAGAACGGTCGCCCCAGCGGTCGACATTGCCGGCAAAGTCGAAGTGCATCGCCACCGGGCCGGTGGTTCCTTGTGTGGCCGTGAAGGCGGCCAGGGCCATTTGGGCCAGGACGACGGCGCCTGCGGCGGTTTCCATGCGGGTGAGCTTGAAGGTCATTGTGGCGCTTCCTTAGGCGGGGCGACCGGTCCATCGCCGGTCTTCATGAGGTCCATGAGGAAGGCCAGGGCCTCCTCGACGGCGGAAATGTTCAGTCGGTAGATGATCGAGGCCCCGTCGCGCTCGGACTCGACGAGCCCGGCCTCGCGCAGGGAGGTCAGGTGGCCGGTAATGGTCGGCCAGGCCATGTCGAATGCGCCGGCGATGTCGCCAGAGGACTTGGGGCCGGCGCGCAGCATCTCGATGATCTGGCGACGGGCCGGGTGCGACAGGGCTTTGAACAGGGTGTTCATAGGGAAGAAGCTAATTAGGAAATGTGCTAATTGCAAGATTTAATTAGCGAAGACCCTAAATTCAATTCTTCCTCCGCCAAGCCTTGGGCCCGCCGAAGGACGATTAGAGCGAGAAGCTCACCCCGCAGCCGCAGCTGGACTTGGCGTTGGGGTTGCGCACCCGGAACTCGGCGCCGGCCAGTTCGTCGACGAAGTCGATCTCGGAGCCCTTCAGCAGGCCCAGCGAGATGTCGTCGATCAGGGCCACGGCCCCGGCCCGTTCGATGCGCAGGTCGTCGGCCTCGACCGTGTCGACCAGCTCGAAGCGATACTGGAAGCCCGAGCAGCCGCCGCCGTCCACGGCCACGCGCAGCATCAGCGTCCGGCCTTCGGCCGCGCCGATGGCGCGGATGCGGGCGGCGGCGGATTCGCTCAAGGTGACGGGGAGGGTGATGGGGGTGGCGGTCATGCTGTGGAAAACTTCCTTCTGCCCCTATATGTGCAACCCCGCGCCCGCTGGAAAGGGGCGCACGCTCGAAGGCATGAGATGACCGGCAGCTACACCGTCTTCCGCTCGCCCTACTCGGAAGTCCCCAAGGCGTCGCGCGGGCGGCTGTTTCCGGAGGCCGAGAGCCGCACCCGGAACCCGTTTGCCCGCGACCGCGACCGGATTATCCATTCCACCGCCTTCCGCCGCCTGAAGGAAAAGACCCAGGTCTTCGTCGCCCACGAAGGCGACCACTACCGCACCCGCCTGACCCACTCCCTGGAGGTGGCGCAGGTGGCCCGCTCGCTGGCGACGGCCCTGGGGTTGGACGCCGACCTGGCCGA
>JBKJSF010000140.1:0-23221 GCA_046595895.1 Caulobacter sp. | reverse complement strand
CAAACGTGGACGGCTGACAGACGACTGGGTCGCGCCGCGCTTCGCCGAGCTGGACCGCGATGATGGTCAAATCGACCAGTTGTCGGCGCGGCTGAGCGGGGTGCGGACCCTGTCCTACATTGCCAACCGGCCGGACTGGCTGGATCAGGCGCAGGGCTGGAGGGACCAGACCAAGGCGCTGGAGGAGCGGCTGTCGGACGTGCTGCACGAACGATTGACGGCCCGGTTTGTGGATCGGCGCACCACCGCGCTGATGCGCGCCCTGAACGTGACCGAGGACGTGGTCGCCGACGTCGAGGCCGACGGTGCCGTCGTGGTCGAGGGCCATGCGGTCGGACGGCTGACCGGGGTGGAGTTCCAGATCGACAAGGGCTCGAACGCCCTTGAGGACCGGGCCCTGCGCCATGCGGCACGGCAGGCGGTGACGCCCGAGATCGCGCGACGGCTGGGCCGGCTGGCCGCTGACGAGGACGCGGCCTTCGCCGTAACACCCGACGGGGCGGTGCTGTGGCATGGCGTGGCTGCGGCACAGGTCACGGGCGGCGACTGGTTCGCGCCGCGGCTCCGGCTGCTGGGCGAACTGGGGCCGACAGCGGCGCGCGAGCGGGCACAGCGGCGGCTCGAGGCCTGGCTGGCGGCCGAGGCCGGACGGGCGCTGAAACCGCTGGCGCGGCTGAAGGCGGCGGTCGAGAGCGGGACACTGAAGGGTTTGCCGCGTGGCCTGGCCTTCCGCCTGATCGAGGCCGGCGGTGTGATCGACCGGCGCGAGGTTGCGCGCGATCTGGCGGCACTCAGCCAGGCGGAGCGGCGCACGCTGAGGACCTTTGCCGTGCGCATGGGCACCCATTCGGTCTGGCTGCCCGGCGTGTTGAAGCCGCGGGCCAGGACCCTGGCCCAGGCCTTTGTCGCCGCAGAGGCGTTCCGTCCGGGAGTGGCGACCCTGACCGCCCTGCCGGAGGCACCGCCGTCGCCGCGCCTGCTGTCGGCCTTCGGCCTGCGCGCGGTCGGCAGGGTCGCCGCCGGGGTCGAGATGCTGGAGTCGATGAGCGAACGTCAGGCCGTCGGCAAGGGCGTGCTGACCGAGGCCGACCTGTCGGCGCTGGGCCTGTCGCTGGACGAGGCGAAGAGCCTGACCGCGGCCCTGAAGGCCTCACGCGCGCAGAAGCCGGACACGGAGGACACGCGCACCGTCCGGGACTCGCCGTTCGCTGCCCTGTCTGCGCTGACCGCGGTGCCTGCCCCGGTTCGCACGAAACGCAAACGCCCGCGTCGCAAGCGCGCACCCGTAACAGGCGGCGGATGAGCGGGACGGACTGCCGCATCGATGTCTGGCTGTGGCGCGCGCGGTTCGCCCGGACCCGTGCGCAGGCCGCCGCCATGGTCGAACGCGGAACGGTGCGGCTGACCCACCACGGGGCCCAGACCCGGCTGGACAAGCCCGGGCGCTGTGTCCACGTCGGCGATGGGCTGGTGTTCGCCCTCGGCGGGCGGTTGGTCGACCTGACTGTCGAGGGCCTGGGCGAACGACGCGGTCCGGCGGAGGAAGCGCGCGGGCTTTACCGACTGTCGCAACCGCCCGCCGGTTGACAGTGTTGGCCGACGGGGTCATTTGCGCTGCCCTCCCCCTTCCGCCAGCTGATCGCCCCCGTTTTCGCCCCATGACCTACATCGTCACCGACGCCTGCGTGAAATGTAAGTTCATGGACTGCGTCGAGGTGTGCCCGGTCGACTGCTTCTACGAGGGCGAGAATTTCCTCGTCATCGCCCCGGACGAATGCATCGACTGCGGTGTTTGCGAGCCGGAATGCCCGGTCGACGCCATCAAGCCCGATACCGAGGACGACCCGGACAGCAAGTGGCTGAAGGTCAACACCGACTACGCCAAGATCTGGCCGAACATCACCCTCAAGGGCGTGCCGCCGGCCGACGCCGAAGCCTTCGAGCGCGAAGAGGGCAAGTTCGACAAATACTTCAGCGAAAAGCCCGGCAAGGGCAGCTGACGGGCGCTTACTCGGCCTCGATCAGGACGATCTCGAAGATGTCGCGAAACAGGAACGCATCGTAGCGGTTCTTGGGCTGCGCCCGTTCGGTAATCCACAGATGGCGTCCAGCCCGGCTGAGCCCGGTCACCCAGGCCTTCTCGCCGTATTCCTCTTCCTTGACGAAGCGGGGCGTGGTCACCGTGAAGGGCGGATTGGCCGTCGACGACCAGCGCATGAAGCCCCTGATCAGGCTGGCGCCGTCGGCGTCGCCGTTGGTGACCTTCACCCGGCAGAAGCGCCGGCCGGAGTCCTTGGCGGGGCCAAACTCGATCTGGACGGCGTTGACCGGCCAGATGGTCCGGTCGATGGCGTAGATGAAGACGTAGCCGTTCTTGTCACTGGCCTGCGCGATCGGGTCGGGCGTGAACCCTTGCCGCTTCAGCGTATCGATCAGCCCCGCCGTCGGCTTGCCATCGACGTAGTCGGCACAGACCTGAACAAAGCTGCTCATCGCCCGTACCTCGATGGGCGGCGGCTTGGCCGGCGCCGGTTGGGCGGCGGCGGCGGTTGAAAGGCCGGCGCAGACGGCGGCGAGGACGAATGGTCGCATGGAACCTCCGAAGCAGAGCCTCAGCATAGACGAGCCTATCCTGGCGCCATCCCCCAAACCGGGGGGACTCGGCCACGGCCCTGGTTGATGGAGCCTGACTGTCGCAAACCTTTCATTCGACTGAATTTTGTGCTATTACACCCTCGACGCGGAGGCATTTCGCCCCCGCGCCTCGGTTCAAGAACAGCCGCTCCCGACGGCGCGCCCGGACGAAGGCGAAGGGTGTCCTAGAAGACTTTTGAACATGAACGACAAGCCCGCGTCCCTCCGACGCCTGGGGCTTTTTCGCGTCGTGATCAAGAGGAAGTGGGAGCGGTGGTCCGCGAGTTCCGCGGACGGCGATGGAGAAGGAAGACTAATGAGCAAGCTGGCGTTTTCCGTGGGCGACCACGTTGTCTATCCCGCCCATGGCGTGGGCACGGTCCAGGCGGTCGAGACCCAGGAAATCGCCGGCATGGCGCTGGAAGTCTATGTAATCACCTTCGACCACGAGAAGATGACCCTGCGCGTCCCGACCAAGAAGGCGGCCACCTCGGGCCTGCGTTCGCTGGCCGAGGAAGGCGTGATGAGCAAGGCTTTGATTACCCTGAAGGGCCGCGCCCGGGTGAAGCGCACCATGTGGTCGCGCCGCGCCCAGGAGTATGAAGCCAAGATCAACTCGGGCGACCTGGGGTCGATCGCCGAGGTGGTCCGCGACCTGCACCGCGCCGAGAACCAGCCGGAGCAGTCCTACTCCGAGCGCCAGCTGTACGAATCGGCCCTGGACCGCATGGCCCGGGAAGTCGCCGCCGTCGAGCGCATCGACCGCGACGCAGCGGTGAACCTGCTGACCAAGTCGCTGCAGAAGGCCGCCTAGGCGGTTCTTCTTCGGAAGACAGATTGAACGCCCGGTCGAAAGGCCGGGCGTTTTTTTGTGTTGGTTCTGTTGGGTGACATCGTCCCACATTCATGACAAACTTTGCCATTGGACATTGGAGATTACGATGGCGACGATGAATGTTTCTCTGCCCGGCGCCATGAAGGCGTGGGTCGAGCGCCAGGCCGACGACGGCCGCTACAGCAATTCGAGCGACTACGTGCGGGATCTGATCCGGCAAGATCAGGAGCGCGCTCGGAAAATCGCGGCCATGGAATTGCTGGTCGCCGAGGCTTTGGAGAGCGGAGTCAGCGAGCGGACAATGCCGGAAATTCTCGCCGATGCCCGAGAGAGAGCGGCGCGTGGCAAGACGCTATAGGCTCAGTCGCCCGGCGGACGAAGATTTCGTCCAGATGTATTTGCAGGGCCATGAACAGTTTGGCCCCAATCAAGCCGAGCACTATGCGGCCGGGATGACCGCGACATTTGAAACGCTCGCACAGTTTCCCAAGCTGGCCCGCGAGCGAAGGGAGCATCGGCCGCCTGTTCGGGTGCACCGCTACGGCGCACACGTCATTGTCTATCGTATCGAGGAAGGGGGCATCCTGATCCTCCGCATCCGTTACGGTCGGGAGGATTGGTCGAGCAATCCCCTCGAATAATTTCGCGGCATGTGATCCACCCTCCGCCGCCGCCCGTATCTCGCCCTATGGCGAGAGAGGCAGGCACGGCGGAGACAGCGGAGCGACGGTATATCCGGCGGGCCATGCGCGTGCCCATGCTGGAGGCCGATCACGAGCGTCAGCTGGCGATCCGCTGGCGGGAGGCCCAGGACGAGGCGGCCCTGCATGAGCTGACGGGCGCCTACATGCGGCTGGTCATCGCCATGGCCGGACGGTTCAAGGCCTATGGCCTGCCGCTCGGCGATCTGATCCAGGAGGGCAGTGTGGGCCTCATGCAGGCGGCCGCACGCTTCGAGCCGGACCGGGCCGTGCGTTTTTCCACCTATGCCGGCTGGTGGGTGCGGGCGGCGATGCAGGACTATGTGCTGCGCAACTGGTCGATCGTTCGCACCGGCACCACGGCGGCCGGCAAGAGCCTGTTCTTCAACCTGCGCCGGCTACGGGCTCGCCTCGGCGACATGGAGGGCCGGCTGACGGCCGAGGCGCGGGCGGCCATCGCCATCGAACTGGGCGTCGAGGAAGAGGATGTCGAGGCTATGGCGTCGCGCCTGTCGGCCTCCGATCGCTCGCTGAACGCCCCGGTCGCGGCCGGCGCCGATGACGCCTACCAGGACTTCCTGCCCGACGAACGCCCCGATCCGGAAGCGGCGGCCAGCGAGACGCTGGACGGCGAGGCCCGGGCCGGAGCCGTGGCCAAGGCCCTGACCGTACTGTCGCCGCGAGAGTTGATCATCGTCCGGGCTCGGAGGCTGACCGATGAGCCGCGTACGCTCGAATCGCTCGGCGAGGAGCTGGGCGTCTCCAAGGAGCGGGTGCGTCAGGTCGAACAGGGCGCCCTCGAAAAGCTGCGCCTCTCCTTGCAGGCCGAATTCAGCCCCGCCGCCCTTGCCGGCCTGGTCGGGTGACTACTGGGGATTGAGTATCTCGAGCCCCTCGGGGTGATCGAGCCTAAGCTGCCCGTCCCGCACATAGCCGCGAAGCCGCACCAGCCGCCCCTCCAGCGAAGCCGGCGAGCGGCCGGCGCTGTCAAAGTCCTGGATCGCCCGGGCCGGTATCACGGCTGAAAGGCCGTGGCCCAGTTCGAGGATACGGGCGTCGGTCCCCGTCCGCACCTGGCCGATCTGGGCTTCGATCAGGGTGTAGCCCGGCGGGGCCGCCGCCGCCTCGCCGGCGATCAGCACCCGGTAGCTGGGCAGGGCCCAAAGGCCGCGCCTGGCGTTGCGCGCCTCGCCCTCGCGACGGAGCATCTCCTTTGCCAACGCCCGGCTTTCCGGAAAGGTGCGGACCCGCACCGCCCCCTCGCGCAGCATCCGGCCCTGCACCCAGCGCCGGCCCTTGGCGAGCCGCAGCTGGGCCACCTTGCGGCCGAACGGATCGCGGGCGGCGCCAGCTGACAGGAGCTCGACGTCATGGCCCAGCACCATCCTGGCCAGCCGCTCGCGCGAGGCCTCGCCATAGGGGGCGTCCAGCCGCGGGGCGGTGATCCCGGCCAGCTTGACGTCGCTACCGTCGGACAGGCGGACCATGTCGCCGGTGACCACCTCGACCACCCGGGCCTTGCCTTGGGTCGCCAAGGCGTCCAGCCGTGCCGCGTCGCCGCAGCTCGCCAGGATGGGGGCCGACAGGAGAGCGGTGGCGAAGACAGCAAGCAGTCGGATCAAGGGGCCGGCTCCAGCAGGGGTTCTTCGACGGCCAGGATGGGCCCGCGATCCAGCTCGGCCCGCAGGTGGGCGAGGTCGAGATCGCCCTCCCATCGGGCAATGACCAGGGTGGCGACGCCGTTGCCGACCAGGTTGGTCAGGGCCCGGCACTCGCTCATGAAGCGGTCGATGCCAACGATGGCGGCCAGGGCGATGGCGGGGATGGTGTGGACCTCGGAGATGGTGGCGGCCAGGGCGATGAAGCCCGCCCCGGTCACCCCGCTGGCCCCCTTGGAGGTCAGCATGGCGACGCCGAGCAGGGTGGCGATCTGCCAGCCGTCCAGGTGGGTATTGGTCGCTTGGGCCAGGAACAGGATGGCCAGGGTCATGTAGATGTTGGTGCCGTCGAGGTTGAAGCTGTAGCCAGTCGGGATGACCAGGCCGGTCACCGACTTGGAAGCCCCGAGCCGCTGCAGCTTTTCCATGATCTGCGGCAGCACCGATTCCGAACTGCTGGTCCCCAGCACGATCAGCAGCTCCTCGCGGATGTAGCGCAGGAACTTGAAGATCGAGAACCCGGCCCAGGCGGCGATGGCCCCCAGCACCAACAGCACGAACAGCAGGGAGGTGGCGTAGAAGGTCAGGATCAGCTTGCCCAACTGCACCAGGCTGCCGAGGCCATGCTCGCCGATGGTGTAGGCCATTGCCCCGAAGGCGCCGATCGGGGCGAAGCGCACGACGATGTGGATGATCGAGAAGAACACCTTGGCGATGTCCTCGAGAACATGGCTGACCTTGTCTCCAAACTCACCCAGCCGCGCGCAGGCGAAGCCGGTCAGGATGGCGATCAGCAGCACCGGCAGGATGGCGCCCTCGGTGAAGGCGCCGATGAAACTATTGGGGATCAAATGCAGCAGATATTCGGCCAGGCCGGGCGCGTGGGCGGCCTTGTCCGCATAGCCGGCGACGGCCTTGGCGGCCTTGCTGGCCGGGTCGATGGCCGCCGGGTCGATATTCATGCCGACGCCGGGCTGCACGATGAGTCCGACAGCCAGGCCGACCAGCAGGGCGAAGCTGGAGACGACCAGAAAATAGAGCAGGGTCCGCGCCCCGACCCGGCCGAACCTGGCCATGTCACTCATGTGGCCGATGCCGGCCGCCACGGTGCAGAATATGACCGGGGCGATGACCAGCTTGATCAGCTTGATGAAGCCGTCGGCCAACGGCTTTAGCTCGGTCCCCAGGCCGGGCCAAAGGGCGCCCAGCGCAATACCCGCGGCGATGGCCAGCAGGACCTGGACGTACAGCAGGCGCAGATAGCGCATGGCCTCTCCCCGGGCGTTTTCAAGAGGTCACGATAGAGCAGGCTCTGGCGGATGCGAAGGCTGGGCGAAGCCGATCAGGCCGCTTATCGAAGCGGACCAACATTATACCGCGTGCAGGGCCGGCGAGCCGCTTCCGTCGTCAAGTATCCAGAAAATTCTGTCTATTTGGGGTGATCGAGCGTGCGAGAATGTAGCCTGGAGCTTTGGTCCGGGCCTTGCCGTTGGTTGGTCGGAATGTGGTCTGCCGGTGACGCCAACCGGGCGGGCCGCCTCTGGAAGCCGGTCGGGCCCTTGAATATGTCTAGACCTAAAGCCCGGGTGCACGCAACACCTTGAAATCGCTAGGGTTAGAGCTGCTTGAGCCTCAGGCGGCTTTCGACCCGAGACCGAGCAGGCGCTTCGCCAGCGGCAGAAGGGTCTCCCCTTTCAGCGGCTTCTGCAACACCTCGTCGGCCCCCAGGTTGGCGGCGAGCCGCAACAGGCTCTGAATGCCCATGTTTCGCGCGCCCGCCGTCATCACCACCACCGGCAGGTCCGGCCAATGGGCCTTGAGCTGACCGAGGGTCTCGACCCCGTCCATCACCGGCATGATCATGTCCAGCAGCACCAGATCGACCGGCCGGGTCTGCAGGACGGCCAGGCCCTGCCGACCGTCCTCGGCGACGGCGCAGTCGTGGCCGGCGTCGGATAACAGCTCGACCGCCAACTCCCGCAGCAGCGGATCGTCGTCGATAATCAGAATTCGCTTGGCCATCACCGGGTCTCAGCATTTTCGCGTTTCCGGCCAAGGTCGTCGAAAGCGCTTAAGAAACCGGTGACACATCCCTCAAAACCGTCGTTGCGATGTTCGGTCGCACCGGCCCGCGCAAGCGGGGTTGTGAGCGGGGCGGCTTGAAGGCTATCAGGGCCCCTGGTGCGGCCCCGTAGCTCAGCCGGATAGAGCAGGGCTTTCCTAAAGCCAAGGTCGGGGGTTCGAGTCCCTCCGGGGCCGCCAGACCGTCGCCTAACTCAGCCCTTCCAGGTCGCCTGGCGCGGGTGGACGTCGTCCTTGAAGATTTCGAAGCTCTTCCACGCCGGCTCGACCGGATCGACGCCGGGCATGGGCGTGTAGATCGACGGTTCGGCGAGCTCCAGCGAAGGGATGTAGCGGGGGCAGTTGGGGAAGATGGCGTGGGCCTCGACGCGGATCATCAGCTGTGCGCCGACCATGCTGGCCATCAGCGGGTCTTCGCGGTCGATGCGGGCGGTCCCGTTGACCCGCAGCCGGCGCGGCGGGCCGTGCAGGGCGATGAACAGCAGGGCCACATGCGGATTGACGGTGACATTGCCGAGGCTCTTGAACATGCCGTTGCCGTCGTAGTCAGGGAAGGCCAGTTCCGAGGGGCCGGTGACCCGCACGAAGCCTGGCGGGCCGCCCTTGAACGAGCAGTCCGGCTGGCCCTCGTCGTCGGCGGTTGCCAGGAAGAAGTAGATCGCGCTCTCGATGAAGGCCTTGTCGTCCTCGGTGAACGCGGTGCGCTTCAACTGCTCCAGGCGATCAGCGATGGCCCGGCTCTCGAACTGGTCCTGCAGGGCGCGGTTGCCGTCGTGGTAGAAGGTCTCGTTGGTCACGGGGGCGTCTCCGTCCGGGCTTAAGTCCCGAAGCCGCCCAATACGACGCCCGGCGCGGCCAGGTCAGTCGGCAGGATAGCCCGTCGCCGTCCTGAAACGAAGCCCGCCCATCAGCCGACCCGCCGCCCCAGCACATCCCCGTTCGGCGCTTCACGCCTCACCGTCCCCGTCTGGGCGAGCGCTGCGACCTCGCCTATCAGCAAGACCACCGGGCCGTCGAAGCCTTCGCTGGCCAGGACGGCCGGCAGGGTTTCCAGGGTCGCGCGGCGGATGCGGGCGGTGGGGGCGCCGGCGTTTTCGATGGCGGCGGCGGGGGTGGTGGCGGCCATGCCCTCGGCGATCAGGCGCTGGGCAAGCGCGGCGGCGCTGTCGCGGGCCATGTAGAGGGCAAGCGTGGTCTCGCCGTCGGCGACGCCGCGCCATTCGGTGGCGGCCAGGGCGCCGCCCTCGGTGCGGGCGGTGGCGAAGACCACGCGGCGGGCCAAGCCCCGGTGGGTCAGGGGGATGTCGAACTGGGCGGCGGCAGCGCAGGCGGCGGTGACGCCGGGGACGATCTCGGTTTCGACGCCATGGCCGCGCAGGAAGGCGACCTCCTCCCCTACCCGGCCGAACACCGACGGATCGCCGCCCTTGAGGCGGACCACGGTCAGGCCCCGGCGAGCCAGGCGCAGCATCAGGCGGTTGATGGTCGACTGGTCCATGCTGGTGCGGCCGGAGCGCTTGCCGGTCTGGATGCGCAGGCAGGCGGTGGGGGCGAGACTGAGGACCTCGTCGCTGACCAGGGCGTCGTAGAGCAGGGCCTGGGCCCCTTGGACGGCCCGCTGGGCGCGAACGGTCATCAGGTCGGCGGGGCCGGGGCCGGCTCCGACCAGCAGGAGGCGGCCGAGTTCCGGATCATGCGGCATGGGCGGTCTCCTCCGGTGCGCCGGCCGGCGCGAGCGTCTGGATCATGCGGGCGAGTTCGGGGCGGCAGGAGCCGCAGTTGGTTCCGGCCCCGGTGGCCGTACCGACCGCCTCGACGCTGCGGGCGCCGGCCGTGATGGCGGTGTTGATGGCCCTCGTACCGACCTTCAGACAGGCGCAGATCATCAGCCCCGGGTCGACCACGGGGCCGGGCGGGCGACCGATCAGCAGGGCGGTGCGGGCCGTGGGCGACAGCTCTGGCTCTTCGAACAGGTCGACCAACCAGTCGCGGGTCGGCAAGCGGCCGGAGACGGTCAGGAACAGCACCCGGTTGAGGCGCCCGCCGTCGACCCAGGCCAGGCGAAGGCTGCCTGCCCGGGCGTCTTCGTAGGTCAGCAACTCGCCGACGGCGCCGCGTCCGGCCGCCTTGCGGATGGCCTCGCGCTGGGCCTCGTCGCCACGACCGGCGAACTCGAACTGCTGGCAGGCGGTTTGCGGCAGGCGGCGCCAGACGATGTCCTTCGGGACGACGACACCACCCGCATCGAGGGTCAGCAGGAAGCCCCGCCAGGTCTCGCGGTAGGGGCGCATCTGGGCCGGGGTGTGCTTGAACTCCGGCTGGCCGGAGGTGGGGTCGATGTTCGGGGCGATCAGGCCGTTGGACCGCCCAAAGGGGGCGAAGGCGTCGGTCCAGTGCATGGGCATGAACAGGCCGCCGCGCCGTTGGCGGTCGGTCAGGCGGGCGACGGCGATAGCCTCACCACGCACGGTTCGGACCCGGACCAGGTCGCCCTCGGCGATGCCGGCGGCGGCGGCGTCCTCCGGATGGACGTCGACATAGGGCTCGGGGGCGTGGCGGCAGAGGTCGGGGGCCAGGCCGGTGCGGGTCATGGTGTGCCACTGGTCGCGGATGCGGCCGGTGTTGAGCGACAGCGGGTAGGCGCCGTCGACGGCGCTGGCCGGCGGCGCGGGTCGCACCGGCAGGAAACGGGCCCGGCCGTCCGGCGTCTGGAAGCGGCCATCGGTGAACAGGCGGGCGGTGCCGCCGGCGCCGGTCACCGGCCACTGCACGGGGGCAAGGGCCTCGTAGCCGGCCCCGTCGAGGCCGAGGAGGCCGGACAGGTTGAGCAGCCGATCCTGGTTCTCGTAGGCGGTCAGGCGGGCCCACTCGCGGAACACGGCGGCGGGCGAGGTCCAGGAGAAGCCGTCAGCATGGCCCATTGCGCGGGCCACGTCGGCGATGATCCGCCAGTCGGCGCGGGCCTCGCCGGGGGCCGGCATCAGGGGGCGCTGGCGGGAGATGCAGCGTTCGGAGTTGGTCACAGTGCCGTCCTTCTCGCCCCAGGCCAGGGCCGGCAGGCGGACGTGTGCCAGGTCGACGGTGTCGGTGCTGGCCATCACGTCGGAGGCGACGACGAAGGAACAGCGGGCCAGGGCCTCGCGCACCTTGGCGGTGTTGGGCAGGCTGACGGCCGGGTTGGTGGCCATGATCCAGACGGCCTTGATGGCGCCGTCGTGGATGGCGTCGAACATGTCGACGGCCTTAAGGCCCGGGGCGCGGGCGGTCTGCGGCGCGCCCCAGAAGCGGGCGACGCGGCCCTGGTCAGCCGGGGCGAAGTCCATGTGGCCGGCCAGCGTGTTGGCCATGCCGCCGGTCTCGCGCCCGCCCATGGCGTTGGGCTGGCCGGTGATCGAGAAGGGACAGGCGCCGGGCTTGCCGATGCGCCCCGTGGCCAGGTGGGTGTTGAGGATGGCCAGGCCCTTGGCGACGCCCTGGGCCGACTGGTTGGCGCCCATGGAGAACAGGCTGACGGTCCTGGGCGTGCGGGCGAAGAGGTCGAAGAAGGCGGTCAGGTCGGCCAGCTCGACGCCGCAGTCGGCGGCGACGGCGGCGGGCGACTGGTCGGCCTCGGCCAGGGCCAGCAGCAGCTCGGGCCAGCCGTTCACATGGGCGTCGATATAGGCCTGGTCGACGGCGCCGCGCCGGACCAGGTCGGCGAGCAGGCCGTTCCACAGGCGCACGTCGGTCTGGGGGGCGATGGCCAAGTGGATGTCGGCGCCCTGGGCGGTGTCGGTGCGGCGCGGGTCGATGACCACGTGGCGCTGGCCGCGGGCCCTGGCGGCCTCCAAGCGGCGGTAGAGCACCGGATGGGTCCAGGCGGCGTTGTGGCCGCTGAACACGATGAGATCGGCGAGCTCGAGGTCCTCGTAGCAGCCGGGAACCAGGTCGGCGCCGAAGGCCTGTTTGTGGGCGGCGACGGCGGAGGCCATGCAGAGCCGCGAATTGGTGTCGATGTTGCCCGAGCCGATGAAGCCCTTCATCAGCTTGTTGGCGACGTAGTAGTCCTCGGTCAGCAGTTGGCCGGAGACATAGAAAGCCACCGAGTCGGGGCCGTGGCGGGCGATGGTCTCGGCGAAGCGCTTGGCAACCAGCCTCGTCGCCTGTTTCCAGGGGACGCGCCGGTCACCGATCATCGGATGGAGCAGCCGGCCCTCGAGGCCGACCGTGGCGCCGAGCGCCGCGCCCTTGGAACAGAGCCGTCCCGCGTTGGCCGGGTGAGCGATGTCGCCGGCCACCGAGAGCGCGCGTCCCTCCGCCAAGCCCGAGACGCCGCAGCCCACCCCGCAGTAGGGGCAGGTGGTCCGGACCGCTGAGGGACCAGCGCCATCAGCCATCGCGCGGCATCACATAGAGGCCGATGAACAGCCGGCCCTCGCGCACTTCCACGGGCACGGTCGGGGTGCAGCCCTTGCCCTTGTCAGCGCCGGTCGGCTCGCCGGTCGCCAGGTCGATGACCCAGCTGTGCAGCGGGCAGGTCACCGAACTGCCGTGGATAATGCCCTGACTGAGGGGTCCGCCCTTGTGCGGACAGGCGTCCATCAGGGCGAAGATCTCGTTGTCGCCGGTGCGGAAGACGGCGATGTCGCCCAGCGGGCCGGGCAGGCGGCGGGCGCCCCGGCGGGGCACGTCGGTGACGGCCCCGACGTCGGTCCAGTGCAGCACGGGGGTGGCGGCGTGCGCGTTCATGCCGGGGCGAACTCCATGCGGCGGCTGAGCGGGTTGAACTCGTCGGAGTGACGGCCGGCCACGCGCTCGGCCCAGGGGTCGATGCGGGCGGTGCGCTGGGAGACGACGAAGCGGTCGTAGAGGGCGCGGCGCTGGTCCGGATCGTTGACCACCGCCTGGATGCTCTCCAGGCCGACGCGGGCCATCCATTTGTAGACCCGCTCCAGGTACCAGCCGTCCTCGCGGTACAGCTGCATGGCGGCGGCGATGGTCCACACCGTCTCTTCTTCCGTGACGACGCGGGTCAGGACCTGGGTGCCCTGGATGTGCAGGCCGGCGGCCCCGCCGATGTGGATCTCGTAGCCGCTGTCGACGCAGACGACGCCGAAGTCCTTGCAGGTTGCCTCGGCGCAGTTGCGCGGGCAGCCGCTGACCGCCAGCTTGACCTTGGCCGGCGTCCACGACCCCCAGAGGAACTTCTCCAGCCGGATGCCGAGGCCGGTGGAGTCCTGGGTCCCGAACCGGCACCAGTCGGTGCCGACGCAGGTCTTCACCGTGCGCAGGCCCTTGGCGTATGCGTGGCCGGAGACCATGCCGGCGGCGTTGAGGTCGGCCCAGACGGCCGGCAGGTCGTCCTTCTTCACCCCCAGCAGGTCGATGCGCTGGCCGCCGGTGACCTTGACCGCCGGAATAGCGAACTTGTCGGCGACGTCGGCGATGGCCCGCAGCTCGTCGGGGGTGGTCATGCCGCCCCACATGCGGGGCACGACCGAGTAACTCCCATCTTTTTGTATGTTGGCGTGGACCCGCTCGTTGATGAAGCGCGACTGCTTGTCGTCGCGGTATTCGCCGGGCCAGGCGCAGATCAGGTAATAGTTGAGGGCCGGCCGGCAGGATGCGCAGCCGTCGGGGGTGGTCCATTCCAGGGCCTGGAACACGGCCGGCAGGGATTTCAGCCCCTCGGCGACGATGCGCCGGCGGGTCTCGCCGTGGTCGCGATGGGTGCATTTGCAGACCGGCTTGGGTCCCGTCTGGGCCTGGAAGCCGTCGCCGAGGGTCAGCTTCAACAGCTGCTCAACGAGCGGCGTGCAGCTGCCGCAACTGGCCGAAGCCTTGGTCACCGCCTTGACGTCGTCCAGGGTGCTTAAGCCCTGGGCGGTGATCGCCCCCGTGATCTGGCCCTTGCAGACGCCGTTGCAGCCGCAGATTTCCTGCTCATCGGCCATGGCCGCAACGGCCGCACTAGGGTCCAGGCCGGCCAGCCCTTCAGTGATCGCCTGTCCGAAGATCAGGCTTTCGCGGATGTCGCCGACATCGCGGCCCGACCGCATCAGGTCGAAGTACCAGGCGCCATCGATGGCGTCGCCGAACAGCACCGCCCCGGCGACCTTGCCGTCCTCAATGACCACCCGCTTGTAGACGCCGCGGGCGGCGTCGCGGAAGACGATGTCCTCGCAGCCCTCGCCGCCGGCGAAGCGACCGGCCGAGAAGACGTCGACGCCGGAGACCTTCAGCCGGGTCGACAGCACAGAGCCCTCATACAAGCCCTCGCCGTCGGTCATGGCCTCGGCCAGGGCCCGGCACATCTCCCAGATGGGGGCGACCAGGCCGTAGCATTCGCCGCGGTGCTCGGCGCATTCGCCGACCGCGAAGACGGCCGGATCGCTGGTGCGCATGGCGTCATCGACGACCACGCCGCGCCCGACCGCCAGCCCGGCCTCGCGGGCCAGGGCCGCGTTGGGGCGGATGCCGACGGCCATGACCAGCAGGTCGCAGTCGAGCAGGCGGCCGTCCTTGAGCTGCAGGCCGGCGACCTGGCCGTCCTTGCTGACGATCTCCCGCGACTGGGCGCCCATCACCGTCTCGACGCCACGCTCAGCCAGGGCCTCGCGCAGCAGGAAGCCGGCCGACTCGTCGAGCTGGCGTTCCATCAGCACGTCCATCAGGTGGACGACGGTGGCCTGCATGCCCCGGCGGGCCAGGCCATAGGCGGCTTCGAGGCCGAGCAGGCCGCCGCCGATGACCACGGCCTTGGAGCCAGGCTTGGCGGAGGCGGCGACCATGGCCTCGACGTCGTCGAGGTCGCGGAAGGTGACCACGCCCGCAAGATCGATGCCGGGCAGCGGCAGCCGCACGGGATCGGAGCCGGTGGCCAGGATCAGCTTGTCGAAGGGAAGCTCCAGCCCGCCCTCGGCCATCAGTTTGCGGCGGGCGAGGTCGAGGCCCGTGACCGCGCGGCCGGCGTGAAGGGTGATGCCGTTGTCGCGGTACCAGGCCTCGTCGTTGATGACGATGTCATCGAAGGCCTTCTCCCCGGCCAGGACCGGCGAGAGCATGATGCGGTTGTAGTTGACCCGCGGTTCGGTCCCGAAGATGGCGATCTCGTAGCGACCGGGATCGCGCTTGAGGATCTCCTCCACCGCCCGGCAGCCGGCCATGCCGTTGCCGACGACAACCAGTCTTTCCTTGGACATACGCTTGCGCTCCTAGAGCCGGACCGGAACGGCGCTGGCGTCGCCGTGGAGGGTCGGCCAGACCGCCCGCCAGTGGTTCTTCAGGCCGAGCAGGGCGACCAGGGCCAGCAGGGACAGGGCGGCGAAGCCGAGGAAGCCGAGCTGGTAGGATCCGGTCAGCTTGCGGGCCATGCCGAGGCTGGCGGCCAGGTAGAAGCCGCCGAGGCCGCCGGTCATGCCGATCAGGCCGGTGACCACGCCGATCTCCTTGCGGAACCGCTGCGGGGCCAGTTGGAAGACCGCGCCGTTGCCGGCGCCGAGGGCCAGCATGGCGAACATCAGCACGCCAAGGGCCAGCCAGGGGCTGGGCATGTGGAAGCTGGCGCCGGCCAGGCCGACGGCGGCCAGGACATAGACGGTGCTGAGGGTCTTCACCCCGCCGATGCGGTCGGCCAGGGCCCCGCCGACCGGGCGGATGAAGGAGCCGGCGAAGACGCAAGCGGCGGTGAAGAAGCCGGCGACCACAGGGTCCAGGCCGTATTCGGCGTTGAAGTAGATGGTCAGCGACGAGGACAGGCCGACGAAGCCGCCAAAGGTCACCGAATAGAGCAGCATCAGCCACCAGGCGTCCGGCACCTTCAGCACGTCGAGGTACTCGGTCAGCTTCTTGGGGGCGGGCTGTTCAGGGGCGTCCTTGGCCATCATCAGATAGACCACGAAGGCCACGGCCAGCGGGATGGCGGCCAGGCCGATGACGTTGCTCCAGCCGAACATCTTGGCCAGGGCGGGGGCGAACAGGGCGGCCAGGGCGGTGCCCGAGTTGCCTGCCCCGGCGATGCCGAGCGCCAGGCCCTGATGCTCCGGCGGATACCAGCGCGAGGCCAGCGGCAGGGCGACGGCGAAGGAGGCCCCGGCGACGCCGAGCAGCAGGCCGAGGATCAGCACCTGCGAATAGCTGTGGATACCCAGCAGCCAGGCGCCGAGGAGGCCGGCCATGACGATGAGCTGGCCGATCAGGCCGGTCTTCTTGGGGCCGATGCGGTCGACCAGCACCCCCGCCACCAGGCGAAGCAGGGCACCCGACAGCACCGGCACGGCAACCATAAAGCCCTTCTGGGCCGGGTCGAGGTCAAAGTCCCTGGCGATATAGACGCCGAGCGGGCCGAGCAGGACCCAGACCATGAAGCTGAGGTCGAAATACAGGAAGGAGGCGAAGAGGGTCGGCGTGTGGCCGGATCTCAGGAAGGAACGAGTGTTCATGGGCACGGCTTTCGGATGCGCGGAAGCGAGAACGGCGGCGTCGCCGGGGCCGGTTGACCGCATCCGAGCGGTCGTCGTCTGGGCAGGCGGGACGTCGTTGCCCTTGGCCTGGAGCCAGGGGAGCTGCCCTCGCCCGCCGCCGCCAGCGTAGCGGCTCAACGGATGCGCATTTTGCCGCCCTCCGCACGATTTTGCGGCGCCGCAACATGGCCTTGACCGGTTTTGGGGCGCCGCCGCCGCGTCAGGCAGGCTGTTGCAGCGCCTGTTGCAGCAGGTCGGGCCGGAAGACGGCGGCGAGCTTGGCCGGATCAAATTCGGACGGCGCCTGGCCCCAGCGCTGCATCTGCGAGAGGATCCAACCAAGGTCGGCGACGGTCAGGGCGCCGGCCTTGTCGGCCTGGAACCTGATCTCGCCATCGAGGGCGTGGGCGATGGCCTCGGGCGGCGCGCCGACGGCGTCCGGACGGGCGAGCAGGGCAATCAGCTCGGCCCGGTTGGCGGCGCCGTCGGCCCAGCGCCCGGCCGCGACCAGGGCGCGCAGCAACGCCGACACTGCCTCGGGACGCCGTTCGGCGAGCCCTGGCGACAGCCCCAGCACCTTGTCAGGCGCGCCGGGATGCAGATCGGCCGTCGTGGCCAGTAACCGGCCGGCGCCCAGGCGGGCTGCGACGGCGTTCCAGGGCGCGCCAGCGCAGAAGCCGTCGATACGGCCGGCGGCCAACGCCTCAGCCGTGCGGGGCGGCGGGGTGACGACAATGCGCGCGTCGATGTCAGGGACGACCCCCTGCCCCTCCAGCCAGCCGCGCAGGGCGTAGGCGTGGATCGAATACGGGAAGACCACGGCGAAGGTCGCCGGCTCGCTGCGGGCCGCCAGCGCCGCCTTCAGGGACCCGAAGGCCGCGACCTGCTCCAGCAGACGGGTCGACAGGGTGATGCCGCCGCCGCCCCGGTTTAGCGCCATGGGGGCGATCAGCGGGACCGCCGGGCTAGCCAAGCCGAGCGCGGCGGCCACGACCATGGGTCCGAGCATATGAGCGCCGTCCAGCGTCCCGAAGGCGACCTTGTCGCGCACCGTCGCCCAGCTGGCCTCGCGGCTGAGGGTGATCTCCAGCCCTTCGGCGGCGAAGAAACCCTTGTGCGCGGCGACCACCAGCGGCGCACAGTCGGTCAGGGGAATGAACCCCAGCGTCAGAGAGGTCACGCTCCCTCCCCCTTTAGGATGCCGGCGAAGGCCAGCAAATCGGCCGCCACCGCCCCGATGGGCCGGCCCTTGTCCATCGCCAGTTTACGCAGAAGGCCGTAGGCCGCCGCCTCGTCCAGGCCCCGCTCCTTCATCAACAGCCCCTTGGCCCTTTCGACGATCTTGCGCGATTCCAGGTCGGCCTTGGCGCGGGCCAGGTCGCCGCGCAGCTGCTGCATCAGCGAAAAGCGGCTCATCGCCACCTCCAGAACCGGGCGCACCCGGTCCGGCGCCAGGCCGTTGACGACATAGGCGGCGACGCCGGCCCGCACCGTCTGTTCGGCCAAGCCTGGCTCGCTGCGGTCGGCGAACATCACCACCGGCCGGGGGTTGGAGAGCGACGCCTCGCGCAGGCTCTCGAGGATGTCGCGATCGGGGCTGTCACAGGCGACGACGATGACGTCCGGCGCGAAGGTCGCCGCTTCGGCGGCGTCAAAGATCGGCGACTGCCGCACGTCCAACGGATCGACGCCGGCCAAGCCCTCGGCGACGAGGGCGGCCCGGGCGGGATCGGGGTCGATCAGCAGGACGCGCATGGTCGAAGAGGCCTAGCGGCGGTCCGCCGCATCAGCGAAGCGCAATCGCCCGTCGCCGAGCCGATGGCCGCCTGGCGCCCAATGTTTGCGCAGCCGCCCTGCGGTCGAAGATCCTCCTGTCGGCGTGAGCCGTGGGGATTGCTCGACATCACGCTCCCTTAGGCGGAAGGTGATCTGGACGACCGGCGTTCAGCGTATTCAGACTAACCGCGGAGATGGCCGATGAAGTCCCTGCGCCCCATCCTTGTTACCGCCTTGCTGCTGGCCGTCGCCGCCTGCGGTCAGAAAGCCGACAAGCCCGCCGCGCCGCCGGCCGTCGCCGCCGAGACGGTCGGCCTGAACGCCGAGATCGACAACGACGTCCAGCAGAAGAGCGTCGCCGACCCCTCCTTCCGCGGCGCGGTCCTGCGGGGCGAGGTGCGCTACGCCGACGACATCTTGACCGCAGCCGACAGCCGCCTGCTGGTCCGGCTGAAGGACCAGTCCGGCCTGACCGTCGGACCCAACGCCCGCATCAGCATCGACAGGTTCGTCATCGACACCGACGCAGGCGTCCCGGGCGCGGCGGTGTCGGTGGCCAAGGGCGCCTTCCGCTTCGCCTCCAGCGGCAAGGGCTCGCGGCCCGACGGCGTGCGTTTCAACACCCCGCTGGCGGCCATCGGCATCCGTGGCACCGTCCTCGAGGGCGTCGTCGGCCCCGACGCGCTGAGCGTCATCGGCGCGGGCCCCTGGCTGACCATCCTGAACATCGATCCGGAGACCGCCACGGTCATCGTCCTGCGCGAGGGGATCATCGAGGTGCGCTTCGGCGACGAGACCGTTGTCCTCGACCAGCCAGGCGAGGCCATCGCGCTTGGCGGCGCAAGGCGCTCGACCGTCTTCCAGATCGCCGCCCCGGCCAGCGGCCGCCTCGACGCCCTGCTGGCCCCGCGCGGGGTCGGTTCCCGCCCACCGACAAGTCCGCCGGCTGGCTTGCCGCCGAAGGCCGACGGCGAAACCACCCCGCCCGCCGGCGGCAAGCCCAAGTCCCCACCGCGCCGCGATCCGTCCAGCGCCCCGTCCGACGCCGACTATTCGCATGACAACGAGGGCGTGGTCCGTCCGGGCGAGGCCGGCGACGGCCGTCCGGGCCTGCCACGCAGCGACGGCAGCGTCATCGAGCCCCGCCAACCGGCCCCGCGCCCGAGGCCGGCCTATGGCGCGCCGCTGCCGCGCCGCGATGAGAGCGGACCGGGGACGCCGTCATTCGACATCCCGATCCCCAAGATCGCGCCGCCCCCCGCCCGCAATCCGGCCCCACGGCCGGCGCCGCAGAAGCCGACCGACCTGAAACAGCCGTCGCCGCAGGCGGCGAAGGACCAGCCGCCGACGCCGCGGGAGCCTTCGCGCTAAACAACCCGTTAACACCGTCGGCCTTAGCTTCCTCGCCAAACGGCCGAAGGAGGTCGCCATGTCCACTACCCGCACCAGCAGTTTCCGCCGCACCTACGATCACTTCGAGCCGGAGAGCGACAGCGATCCGCACGCCCAGCGCCGCACCCGTGGCCAGCTGGAGCAGATCGACTACGCCGCCTACGCGGCCAACAAGGAACTGATCGGCCAGGCTCTCGGCCAGGGCGACATCCGCAAATTCCAGCGCCTGGCCGTCGCCGCCGCCCAGGCCCGCGCCGTCTGGGTCGCCCAGGCCCTGGCGGTCTCGGCCAGCGGCGGCAAGCTTTCCAGCGCCGATCTGGCCCAGCTGACCCACCTGCGCGCCACCTTCGAGGAACTGACCGAGGCCTACGAGGCCATGCGCCGGATGGTCGAGCGCGGCTACCTGACCATGCCGGTCGCGCCTCCGAGCTGAGCTTTACCGCTTCTTGCCGAGCTCGGCGGCGATGTCCTTTGTGCTCTTGCCGACCTTGCGGTGGGCGGCCGCGATCTGGTCGCGGGTCACGCCCCAGCGCTTCATCCAGTATTCGACGGCCTGACGCTCGGACAGGTCGAGGCGCTCCTTGTCGATGAAGCCGCGCTTGTCCTTGAGGCCGGCCATGAATCGTCTCTCCGCGTGAGGCGCCACAATCCGCCAAGGCGCAAGGCCGATCAATCATCCTGTTGCAGCGACCTTGCGGCAGCAGGCTAAGCTGTCACCGATTCCAGAGGGGCGGGCATGACCGACGATCCAAAATTCGCGAACGACCTGAACACCACCTTCGGCCTTGTGCGCCGCGTCGAGATGAATCCGGAGGGCCGGGCCATCCTGGAATACGAGGCCGGCATGCACATGTGCCATTCGGGCGGCGTCGTGCAGGGCGGCTTCGTCACCGGCTGGATCGACGCGGCCATGGCCCACGCCCTGATTGCCAAATATGGCGAGGGCTTCGTGCCCATGAGCCTGGAGCTGAAGGTCAGCTTCTTCGCCTCGACCCGGCCGGGCCGGGTATTCGCCGAAGCCTGGGTCGAGGGCGGCGGCAAATCGACTGTCTTTATGGAAGGTCGCCTTACCGACCCCGCCGGCAAGGTGCTGGCCAAGGCCAGCTCGACCGTGCGCATGATGGACCGCGGCCGCGTCGAGGGCTCGGCCAGGGCGGCGCTCACCGACGGATAGGGACTGGCGCCGCAAGGCCGCCCTCGGCTACCCTGATCGCTGATAACCAACGGCCATCAAGAGTCGTCATCCCCAGGAAACGGATACCCCAGATGCACTACGCGGAGCTGAACCACGCTTGGGCCGAACTCACCGGTCCCGGCGGGGCCTTCGAGATCATCGAGATGGACGTGGGCGGCCATTGGATCCGCGGTTTCAAGAACGCCCCGCCCAGCGTGCGGGAGGTCTGGCTCTCCACCCTGCAGTTCGCCGACCGCGACTACCTGGTCTACCAGGATGAGCGGCTGAGCTACGGCCAGGCCCATCAGCTGACCGCCTCCATCGCCGGCTGGCTGGTGGCCCAGGGCGTGGAGCCCGGCGACCGCATCGCCATCGCCATGCGCAACTATCCCGAATGGATGCTGATCTACTGGGCGGCCTGCAGCATCGGCGTCGCCGTGGTCGGGATGAACGCCTGGTGGACGGCGCCCGAGATGGCCTTTGGCCTGAGCGACTCGCGGCCCAAGGTGCTGTTCGCCGACGCCGAGCGCCTGGCCCGCATCGCCGAACAGCCCGACATGCTGGCCGGCGCAAAGGTCGTCGCGGTGCGCACCGAGACCCCGGCCGGCGGAACGCCCTGGAGCGCGGTCGTTGGCCATGGCGGGGCGATGCCGGATGTGACCGTCGATCCCGATTCCGACGCCTGCATCTTCTACACCAGCGGCACCACCGGTTTTCCCAAGGGCGCCCAGCTGACCCACCGCGGCTGCGTCAGCAATCTGATGAACATGCTGTTCTCCGGCCAGGCCGGGGCCATGGTCTTGGCCATGACCACCGGCGTGGTCCCGGACCCGGACAATCCCCCGCCGCCGCCGGCCGTGCTGGTCACCACCCCCCTGTTCCACGTCACCGCCAACAACTGTGGGGCCTACGCGGCCACGGCCATGGGCGGCAAGATGGTGCTGATGTACCGCTGGGACGCGACCCTGGCGCTGGAATTGATCCAGGCCGAGAAGATCAGCTCGGTCAGCGGCGTGCCGGTCATGGCCCGCGAGCTGGTCACTCATCCCGACTTCGCCAGATACGACACCTCGTCCCTGCTCAGCGTCGGCGGCGGCGGGGCGCAGATCCAGCCGGACCTGGTCGACAAGATCGACAAGACGGTGCCGACGGCCCGGCCCAACACCGGCTATGGCATGACGGAAACCTGCGGGGTGATCACCTCCCTGAGCGGCGACTTCTTCGTCGACAAGCCGGCCAGCTGCGGTCGCGCCCTGCCCAACTTCGAGGCCAAGGTGGTCGACGACAACGGCAACACCCTGCCCATGGGCGACGTCGGCGAACTCTGGGTGCGAGGCAGCAGCGTCATCAAGGGCTACATCAACCGCCCCGAGGCCACCGCCGAGAGCATCACCGACGGCTGGCTGCACACTGGCGATGTGGCCCGCATCGACGAGGAGGGCTTCATCTTCCTGGTCGATCGCAAGAAGGACATGGTCCTGCGCGGCGGCGAGAACGTCTACTGCGCCGAGGTCGAGGCCACCGCCTACCGCCACCCCGCCGTCGCCGAGTGCTGCGTGTTCGGCGTCCCTGACGACCGGCTGGGCGAGGAGGTCGGCGCCGCGGTTCTGCTTCGTCCCGGCCACACCCTGACGGCCGACGAACTGCGCGCCCACTGCGCCGCCCTGGCCGCCCGCCACAAGGCCCCCCGCTACGTCTGGTTCCTCGACGAAGCCATCCCCCGCAACGCCTCCGGCAAGTTCCTCAAGCGGGCCCTTCGCGAGAGCCTGAAGGTCGAAGACGCGGGGTAATCCTTCTCACCTTGGGAGAGAGGGTGGCCCTGCGGAGCGGGGTCGGATGAGGGGGCGCGCTCAGTTCTCAAATAACGCCCGTCATCCCGGACGCCGATAGGCGATCCGGGACCCAGGTGACGGGGTTGGGCCCCTGGGTCCCGGCTCTCCGCTCCGCTGCGGCCGGGATGACGTTGGAGATCGGGAAACGCCGCTCTCGACCCCGCGAGGGGAGAAGGATGACGCGCCAAACACCCGTGTTATCCTCCGCCCAAATCCCAAGGAGGACGCTCATGAAAACCCTCGCCATCCTCGCGGCCATCGCCACGCTCACGGCGACCGCCGCCGCGGCGCAGACCGTCCCCGCCAACATCACCGCCGCGCTCGCCGCGCCGTCGCGCCCCGCCGCCGATACGGCTCGCGACGCGGCCCGCAAGCCCGGTGACCTGCTGGCCTTCACCGGGGTGAAGACCGGCGACAAGGTGGTCGACCTGATCATGGGCGGCGGCTACTTCACCCGCATCCTGTCCCCGGCCGTCGGACCGACCGGCCGCGTCTACGCCTATCAACCGGGAGAATTCGCAGGCTTTTCAGCCGACTACGCCAAGGCCCTGAAGGATGTCGCCACGGCCTACAGCAACGTCACGCCCCTGGCTGCGCCCTTCGCGGCGCTCGACCTGCCCGACGGCCTGGACTTGGTCTTCACCGTCCAGAACTATCACGACATGCACCTCAAGCCGTTCCCGGCCGACACCGCCG
>JBKJSF010000132.1:0-5141 GCA_046595895.1 Caulobacter sp. | reverse complement strand
CTGAGGGAACCCTGCCGGCCTGTTCTGCCGACCTGCCCGATATCTGGTCCCGCGCCGCGGGACGTCGGGGGCGAAAGGCGCCGCATGTCCAAGACCCCTATTCCCGCCCCGCCGCCGACCATGGCCCAGCTGCGCAAACGTCTCGACGAGGCCCTGGCCAACGGCCATCAGCCCAAGGACCTGGTCCTGCGCCTGACCCTGCGCGATTCCGCCCTGATCAAGCGCAGCGCCGTGTTCGGCGATGACGAGATCCGCTTCGTCGATGGCGTGATGCATGTGCTTGGCATCGCCACCGTCATCGGCCAGGTGCCCGAGAGCGGCATCGCCGCGGCCGAGACCGCCGACTCGTGAACGACGCACCCGCGCGCCGACGCTGGCCGCTGCCATCGCCCTTCATCCTGATGCTGCTCGGCATGGGCTTGGTCATGCTGGCATTGGTGTGGATGATCAGCGCCCGGCCCAAGCCTGACTTCGCCGAGCCCCCAGCCGGCGTGACTAGCTCGACCCGATCCAACAGCGCCGCCTATGACGCGGCCAGCCGCAAGGCCGACGCCCGTCGGCTCAAGGGTCCCCAGAACTGATCTGATCAGCGAGAAATGATCAGGGTCGGCGCCTGGCCGCCGAGCCTTGCCGTACCGGCCCGAACTCCGAAGCCGCCTTCCAGCCCGGCCAGTCGCTGCTGCCCGCCAACGCCTTGCCGGCCTGGAACACCAGGTCGATGTCCATCGCCGCCCCGCGCAGATCCCAGTCGGCGCTCCAGGCGTCGCCGGCTTGGTGGTAGGCGGTGGCCGTGTAGTCACTGACCCACTTGTCACCGGCCGCCCGACCGCCCTGGACCAAGTCCGCGCCGCCGCCGAGGGCCATCAGCAGAATCACCGGCACCCCGCGCTTGGCCAGGGAGAAATGGTCGGCGCGATAGAACAGGCCGCGTTCCGGCTTGGCGTCCGGGGTGATCACCCGCCCCTGCGCCCTGGCCGCCGCCGCGAGACCGTCCTCCAGGTCATTCTGCCCGGCCCCGACCAGCACCACGTCCCGGGCCGGTCCCACGGGTTGCAGCACGTCCAGCGTATAGGCGCCGGCCATGGTCTCCAGGGCCACGGTCGGATGCTGGGCGAAGTATTCCGAGCCCAGCAGGCCGCGCTCCTCAGCCGTCCAGGCGGCGAACAGGATGGTGCGGTCCGGCGGCGGGCCGGCCTTGAAGGCCCGGGCGATCTCGAACAGGCCGGCCACCCCGATGGCGTCGTCCAGCGCGCCCGGCCGCACCCGCTTGCCGGCCGCGTCCGGCTTGTCGGCCAGGCCGTAGGCGTCCCAGTGGGCGGCGTATGCGACCGTCTCGTCAGGCCGCTTGGCCCCGGTCAGCTTGCCGATGACATTCTGGCTCTCGACCTGGCTGTGATCGACCGCCAGCTCGGCGCTGAAGGTCGCCCCCTTCAGCTCGACCGGCCTGAACCCGGCCGTCCGCGCCTGCGTCTTCAAGGTCTCCAGATCGAGCCCGGCCGAGGCCAGCAGCTCGGCCGCCACGCTGCGATCGATCCAGCCCTGGAACGGCACGCGGCCGGCCCCGCCGTCGGCCCGGACGACATCGAAGTTCTCGGCCCTGGGCGCCACCACGGTGATCCAGCCGTAACCCGCCCCCGGCGTCTCGTGGACGATCAGCGCCCCGGCCGCGCCGCGCCGGGCCGCCTCGTCGTACTTGTAGGTCCAGCGCCCGTAGTAGGTCATCGCCCGCCCGCCGAACTTGCCGGCCACCGGCTCGCCTGCCGCCGCCTCGAAGTCGGGATCGTTGATCAGGAAGACGACGATCTTGCCCTTGACGTCGATGCCCTTGAAATCGTCCCAGCCGCGCTCGGGCGCATTGACTCCGTAGCCGACGAACACCAGCCCGGCATCCTTGACGGCGATACGGTCGGTAGGCCGCACGGTGTTGACGTAGATGTCCCGGAACTGCTCCAGGTCGCGCCTCTTGCCGCCGATCGTGACGCCCATGGTCCCGGACTTCACCTGGGTGCGGACCAGCGGCACCTTCTGCGTCCAGCCTCCGTTCTCGCCGCCCGGCTCGAGCCCGGACTCGGCGAACCGTTTGACGATGTAATCAATGGTCTTCGACTCGGCGGCCGAGCCCGGCGCGCGGCCCTCGAAGGCGTCGGAGGCCAGGACCTTGGTATCCTCAGACAGCGCCTTCGGGTCTATCTCCCGGGCCAGGACAGGGCTTGCGGCCACGGCGAAGGTAGTGAGGGCGAGAGCGGCAAGAACGAGGGCGAAACGCATGTCGGGACTCCAGGGACCGGCCTTGTTAGCGCCTTTGCGGCGGACCGGCCAAGCCTGCCTTCCCAAGCCTCGAGGACGCGGGATGGCCTTCAGGACTCAGCTTGGGTCTGCGGCGGTCGGCCACAGTCGTAGTTAAGCTGTTGGCAGGGTCGTGCTGTCAGGTTGGCGAAGTCCTGGAGTGACGGTCGTCTTGCCCCTGTCAGAATCCGCTCGCCTTTCCGCGCTCAAGTCGCTGGACGTGCTCGACACGCCGGCGGATCCGGCCATTGACCGACTGACGGCCCTCGCCGCCGACCTGTTCGACTCCCCCATTGCGCTCGTGTCGCTGATTGATGAGCATCGTCAGTGGTTCAAATCCCATCACGGCCTGGCGGAATCCAGTACGCCAAGGGAGTTTGCCTTCTGTCGGTTCGCCCTGGACCTTCCGCCCGGCGGGACGCTTGTGGTACCCGACGCCCGGCTCGATGCCCGGTTCGCGGACAATCCGCTTGTTACCGGGCCCATGGGACTGCGATTCTACGCGGGCGCTGTCCTGACCACCTCGACCGGAGCGGCTCTTGGCTCGCTCTGTGTCCTCGACACCGTCCCGCGACCCGCGCCATCCGCTCGGCTGCTCCATCAGCTTTCGGTCCTTGGCGCCCTGGTCGTTGAAGCCTTTGAGTCTCGCCAGAAAATCCGCCAATCCGTCCGCGAAACGGCTCTGCTGACCCTGGCCGAACAGATGTCTGGCATTGGCGCCTGGCGCTACCAGGCCTCGACGAACGCGGTGACATGGTCAGACGCCGTCTACAAAGTTCATGGCGTCACCCGTGAAACCTTCGATCCTAATTTTAACGACGCGATAGATTTCTATCATCCCGACGACCGAGAGATGGTCCGCAACCACATGCTGGCCGCTGCGGAGACCGGCGACGGCTTCGATTTTCAAGCTCGTCTGATTGATCAGGGCTGGCGCGAACGCACCGTAACCTGCCGCGCAATCTGCGAGCGCGATGACTCTGGCAGCGTGGCTTCGATCTATGGGGTCTTTCAGGATGTGACCGAGCAGGTCTCGGCGCTGCGCGAGGCCCGGCGGGGCGAGGCCCGCTTCCGGCTGTTGGCCGACAACATGGGCGATGTCATCACCCGCATCAAACTCGACGGTCGCAGCGGCTACATCTCGCCGGCCATCGAGGATCTGCTCGGCTACAGGCCCGCCGAGATGAGCGGCCGCAAGGCCCAGGCCTTCGTCCATCCCGACGATCGTGTCCTGCTTCTCGATGTCTTCGCCGCCCTCGCCTCCGGGATAGAGCGCCGCACCCTGGAGCATCGCGCCGTCCGCAAGGATGGCGACGTCATCTGGGTCGAGACCCACTTCAAGCTGGTCCGGGACGCCGACGGCCAGCCGGCCGAGATGGTCGCGGTGATCCGCGACATCACCGCCCGCCGGGCCATGGAGCAGGCTCTTGCCGATAGTGAGCGGCGTTACCGCACCCTGGCCGACAATGTCTCCGACATCCTCGTGCGCTTCGGACGCGACGGCCTGGTCCGCTACATCTCGCCGGCCTGCCGCAATATCGGGGTCGATCCGGACGAGGCGGTCGGTCAGTCGATCCTCAAGCTGGTGGCGCCCGCCCACATGGCCCATTCCCAGACCCTGATCGACAGCCTGTTCATGGGCATTGCCCCTGACGGCTCGACCCGCCGCGAACATTGCATCGTTACCGCGGACGGCCGGGAGCTGTGGATGGAAGGCAGTCCCAAGCTGATCCGCGACGCGGCCGGCGAGGTTGTCGAGGCGGTCACCGTCCTGCGGGACATCACGTCGCGCAAGGCCTTGGAGGCCGAACTGCTCGCTGCCCGGGCCACCGCCGAGGCCGCCGCCGCCGCCAAGGCCGAATTCCTCGCCAACATGAGCCACGAGATCCGCACCCCACTGACCGCTGTCATCGGCTTCTCAGGTCTGCTGGCCATCCAGTCCGACCTGCCGGTCAGGGCCCAGGACTTCGCGCGCCGTATCCAGAGCGGCGGCCGCGCCCTGCTGGCCACGGTCAACGACATCCTCGACTTCTCCAAGCTGGAGGCCGGCCAGGTCGATATCCGCCCCGAGGCCTGCGACCCGGCCGCCGTCGCCCGCGAGGCGATCGAGCTGTTCGAGGCCAATGCCGCCGCCAAGGGCCTGAACCTGTCCGTGGAGGGCGAGGCCCCCGCCCACCTGTGGCTCGACCCCGGCCGGCTGCGACAGATCCTGCTCAACCTCGTCGGCAACGGCGTCAAGTTCACCGAGCAGGGCGGCGTTGCCGTGCGTCTGGACTGGGCTGCTGACCGGCTGCGGGTCGCCGTCGCCGACACCGGAGCCGGCATCTCGCCCGAGAACCAGGCCCTGCTGTTTCGCAAGTTCTCGCAGGTCGACGCCTCCTCCACACGCCGTCACGGCGGCACGGGGCTCGGCCTGGCCATCTGCCGTGGGCTGGTCGAGGCGATGGGCGGCGAGATCGGCGTCCACAGCAGTCCCGGCCAGGGCTCGACCTTCTGGTTCGATGTGCCGGCCCCTCGGGCCGGGTCGGCAGCCGCTACGAGTGGGGATCTCGCGTCAGCGCCAGTGGCGGAGGAAGACAGCGACCTGTCGGGGCTTCGTATCCTGATCGCCGACGACAATTCCGCGAACCGCAACCTCGCCCGCGCCCTGCTGGAGGCGCTGGGGGCGGCCTGCTATCTGGCCGCGGATGGTCAGGCCGCCGTGCAGGCCGCGGAGCAGCAGGCCTTTGACCTGATCCTGATGGATATGCGCATGCCCGTGCTCGGCGGCGTCGAGGCGGCGCGGGCCATCCGGACCGGCGGCGGACCCAACGACGGCGTGCCGATCCTCGCCTTCACCGCTCAGCGCGACCGGG
>JBKJSF010000148.1:0-7865 GCA_046595895.1 Caulobacter sp. | reverse complement strand
CCGGCGGACGCCAGGACGTAGCCAAATACGCGGCCTGATCCAACGATGTGGGGATCCAGAACGAAGTGAGCCCGCCAACTGGGGGGAGTTGGCGGGCTCTAGGAAACCGCCCGGGGTATCGGGGGGGGGCGTAATGGGCGGCTTCGTATGAGTAAACACCGGTCGGCCAGGAGAGTTCCCGGCGACGGGACTCTTTTCAGGCGATAAAATTCAGGCCCGTCACACCGGCTAGTTGCGGAAGCGGATGCCGATGTAGACGGCTCGTCCGGTTTCGCCGTAACCGAGGGTCTCCTGGTAGTCCTCATCGGCCAGATTCTCGACCCGCGCCGTCAGTTCGATCGACGAACTGAGCTTCCAGCCGCCGGCCAGGTCGGCGGTGACGAACCCGTCGCGCTTTTCAGCCGAAAAGGTCGAGGGGTTGCTGTCGGCCTGTTCGCCCTCGGCCCGCACGGTCAGGAGGGCGTTGAAGCGGTCGCTCCTCCAACCGAGACTGACCGCGCCGGCGTGTTCGGGCACGCGCAGCAGGCGGGCCTTGGTCGTTTCGTCCACCGCGTCGGTGTAGGCGTAGGACCCCTTCACCTGGAATGCCCCCAGGTCGAGCTCGCCTGCGACGGTGACGCCGGTGCTGAGGGTCTCGTCGATGTTCACGTAGCGGCCGATGCCATAGGAGATCTGGTCCTCGACCTGCAGCCGGTAGCCGGTGGCCTGAACAAAGACGCGGTCATCGGGCGAGCGCCACGACAGGCCGATATCCCAGCCCTCGGCGGTTTCCGGCTTCAGGCCCACCGACGGGCCGGCCGGGAAGCAGAAGTCACAGACGGCCTGGCTGATGGTCGGGGTCTTGAAGCCCTGGCCCCAGCTGGCCTGGGCGACGAAACCCGGGCCGAACGCCCAGGTCGCCGAGACCCGGGCCGTGGCCTTGGCCTCGAAGTCGTCGGGATCGTCGTAACGCAGGGCGCCGGACAGGGTCAGGGGTTCGATGGGCGAGAAGCGGACCACGCCGAAGGCGGAGGACCCGCCGAGGTCGGCCTTGGCCCCGGTGCTGACGGAGGCCTGCGTCTCGTCGCGCTCGGCCCCGAACACAAAGGCCAGCCGATCGCTTGGCTCCCCCCTGCCGGCGGTCCAGCGCACAGTGGTACGGTCCGCTTCGTAGGAGGAGGAGAGGGCCGAGAGGTTGTCGCGTTGAATGTCGTAGAGGCTGACCGAGACGGTGTGGTCGAGGCCGAGGACGCCGTCGGCCTTCAGCCGGCCAAAACCGGACCAGGCCTCGGCCCTGGCGCGGTCGGGGGTGTCGCCGAAGGCGAAGAAGGCGTCGTAGCCATCGATTTCCACATCGTATTCGTTGTAGCGGACGCGGCCATCGAGGCTGACCTTGTCGGAGATGGTCACCCGGCCGTTGAGGCTGGCGGTCCAGCTTTCCAGGCCGTCGTCCTCGGTTCCGGCGGCGGCCTTTGAGACGCCGTCGCTCCGATAGCCGGCGATCGAGCCGCCGACGGCAAAGCGGTCAGTAGCATAGCCGCCAGCGGCGGTGGCGCGGAGCGTGGCGTAGCTGCCCCCCTCGAAGCCGGCGCGCCAGCCGTTCAGCTCACGGGTGGTGAAGCTGATCACCCCGCCGATGGCGTCGGAGCCCCAGAGCGATCCCTGCGGGCCTTGGAGGATTTCGATGCGTTCGACGTCGGCCAGGTCGAAGGCGGCGAAGTCGAAGCCGCCGTTCGGGCTGGAGGGGTCGTTCTGGACGACGCCATCGACCAGCACCAGGGTCTTGTCGCCGGCCGCGCCGCGACTGCGCACGGTGGTGACGCCGCCAAAGCCGCCGTTGCGGCTGAGCGACAGGCCGGGCGTGGTGGTCAGGAGGTCAGCGGCGAACACCGCCTGGCGCGCGTCGATCTCCTCGTCGGTGATGACCGTGAGGCCGAGCACCGTCGCCGGCTGCGACGGCAGGCGGGTGACGATGACGGCGTCTACGTCAATTTCAGCGGTATCGGCGCCGTAAGCAGCGGACGACAGCAGGGCCAGCGAACTGGCGGCGAAAAGCAGGTTGGTGAAACGCATGGCGCGTTCTCCTCATGAAGGAGCCCGCGCGGCGCCGCGTGGCAGAGTCAGAGCAAGCGACCACGTCGGCGCGCCGGCCGACGGTCGCTTCAACGGGAGACCCCGCGCCGACAGCCTGGACCCGGGCCACGGACGAACGACGACGGCGGCAGGTCTCCTGGCTTGCGGGTCACAGGGTTCGCATCGTCGCCTTCCCGGTTTCCCAGTGGCGCCCTCCTCACGGGTGAGGAGAGACCGATGCGGCCCTCGCCGCTGACAGTTGCGGGCACAGCGGGGGATTTCCACCCCCTTCCCTCTTGGCCCCCGGTTGGGGGACCGCCTGGGGCGCTAGATGCTGCAATGCGGCAGGGTTGGCAAGTCCGCCCGGTGATGTAGGCTGGAGCCCGAAAGGCCCGCATCCCGCGGCCGATTGGGGCGAATGGCATGGCGCGTTGGAAACCACTGGCGGCTATCGCGGTCATCGCGCTGTTGGCCACCGGCCAGGGCGTATTCGCCCAGACCGCGACGCCGCGGCCCAAACCGGCGGCCCGCAACACCACGCCCTATCCGGCTATCGTCCGGACCAACTTCATGACTGCCTGCGGCAAGGATGGAACCCTGAGCGAGGCGCTCTGCACCTGCATCTACCGCAACATGGAGCGGGAAATGACGTTGGAGGAGTTCGCCGATCTGGACGCAAAGGCGCAGGCCGACCCGAACCTGCCTCCGCCGAAAAGCGTCGAGGGCATCGTTGTCGCCTGTTTCCAGGACAACAGCTACTAGGCTCCTGCCTTAATACCAGCCGGCGGCTCGTAGGGCCCCGGCATAGGCTCTGGACACCGGCGCCTCGACGCCGCCCTTCAGCGACAAGGTGGCGCGCCCGTCGCCGCGCCTGGCGCCGGTGACCGCCTCCTTGGCCACCCACCAGGAGCGGTGGGTGCGGGCCCCCTCGATGCCCTCCAGCTCGGCGACGGCGTCGGAGAGGCGCATCAGGATGAGGTCCTGACCCTTGCTGGTGTGGAGCCGCAGGTAGTGATCCTCGGCCGAGACGGCATGCAGCTGCGCGCCGCGCAATTTGGCCGGCAGACGATCCAGGAAGCGGGGCGCCGGCGCGTTGGCGGCGGCGGCGTGGGTCTCCTGGGGCCTGCGCTGGATCAGGTAGTTGAGGGCCGTCATGGTCACCGTCACCACCAGCACGGGGATGACCAGGTCCGCCAGCCGCGACAACGGCAGGCCACACTTGCAGAAGCCCAGGGTGGTGATCAGCCAGACCCACAGGGTCAGCGGCGGGGTGAGCAGCAGCACGATCAACCCGCCCTGCAGCCAGGGCCGTTCCTCCAGCCAGCCGACGCGGTCGGTGAACAGCGAGATGCCGACCCCGGCCAGGCCGCCGACCAGCATCATCAGGGTCCAGTAGCCCAGGCGCTCGAGCAGGGGCGTATCGGCCGTCTCGAAGGCGCCGGTCAGGGCCAGAAAGGCGCCAACCAGCAGGGCCAGGCCAAGGCCGCGCAGGTGGCGGTTGGCGAACAGGGTGGTCATCCACGAAGCGCCAGTGGCGGCGCCTGTCCGTTCGCGAACGGGCGGCGTCGGCCCACGGCTTTGCGGCTGCGAGCTCATCGGCCTGTCGGCAGGGTGTTGGTCATCGCATCCAACGAGAAAGCCCTCCCATGCTCAACCGCTCTGCCAAGCCCGTTCTCGCCGCCTGTCTGTTCGCCGCCATCGCGGTAGTGAACGCCCCCCGCGCCGCCGCGCAAGAGGCCGGCGAGGTCAGCGTCATCTTTTCCGGCATTGAGGCCCAGAAGGGCGCCCTCTACGGCGGCGTCTACGACAGCGAGGCGGCTTTTTCCGGCGGTCAGCCAATCACCGGCTTCAAGCTGGAGGTCAACGGCCCGATCGCCAGCCAGGCGATCAAGGGGCTGAAGCCCGGCCGCTACGCCCTCAAGGTTTATCACGACATCGACGGCGACGGCCGGATGAACATGAACGCCTTCGGCATCCCCACCGAGCCCTACGCCGCCTCCAACAACGCTCCCTCGACCATGGGTCCGCCGGCCTGGGCCGATGCGGTGTTCGAGGTGACCGCCGACGGCGCGCGCCAGACGATCAGCATCGACTGACCCTTTGTTCCTCAGCGTGAGACATCCCATGGACCGTCGTCATTTCCTTACCGCCCTGGCTGGAACCAGCCTGGCCGCCATCACCCCGGAGGCGGTGCTGGCCGCCTCGGCCGCCGCCAATCCCGCCTGGGCCCAACCTGCTTGGGCGTTGGCGGTCGGCGACATCGAGGCCGATCTCGCGCCGCACGGCCTGCGGCGGGTCCACGGCAGGCCGCCAGCCGACCTGGCCGGGACCCTGTATCGCAACGGGCCGGCCAAGTTCCGGCGCGGCGGTGGCCCGGCCGGCCACTGGTTCGACGGCGACGGCCTGGTGCGGGCTTTCCGCATCCGCGACGGCAGGGCCAGCCTGTCCGGCAAGTTCGTCGATACCTTCAAGCGGCGGCAGGACGAAAAGTTCGGGGCCATGGTCGGACCCGGCTTCGCCGCCGTGGCGGCCAAGGGCGCCAGCGTCCGCAGCCCCGACGACAGCAACGCCGCCAACACCGCCCTCTTGCCGATCGGCGGCGAACTGCTGGCCCTGTGGGAGCAGGGCTCGCCCATCGCCCTCGATCTCGAAACCCTGGAGACCAGGGGAATCAAGACCTATGCGCCGGACCTGGCACATATGCCGTTCCTGGCTCATCCACGAATCGAGCCGACCGGCCGGGTGTGGAACCTCGGCGTCGCCGGAAAGAGGGCCCTGGTCTGGACCCTCAAGGCCGATGGGACGCTGGACCGCACCGGCATGCTCGATCTGCCCCGGGCGAGCTACATCCACGACTTCACGGCCACGGCCCGGTCGCTGGTCATCGTTCTGCAGCCCTGGATCCAGGACAAGCACCTTCTCCCCTTCGCGGCCAGCATGAGCTGGCGGCCGGAACTCGGAACTCAGGTGCTGGTCGTCGACAAGGACGACCTTTCCAAACGTCGCCTCTACGGGCTGCCGGCCTTCTTCGCCTTTCACCTTGGAGATGCCTGGGAGGAGGCCGACGGGACCATTCGCTTCGACGCCTGCACCGAGTCCGACGCCAGCTTCGCGGCCGAGGGTGGAAGCCAGCTCCTGGCCCACCGGATGCCGAAGACGCAGGTGACCCGGCTCAGCTTCATCAGCCTGCGGCCCGACGGCAGGGCGCGTATCGAGGTCAGCCCGCTGCCGGCCGAGTTTCCCAAGACCGACCCGCGCTTCGCCGGCCACGGGCGGATGAAGACGGTCGTCAACACCGTCGGCGGCGGACCGGCCAAGCCCTTCCTGCAGGGGGTGGCGGTCAGCGACTGGCGGACCGGCAAGGCCGACATCTTCGACTTCGGGCCGGACCATTGCGCCGAGGAGTTTGTGTTCGTGGCGCGGCCCGGGTCGAGTCGGGAGCTGGATGGATGGCTGGTCGGGACCAGCCTCAACCTCAAGGCGAGGGCGACAGAGCTGCATGTCTTTGATGCGTCCCGCGTCTCGGCCGGACCCGTTTGCAGCTGGCGTGCGGATGTTCCGTTGCCTGTGGGTTTTCACGGCTGCTGGGTCTGACGGCCGCCTGACACACCGGCTGGCTTGCAAGACGGGGGCGGCGCGGCCTATCGGTGTTTTCCATGACCGCGACACGGGGCAGGCCACGCAAGGATGGGCGGGGGCGGCCGGCGAAATCCACCGGCTCCGACATGCGCCAGGCCATCCTGGACGCCGCCGAAGGGCTATTCGCGCGCCACGGCTTCTACGGCGTCACCACCCGCCAGGTGGCGGCCGAGGCCGGGGTCGATACGGCCCTGATCCATTATTATTTCGGGGCCAAGCGCGAGCTGTTCGACGCCGTCTTTCTGCGCCGGGCCGAGATCCTCAACAGCGACCGCAAGGCCTCGATGGACGCCTATGAGGCAGCCAATGCCGGCAAGATGACGCCGCTGGGGGTGATCACCGCCTTTATCGAGCCGCTGATCGAGCGCTCGCTGACCGGGGGAGCGGGCTGGAAAAACTACTTCGCCCTGGTCGCC
This sequence comes from Caulobacter sp., assembly GCA_046595895.1. Lineage (GTDB taxonomy): Bacteria > Pseudomonadota > Alphaproteobacteria > Caulobacterales > Caulobacteraceae > Caulobacter. The sequence continues at coordinate 1,758 of JBKJSF010000148.1, read as the reverse complement.
CAGGTGAACAACACCCCGGCCTGGGGCGGTGAGACCATGCACCGCTTCTTCGATCCGGTCGTCCACCAGTTGGTCGATACCCTCAAGCGCGCGGCGCCCGAGGCCGAGCTGGCCGATCTCTACTGGGGCTATCAGTTCCTGACCGGCTCGATGACCCTGGCCCTGTCGGAGACGGGGCGCATCGACCAGCTGTCGGAGGGGCTGTGCCACTCCAATGACCTGGAGGCGGTCCGGGCGCGGCTGTACCGCTACTGCGCGGCTGGCTTCGAAACCCTGATCCGCTAGAGCATGTCAGGCCGAAGTGTACGCGGTTCGGCCGCCTGGGCATGCTCTAAATGTTTGAATCTAGACCGTTTGTTGATCAGGTTTTGATGCGTACATCAAAACCTGACAGGGTCTAGGACTTCGGCGGGATCACGAAGGACGGCGAATAGCCGAAGGCCTTGTCGCAACGCATCGACAGGTCGATGACCACGCCGGTGTTCTGTGAGACGTTGTCGATGCGATCCCTGCGCAGCATCTGGCGGAAGTTGTCCTCATAGGACTTGCCGCTGGCCTCCATCACAGGGCTGCCGCCGAGCAGCTTCACCCGCCGGGCGGCCCAGTCGATCGTCGCGAAGTTTGTGCCCTCGGCGATCTTCGGACGCCACAGGGAAAGGGCGGCGGCTTCCTGGGCCAAGGCGCCATAGGCCCCCACGCAGGTGACCTTGTCGGCCGGCCAGTCCTCGGCGAAGGCCTGGGCGGCGAGCAGACTGGCGGCAAGACCCAGGGCGAGAGGATGAGCGACGATACCCATTGGGGTTTCCTTCTCGATGCCGCCAGAGGGTGCGACAGCGCCCGGCCCCCTGCATCCCCGGTTTGGGGGGGTCGCTTTCGACGGTGTGGCGCCATTTCACCATATGATGAAAAACTGCGGCCCGCGGTCCTCTGGAGGCCAGCCGGCCGTTGCGCGCCGGGCCGTCCTGAATGATGGTCGGCATTAATTCTCGTTTCGGTGAATTTCTCGTAATCAACAGCGTCCGTCAACGGACCACTGGACCTCCTGTCAAAAGGTCCGAAGCCGACGCTCCCAGGGAGGGCGACTATGAAGACCATGTGGAAAGCCATGCTGCTGGCTGGCGCCTGCTGGAGCGCCGCGAGCGTTTCGGCCTATGCCCAAGACGTTCCGGCCGAAGGCGTCGACGTCGATGAAGTCGTCATCACCGCCCGTCGCCGGGAAGAAAACCTGAAGGACGTGCCGGTCGCCGTCTCGGCGGTTGGCGAAGCGGCCCTGGAGCGCCAGGGCGGCACGGACATCACCATCATTCAGCAGATCACCCCCAACGCCACCGTGCAGATCGCCCGGGGCTCCAACTCGACCCTGATCAGCTTCATCCGCGGTATCGGCCAGCAGGATCCGCTGTGGGGCTTCGAGCCCGGCGTCGGCCTCTATATCGACGACGTCTATGTGGCCCGCCCGCAGGCCGCCGTGCTTGACGTGTTCGACGTCCAGCGCATCGAAGTGCTGCGCGGCCCGCAGGGGTCGCTGTACGGCCGCAACACGGTCGGCGGCGCGATCAAGTATGTCACCAACACCCTGTCGAGCGAGCCCGAGCTGACCTTGCGTGGCGCTTACGGCAGCTACAACCAGATCGACCTGATGGCCGTCGGCAGCATCCCGCTGGGCGACACCTTCCGGGTCGGTGGCGCGATCGCCTCCTATCAGCGCGACGGCTACGGCTCCAACCTCAACACGGGAGCTGAGCACTACAACAAGGA
>JBKJSF010000065.1:0-30758 GCA_046595895.1 Caulobacter sp. | reverse complement strand
GCAGGGCAACCCGGTGAGTCCCGGCGGTCTCGCCTATCCCGCCAGCCTGCCCGGCTGGACCTCGGCGCAGGGCAGCTTCGAAGTCTGGGGCACCGGCTTCCAGGGCAACATCGCCAGCGATGGCATCGCCTTCCTGGAGCTGGACAACGGCGGCGGCATCGACGCCTACAGCAGCACCCTGACCACCCAGGCGGGGCGGCAGTACACGCTGCAGTTCGACCTGGCGATCCGCAACGGCACGCCGGCCGCCAGCAACCGGGTCGAGTTCTTCGTCAACGGCGTGTCGCTGGGCATCTTCACCCCGGCCGCCACCACCTTCTCGACCTACGCGGTGACCTTCGTCGGCTCCGGGTCTGACGTGATCATGTTCAAGGAACCGAGCAGCGATGGTGTCGGCGGCCTGATCGACAACCTGCGGATCGCCGCCCAGGCCGACGTCTTCGTGACGGCGGTGGACGGCGCGTCGGCCAGCGTAGGCCAGCCCGTCGCCGGCTCGACCGGCGGGACCTTCACGGTCGTGTCGAACGGCGACTACAGCTTCAACGCCGGCGCGGCCTTCGAGTACCTGGCGGCAGGTGAAACGGCGGTCTCCTCGGTCACCTACACCGTGACCGACGACGGCGGCTCCTCGACCAGCACGATCTCGGTGACCATCACCGGCGTCAATGACGGCCCGGTCGCCATCGCTGACAGCCGCACGGTGTCTGAAGACGCCGCCGGCGGCGGCAATGTCCTGGCCAACGACAGCGATGTCGACGCCAGCGACGTGCTGACAGTCAGCCAGGTCAACGGCCAGGCGGCGGGGGTTGGCGTCGCCGTCACCCTGGCCTCCGGCGCCCAGGTGACCTTGAATGCCGACGGCAGCTACAGCTACAACCCGATGTCCGCCTTCCAGGCGCTGGCGGTCGGCCAGTCCGCTACCGACAGCTTCAGCTACACGGTCAGTGATGGCCACGGCGGCACGGCGGGTCAGACGGTCACCCTGACCATCACCGGCGCCAACGACGGTCCGACCATCACTGGCGCTGTCGCCAGCGGCGCGGTGGCCGAGGACGGCGCTTCCACCACCCAGGGCACGGTCAGCTTCGGCGACGTCGACCTGACCGACGCCCATTCCGTGTCGGCGGCTCCCCAGTCGGGCGGCTACCTCGGGACCTTCAGCGCCAGCCTCGCCGATCCGGCGACTGGCGACGGGGCGGGGCAGGTGGCCTGGACCTTCGCGGTCGACAACACCGCGATCCAGCACCTCAAGGCCGGCCAGTCCCTGACCCAGGTCTATGCGGTGACGATCGACGACGGGCAGGGCGGCAGCGTCCAGCAGAACGTCACGATCACCATCGGCGGCGCCAACGACGCCCCCAAGGCGGCCAACGACTCGGCGACCACCAACGAAGACACGGCTGTCACCTTCAACCTGCTGAACAACGACAGCGACATCGACGGCAACGCCCTGGTCGTCAGCCAGATCAACGGCGTCAACGTCGGGGTCGGCAGCCAGGTGACCCTGGCCGGCGGCGGCGTGCTGAAGATCGGCGCCGGTGGCTCCGTGACCTTCACGCCGGCGGCCAATGCCTCGGACGATAAGTCCTTCGTCTACACCGTCTCCGACGGGGCCGGCGGAACCGACTTCGGCAGCGCCAGCATCAACGTGAAGGCCGTGGCCGACACCCCGACGCTGGCGGTCGGCTCCTCGACCGTGCTCAACCCCACGGTCGGGTCGGCGATCAAGACGACCATGACCCTACAGGCCGGTGACACCATCACCATCGACTGGGACTTCGTCGCCCACGACTACATGCCCTACAACGACTTCGCCTTCGCCACGGTCAATGGCGCGGCCTTCATGCTGGGCTCGGTCCAGGTGGTCGGGGACTACGGCACGACGGGGTGGAAGACCTTCACCTTCACCGCTCCGGCGGCAGGGGACTACACCTTTGGAATGAGCGCTTTCAACGTCAATGACACCGGGCTCAACTCCCACCTGCTTGTCGATAACATGAAGAAGAACGGCGTCGTCGTTCAGAGCTTCGAGAGCGGAAACTTCACCGGCTGGACCACCCTGGGAACGGTCGCCGTGGTCACTGGCCATGACGGCCTGGTCCCGACCAACGGCGGCCGGATGGCCTATCTCGACTCCGGGGCGCAAACCCAGGCCGATGTCGAGGTCTTCCTCGGACTGCCGGTCAACCGCCTTGACGACATCGCCAAGTCGTCCGGCCTCGAAAACCAGGGCATCACCGTCCCGGTCTCGATGACGGTGGCGCCGGGCGAAACCATCGCCAACGCCTTCGTGGTGCTGACCGGCTACCCGGCTGGCTCGGTGTTCAACTTCGGGGCCTTCGACGCCGCCCTCGGCGGCTGGAAGGTGGCAGCCAGCGACCTTGGCGGCAGCCTGCAGGTCACTACGCCCAGGGGCTTCTCCGGAGCCTTCACCCTCAGCGTCAGGGCGACCAGCTTCGAGCCGGAGACCGGCACCTCGGCGACCACCGCGGCGCAGACGACGCAGGTCATCGTCAGCGGCGCCACCTTCGATCAGGTGGGCACGGCCGGCGACGACGCCCTGGTTGGCGGCTCGCTCGCCGACCAGCTCAACGGCGGCGCCGGCAACGACAGCCTCAGGGGCAACGGCGGCGCCGACAGCTTCGTCTTCCAGCAGAACGCGCTGGGCTTCACCGACCAGATCCTCGACTTCGCCAGCGGCGTCGACAAGATCAACGTCAGCGGCATCGACGCCGACTTCGGCCTCGGCGGCGATCAGGGCTTCACCTGGGTAGGGGCGCTGAGCGGCGTCGCCGGCCAGGCGGCGCAGACGATCAACGCCAATGGCTCGGCGACGGTGCAGTTCGACGTCGACGGCGACGGTGTGGCCGACCTGACCATCAACCTGAACACTGCCTCGGTGGTGTCGGACTGGTTGCTGTAAGCCGACTTGACGGGGACTGCGCCCCAGGGCGCGGTCCCCGTCATCCTTGTCCGGGATGCCCGCATGGAGCCTTGCCGCCGCTCGACGGTTAGCTTCGGCAGCATGCCCGCTGGCCGACGAGAAACGGTGACTTCCCATGACCGCCAGACCACCCCGACCCACCGTGGAGGAGGCCGAGGCGGCCGTCCGCACCCTGATACGCTGGGCAGGCGACGACCCTGACCGCGAAGGCCTGCTGGAAACCCCGGCCCGGGTCACCCGGTCTTATCGGGAGCTGTTCCACGGCTACGAGGAAGACCCCCGCGAGTACCTGAAGCGCACCTTCGAGGAGGTGAGTGGCTACGACGAACTGGTGGTCCTTTCCAACATCCCCGTGGTCAGCTTCTGCGAGCACCACATGCTGCCGTTCCAGGGCCGGGCTCACGTCGGCTATCTGCCGTCCGATCGGGTCGTCGGCATATCCAAGCTGGCGCGGGTTGTCGCAGGGTTCGCCCGCCGCCTTCAGATCCAGGAAAAGCTGACGGCCGAGATCGCCGGCGCCATCCAGGACATCCTCCAGCCGCGCGGCGTCGGCGTGGTCATCCGCTCCGAGCACAGCTGCATGACGATGCGCGGCGTCAACACGCCGGGCACCTGGCTGACCACCTCAACCCTGCTGGGCGCTGTCCGGGACGACGCCCGGACGCGCCAGGAGTTCCTGGAACTGGCGAAGTAAGGGGCAAAGCAGGCCCCGAAAACGCGCGGCCAGACGCACACGCCCGGCCTCAAACGATCAGAAGTTGGTCGCTTTCACAGCTCCGCCGTCCACCCGCAAGTTGGCGCCGGTGACGTAGGATCCGGCCGGACTGGCCAGGAAGACCACGGTCCGCGCCACCTCTTCAGGACGACCGTGGCGCTTGAGAGCGGGTAGCTGGGCTGCGCTTTCAAACAGCTTGGGCTGGTGCTGACGGATCATGTCCCAGACCCCGCCCTCATGCAGGATCGGTCCCGGCGAAACGGTGTTGACCCTGAGGCCGCGTGAGCCATGCCGCGCGGCCAGCTGGCCGGCGTAGTTGATCAGCGCCGCCTTGGCCGTGCCGTAGGCCTCCTCGCCCGGCGGCAGATTGGTTAGCACCCCGGCGATCGAGGAAATGAAGGTCAGCGAGGGCTCGGTCCCCTTCTCAAGCCAGGGCAGGGCGGCCTCGGTCAGGCGGACGTGCTGGATGAGGTCCGTTTCGAAGGTTTCCCGCCACAGGTCCTCGCCGGTGCTGGTCAGCCGGGTGGAAACGTTGCTTATCACCGCGTCGAGACCGCCGAACGCCTCGCCCGTCCGGGCGACCCAACCCTTGAAGGCGTCCGCGTCCCTTACATCCAGCGCCCGGCCGCGCAGGCTTTTGGCGCTGCCCGGATGGGCGGCCATCAGGGCGTCGATGCCGGCCTGGCCCCTGGCGCAGAAGGCGACCTGGGCGCCTTCCGCCAGAAAGGCTTCGAGAATGGCGCGGCCGATGCCGCGGGTGGCGCCGGTCAGCAAGACGCGTTTGCCGGAAAGTCCAAGGTCCATGTCATGTCTCCAGGGCTGGGATGGTCAGCGGGCGCAGGCCCCGCCATCGACCGGCAGGGCGATGCCGGTGATGAAGCTGGCCTGGGGGCCCGCCAGAAAGGCGATGGCGTCGGCGATCTCGCGGGGCGCGCCATAGCGCTGCATGGGAATGAACTTGGCGAACTCGGTCTCGTAGCCGTCCGGATCGTCGGGGCGCCGCTGGATCGCCAACGCCCGCATCATCTCGGTCGCCGTCGGGGCCGGGCACACGGCGTTGACCCTCACCCCTTCCGCGGCCAGCTCGTTGGCGACCTGCTTGGTCATGCCCACCACGGCGTGCTTGCTGGCGGTGTAGCCGAGGGTGTTGCGCCCGCCGCTCAGACCCGAGATCGAAGCGATGTTGACGATCGCCCCGCCCGAGACTCTCAAGCTGGCCTGGCAATGCTTCATGCCCAGGAACACGCCTCGTGTATTGACGGCGTGGACCCGGTCGAAGTCCTCGACCGCGTAGTCGCCGAAGGGTCCGATCGGTCCCGAAATTCCGGCATTGTTGATCAGGGCGTCCAACCGGCCGAAGTGGTCCAGGACCATGGCCACGCCGTGAATCCAGTCGGCCTCCTGCGCAACGTCGCCGCGAATCTCCAACGCTCGCCGGCCCCGTTCCTCGGCGGCGCGGATCGCCTGCGTCAGGTCGCTGCCGGGCAGGTCTAACAGCGCCAGGTCGAAGCCGTCCTCGGCCAGCCGCTCGACGGCGGCCATGCCGATTCCCTGGGCGGCGCCGGTGATCAGAGCAACCCGGTTCATGCCAGGGCCTTCACGGCGGCGCGGCGCTCGGCCAGGGCGACATTCAGCCGGGCCAGGACGTCTGGCGCGGCCAAGGTATCAACCGACAGCGCTGCCCCGGCGGATGACCACTGCAGCAATTCCACGATATTGCCGTCCGGATCACGTAGATAGCCGACCCTGGCCGTGCCGAGGTCCTGCACTGTCGAATGCGGACGGCCGCCGGCGGCGATGGCCAGCGCCAGGTCGGCCTCGACATCGTCGGTCTCGAAGCAGACGTGGGAATAGCCGGCCTCATTCACCGGCCGCTCGTCATCGCGGCTCACCGTCGGCGGGTTGGCGTAGCTCCAGAACTCCAGCCCGATGTTCATCCCCTGGATCCAGGCCGCCGTCACATCGACGTCCTTCAGCCCGGTGATCCGGTCATAGGCGGCATGACCCGTCAGCCGCTGCCCGCCATGGCGCCTGTGGCCGGTCAGCGCCTCGTAGAAGCGGATCAGCCGGTCGATATCCGATGTTGCGAAGGCTACGTGGCCGATCCAGGCGTCGACCTCTGAGTCCGGCGCCGCCGCCGTCTCCTCGACTTCGATGATCAGTTGATCGACGATCCGGCCGTAGCCGTAGCGGAAGTCACCGCCCAGGCTTATGAGGCCGTGGGGAAAGCTCGCCCCGGCCTCCGACAGTCTGGTCAGCGCCGTCTCGCCGGCCGGGGTCTGGATGCAGACGTGGGTGATGCCGGCCTCATTGGCCCCCCTGGCGCGGATCGGGGGCGGCGTCGGGGCGTCGAAGCGGAACAGTTCCAGAAAGCCGTTGGCTGCCCGGCTCAATCTGACTTCGGCGGAGACGCCTTCAAGCTGAAACAGGGCCCGCGCCGACGCCTGGTCGGTGACCTCGAATCGTCGCGCCTCCTCCAGCGCCAGGCCGGCGCCGAACAGCGACGACGCGGCGCCCAGATCGCTGGTGGTCAGGCCGATGTGATGCACGCCCTTGATCATCGGAAGCTCCCTCTCGCCGCCGAAGTAGGAGTTTATTATATAAATAGTCAATAGTGGATCAGGCGGTGAAATGCCTGGCCAGCAGTTTGCTGACCCGATTGGGCGCCTCCTGTCCCGTCCAGTGGCCGCAGCCGGCGAGCCGCTCGATCGTGAGGTCGGCCGCCAACGGCCGATGCGCCTCGATCAGGCCCGGCGGCAGCGCCAAGTCGTCCTCGCCCCAGATCATCAGCACCGGATGGGGCAGGGGGCCCTCGGGCCAGGGCGCCCGCTCGGGATGGGCCAGGAACTCGGCGGCGCGGTACCAGTTCAAGGCCCCGGTCAGTCGTCCCGGCCGGCTCCAGGCCCGGCGATGTCTTTGCCGGTCGGCTTCGTCGAACTGCCCGGCGCGGGTCAGTTCGGCGAAGGCGGCCAGCAGCGGCGCGAAGTCATCGGCCGCCAGCCGGGCCTCGGCGTCGTCCGCCCGCAAGGCGTCGATGTAGCTGGAAGCCGCCCTCTGGGCCGGATCACGGGCCAGCGCTTCACCGAGCACCCGGGGGTGTGGCGCGTTGAGGATGGCCAGCCGGCGGAACCGCTCGGGATGCCGGCTGATGGCCGCCCAGGCGACGACACCGCCCCAGTCATGACCCGCCAGATCGACGGCTCGTCCCGGCGCGAAGGCCTCGGCCACGGCCAGCACGTCCTCGACCAGCCGGTCCAGGCGGTAGGCCCCGACCTGGGTCGGCGCGTCCGACAGATTGACCCCCCGCCCGTCCGGCGCAATGACCAGCCGATCCTCCGACAGGGCCGCCATCTGGGGCGACCAGCCGCTCCAGTGGTCGGGAAAGCCGTGCAGGAGGATCAGCGGCGGCGACCGGCCCAGATCGGCCCCGGCATGAGCACAGTGAAGCTGCAGGGCCCCTGCGGCGATCGATCTGTGTTCGACATCGAGCGTCGGGGCTGAAGGGCTCGTCACGGCGGGGTCCGGCTGTTATTGACGAAAATTGTAATAGAACTTTGGCGGATGAGGAAGGCGACTTTGGAGGAGCAGTATTTCCGGCTGGACGGCGGCGGCGACACCCTGGTTTTCGCGGCGCGCGACAACGGGCCGGTGCGCCTCGCCTGGTGGGGACCGGCCCTGCCGATGGACGAAAACCTTGCCGCTATCGCCGCCCTCTCCGTGCCGGCCGTGCCGCACGGCATCCTCGACGGCGGCGAAGCCCTCTCCCTGCTGCCGCAAGCCGGCGATGGCTTTACCGGCCATCCGGGCCTCATCCTACATCGGGCCGGCCGGGACACCCTGACCCAACTTCGTCTCGCGCAGGCCCGGCCGGAGCCGGCAGGGCTGACCTTTCAACTGGCCGACTCCGAGGCGGGCGCCTCGGTCCAGATCGCCCTGTCCCTCGATCCCACTGGCGTGTTGAGGGTCGAGCATGCGGTCACCAACTCAGGCGCCACGCCGCTCAGCATCGACTGGATGGCGGCCGCCGTCTTCCCGCTGCCCGGGGATGATCTGCTGCGGTTTTCCGGGCGATGGACCCGCGAGTGTCAGACAGAGCGCATCCGGCTTGGCGGCGGTCTGCTCGGCCAGGAGAACCGCACCGGCCGCACCTCCCACCATAGCCCGCCGTTCATTGTCGCTGGCCAGACCGGCTTTGGCGAAGGCCACGGCGCGGTCACGGGTTGGCACCTGGCCTGGAGCGGCGACCACCGGATCTTCTGCGAACGCCTTCGCGACGGCCGGGCCCAGGTTCAGCTGGGAGAACTTTTCGGCCCCGGCGAGATGGTCCTGGAGCCCGGCGAAACCTATGCCGCGCCAAAGGTCTTCGGGGCCAGGTCCGATCTGGGCCTGAACGGACTGAGTGACCGGTTCCATCCCTTCGTCCGCCAGCGGATCCTGACGGCGCGCCGGCCCCGGCCGGTCCAGTTCAACAGCTGGGAAGCGGTCTACTTCGACCATGACGCCGACCGCCTGAAGGCGCTGGCCGACTCCGCCGCAGCGGTGGGCGCAGAGCGTTTCGTTCTCGACGACGGCTGGTTTCGAGGGCGGCGGGATGACACCGCAGGCCTTGGCGACTGGACCCCGGATCCCGAGCGGTATCCGCAAGGCCTGAAGCCCCTGATTGACCATGTCCGCGCCCTTGGCCTCGAATTCGGCCTCTGGGTCGAACCGGAGATGGCCAATGCCGACTCCGACCTGCTGCGCGCTCACCCGGGCTGGGTGCTGGGCGAGCCGGACCGCGTCCAGCCTTTGGGTCGCGGCCAGTATGTCCTCGACCTGACCCGCCCCGAGGTCGCGGACAATATCTTCGGCCAAATGGACCGGTTGCTGGCGGACCACCCCATAGCCTACCTCAAGTGGGACATGAACCGCGACCTGACCCATGGGGTCAGCGGCGGCCGCCGAGCCGCCCACAACGAGGTCCTCGCCGTCTACGCGCTTATTGATCGTCTCCGCGCCACCTACCCAGGGGTCGAGATTGAAAGCTGCGCCTCGGGCGGGGCTCGCGCTGACTACGAAATCCTGCGGCGGACCGACCGGATCTGGACGAGCGACTGCAACGATCCCATCGAGCGCCAGCGCATCCAACGGGCCTTCTCGATCTTCTTCCCACCGGAGGTCATGGGCGCTCACGTCGGCCCGTCCGACAGCCACACCACCGCCCGCACAACCAGCCTGGAACTGCGCGCTCTGACCGCCCTGTTCGGCCACTTTGGCATCGAGGCGGACATCAGTCGGTTCAGCGACCGCGACCGTGCATTCCTGGCGGACGCCGTCGCCCTGCACAAACGCCTGCGGCCGCTGCTGCATGGCGGCCGGCTGGCGCGGCTCGAACACGGCGATGCAGGGCTCATAGCCTTCAGCGTCGCGACGGATGACATGGTGTTGGTCTCTGTCGCCCAGCTTGAGACGCCCCGTTTCTCGCCCTCCGCGCCGCTCCGTCTGCCCGCCCTAGTCGATGGTCATTGGACCGCCAGCCTGCTCAATCCCCGGCGCCGGCCAGAGGCGGTGATGAAGGGTGTTCCCGGTTGGGCGCGTGGCGAACCGCTGTCGGCGCCGGCCCCGGCATGGCGTACCCAGGGGCTGCCGGTGGGAGTGTTGCGGGCCGGTGAGGCTGCCTTGTGGCGACTGGAGCGCCGGTCATGATCGTATCCTGCGTCGCCGATAGTCGCTGCACCCTTGGCGAAGGGCCACTGTGGGACGCCGGCCGTGGCCTCGTCTGGTGGGTGGATATCCGGCAGCGTCGCCTCTGGCGTCTCGACCCCGCCAACGGCGAGAGCGAAGGCCGCGCCTTGCCGGTGCAGGCCACCGCCCTGGCCATGCGCGGTGCGGGCGACCTGCTGATGGCCGCCCGCGAAGGAGTCGGCGTCTTTGATCCCGATGCCTGGACATTCACCTCGCGCCTGACGCCCGAGGCCGACCGGCCGTTCAACCGAACCAACGACGGCAACATGGGCCGGGACGGGGCCTTCTGGTTCGGCAGCATGCATCAGACGGCGTCAGCCCGGTCCGGCGCCGTCTATCGCCTGGCCTCCGACTGGACCTGCACCCGAATGCTGGATGACTGGGGGATCGCCAACACCCTGTCGACCGATGCCGAAGGCAGACGCCTCTACCTCGCCGATTCCCTCGATCAGACGCTGTATGCCTATGAGATCGAGGCCGATCGACTTGTTGCAAGGAGCGCCCTCGTCACCGCCCACGGCCAGGCCTGGACGCCCGACGGCTCGGCGGTCGATGCTGACGGCAATCTGTGGAACGCGCGCTGGGACGGCTGGGGGCTTGCCTGCCTGTCGCCCGACGGCCAGGTGCTGCGAGACCTGCCGCTCCCCGTTCAGCGGCCGACCAGCGCCTGCTTCGGCGGCCCTGACCTCGCCACCCTTTACATCACCAGCGCCCGGGATGACCTGACCACCGCCGAGCTGGCCGGCCAGCCCCTGGCCGGCGGACTGTTCGCGGCCGATGTCGGCGTCCGGGGTCTGGCTCTGCCGGCTTTTGAAGGATGACCGCGATGCGCCTTGGCGTCTGCTACTACCCCGAACAATGGCCCCGCGAGTGGTGGGCCGATGATGCGCGGGCCATGGCGGCGATGGGCATCAAGGTCGTGCGGCTGGGCGAGTTCGCCTGGAGCCGCATGGAGCCGGAGCCCGGGCGCTTCGACTGGGGCTGGCTGGACGATGCCGTGGAAACCCTGGCCGCCGAGGGGCTCGGCCTCGTGCTCGGCACCCCGACCGCCACCCCGCCCAAATGGCTGATCGATCGTCATCCGGAGATTCTCGCCTGGTCGGCCAGCGGCCGGCCCCGCGCCTTTGGGTCGCGCCGCCATTACGACTTCTCGAGCGAAATCTACCGCGAGGAGTGTCGTCGCATTGTCGAGGCGATGAGCGCCCGCTACGGCCGCCATCCCGCCGTCGAAGCCTGGCAGACCGACAACGAGTATGGCTGCCATGACACCACGATCAGCTACTCGCCCGCCGCGGCGGAAGCCTTCCGCCATTGGCTGAAGCGCCGGTACAATGACGTCGCCAGCCTCAACGCCGCCTGGGGCGCGGTGTTCTGGTCGCAGGAATACCGCGGCTTCGAGGAGGTCGATCCCCCCAACCTGACGGTGACCGAGGCCAATCCAGCTCATCGGCTGGACTACAACCGCTTCGCATCGGACCAGGTGGTGGCGTTCAACCGGCTCCAGGCCGACATCCTGCGGCGCAACTCGCCCGGCCGGGACATCATCCACAACTTCATGGGCTTCTACACCGAGTTCGATCACTTCGACGTCGGCGCGGATCTCGATGTCGCCAGTTGGGACAGCTATCCGCTTGGCTTTCTCGAACAGTTCTGGTTCCCACCCGAGGACAAGGCCCGTTACCTGCGTCAGGGACACCCGGACATTGCCGCCTTCCACCATGACCTCTACCGCGGCTGTGGGCGCGGCCGGTGGTGGGTCATGGAGCAGCAGCCGGGGCCGGTGAACTGGGCGGCCTACAATCCCGCACCCCTGCCGGGCATGGTTCGGACCTGGACTTGGGAAGCCTTCGCCCACGGGGCCGAGGTCGTGTCCTACTTCCGCTGGCGCCAGGCGCCCTTCGCCCAGGAACAGTTCCACGCCGGCCTGCATCTGCCCGATCGGCGCGAAGACGTCGCCGCCGATGAGGCGCGACAGGTCGTGGCGGAGATCGCCGCCTTGGGCGCTGCGCCGATCACGACGTCCGCCAAGGTCGCTCTCGTCTTTTCTTATGAGGCGGACTGGCTGTTTCAGATCCAGCCGCAGGGACGCTCTTTCCGCTGGCTGCGGCTGGCCTTCGAGACCTACACGGCGCTTCGCCGGCGCGGCCTGGATGTCGATATCGTCGAGCCGGGCGCCGATCTCGCCGGCTATCGCCTGGTCGTCCAGCCGTCGCAGCCGATCCTTGATCCGGACCTCATCGACCGGCTCCGCTCCAGCGGCGCGGTCGTGCTGCTGGGTCCGCGCACCGGCTCCAGGACCCGTGATGTCGCCATCCCGGACGGCCTGCCGCCCGGGCCGGCGAGGGCGCTTATCGATGTTGCGGTGCGGCGCGTCGAAAGCCTGCGGCCCGGCAGCGGGCCGACTGTGCTGGTGGACAACCAGCCGTTCGCCGCCGAGGGCTGGAGCGAGGTGCTGGAAACCTCCGCCGAGGTTCTGGCGCGTTTCGAGGGCGCCGGGCCGGCCTGGGTGCGACAGGGCCGGGTCCATTACTTCGCCACCTGGCCGACACCACCGCTGTTCGACCGGGTCGTGGAGCAACTCGCCACGGAGGCCGGGCTGACCTTGACGGCTCCGATGGAAGACGTGCGGCTGCGCCGGCGCGGCGACCTGACCTTCGCATTCAACTACGGCCCCGAGTCCGCCACCTGTCCGGCGCCCGAGGGCGCGAGCTTCGTCATCGGCGGCCGCGACATGGCGCCAGCCGGTGTCGCGGCCTGGCGACAGCCCTAGGGCGCGGGCGAGGCGTTGCGGATCTCCAGACCCTCGGCCCAGCGCCGCTGGAAGCCACGCCAGAGCGTCACCCCGGGCTGACCCGCTGCGTAGGCGCCGGCGGCTGGCCCGCCCGCGGTCGAAGGCCAGGCGCCATCGTCTGACTGGGCCGGCGTCAGCGCCAGGAACGCTCGCCGGTCCTCCATGCCCTTGAGGTACAGGTCCAGGAAGGCGGTTACGAAGTGCTGGCTGATGCCGGTGACCCGCGCCTTGCGCCATACCGGGTCTTCAAAGAACTCCTCGGTGGTGAAGCCGGTCATGGCTTCGGCTGGCGCAGGGTTGATGCCGATCGTATGGCCCGCCCCCCGGAACACGACCATGGTTCGCGAGGCGCCGGTCAGCCGGTCAAACAGGCGGACCGGCCCGTCCGCGAATCCAGCGACATCGTCCCGGTCACCGCCGAGGAACAGCACCGGTGTCGTCACCCGGGCCAGTCCGTCCGGCGCGAAGGCCTCGATCCCAGCCTGTCCGCCCCAGGGGGCGATGACAACCACGGCCTTGAGGTTGGCGATCAGCGGTCCTGTGTCCCGGGTCAGAGGCTCCATCAGCCCGCCCGGCGTCATCCTGGCCGGCAGGCCCTGCGGATTGAACCTCGCGCCGGCCGTCCGCAGGGCGCCGTATCCGCCCATGGAATGACCAATGACCGCGACGCGGCTGGTGTCGATGACGCCGCGCCAAGGCGGGGTCCTGGCCAGGGTTTCCGCCGCCCGGGCCAGGAAGGCCTGGTCAAGCGGCCGGTTTACGGCTGTCGGGATCAGGGCCAGAGGTCGGTCCCAGGACAGGTCCGCGTGGCCCGGCCCCATGACCACATAGCCCTTGCTGGCCAGGTTTTCAGCCATCCAGGTCATCCATTCGGGATGGCTGCCATAGCCGTGCGACAGGATGACCAGCGGAAATGGTCCCAACTTCGGCGCGGCGTCCCAGGCGGCCAAGCCCTCGATACGGAACGGCATCGGCCCGGCGCCGGGCATCAAGGCGGGCAGGGCGCTGTCGTAGCCGGTGCGGCCGTCCGTCGCCCCGTGCGCCGGGTACCAGATCAGCACCCGAAGCCGCCGGTCGGCCAGCGGCGCCATGCCGGTGACTGCGTCAAAGGCGGCAATGTCAGGCTGGGCCGGATTGACCAGACTGAGGCTGCGAACGCCCACGGCGTGGTCGCCCAAGGCCGCCAGTTGCGGCGCCGTGGCGCCGGGACGACTGGGCTGCGCCTGGGCCGTCATCCCCTGGCTGAGTGAGAGCGCCAGCAGGACGGCGGGAAGGGATGCCCATTTCATGGTCTGGCTCCGGTCTCGATGGCGGGCTGGCCACGCCTGTTGGGTGGATCGTCAGTAATTGTGCGGCCGGCGGTTGCCGTCTGCCGCGCGGCGGTTAAGCTTGGCGCATGACCGATCAGGCCACCTCGGCGCCGCCTCCTGTCCGCAAGACCGGCAAGCGCACCCGGCTTTCGCCCCTGCTGCGCAAGACCCAGATCCTCGATGACGCCGCGCGCTTGATCCTCGAGGAAGGGCTGACGGCCGTGTCGATGGAGCGGCTGGGCCGTGAGGCCGGCATCAGCAAGGCACTGGTCTACAACTACTTTCCCAGCCGCGATGACTTGCTGGCGGCCCTGCTGCACCGCGAGCAGACCGAACTGCGCGACCGCGGCATGGAAACAGCCCTGCTTGCCCAGACCTTTGCCGAACTGATCCGGCAAACCACGCGCCTCTATCTGGATCAGGTGCGGGATCGCGGTTCGCTGATCGCCGCCCTGTTGTCGGACCCCTCTGTCGCTCGCCTGATGGAGGCTGAGAATCGCAAGGATCGCGACCGTACGATCCGCTTCTTCGTCAAGCGCGTGCGCGAAACCTACGGCCTGCCCGTGGGGATCGCGGTCGCCAGCGTCGACCTGCTGATGGCGGTTACCGACGGCGCGGGCAAGCTGATGGCGCAGGGCGCCCTGACGCCCCAGATGGCCGAAGACATGGCGGTGCACCTGATCATCGGCGGCCTGGAGCGGATGGCGCGGCATATGCCGCGCGACGGGTGACCTTAAGGCCATAATCGGGCGACGGCCGGAGGCGGCTGCATGGCGGTCTCTCCCTGGCAGCGCTTGACAGAGGGTGCGTCGACGTTATTGACGTTTCATATAATAAATATTCCGCTGTCGTCCAGTCCGATCCGCATTCCCGCCGCCGCGGCCCTGGTCTAGCGTCCTGCTTGGGAGAGAACCTGCATGACCAAGCGGCGAAGCGCCGACGCATACGGCAAGCTGGATCGCGACGGCTTCATCCACCGCAGCTGGATGAAGGGCACGGGCCTGCCGGATGACGCCTTTGACGGCCGTCCGATCATCGGCATCTGCAACACCTGGTCTGAACTGGTCACCTGCCAGGCCGGCCTGCGGGATCTAGCCGAGCACGTGAAGCGCGGCGTCTGGGAGGCCGGAGGGGTGCCGCTGGAATTTCCCGCCATGTCGCTGCCCGAGACCCAGATGCGGCCGACCGCCATGCTGTTCCGCAACCTGCTGGCCATGGAGGTTGAGGAGTCGATCCGCGCCAACCCGATCGACGGCGTCGTGCTGCTCGGCGGCTGCGACAAGACCACGCCCGGGCAACTGATGGGGGCCGCCAGCGTCGATTTGCCGACCATGGTCCTGTCGTCCGGACCGATGCTGAATGGCAAGTTCCAGGGCCGCGACATCGGCTCGGGCACCGATGTCTGGCGCTTCTCCGAGGCCGTGAGGGCGGGGGAGATGACGCTCGCCGACTTCATGGCCGCCGAGAGCGGCATGAGCCGCAGCCACGGGGTCTGCAACACCATGGGCACGGCCTCGACCATGGCCAGCCTGACCGAAGCGCTCGGCGTCAGCCTGCCCAACAACGGCGCGCTGCCCGCGGTGGACGCCCGCCGGAAATCTTTGGCCCACATGACCGGCCGGCGGATGGTCGAGCTGGTCAATGACGGCGTCACGCTCTCGCAGATATTGACGCGCGAGGCCTTCGAGAACGCCCTGCTGGTCCATGCGGCCATCGGCGGATCCACCAATGCCGTGGTCCATCTGCTGGCCTTGGCCGGCCGAGTCGGCGTGGATCTCAATCTCGCCGACTTCGACCGTCTCGGCCGCGAGGTTCCCCTGCTGGTCAACCTGATGCCGTCGGGCCAGTACCTGATGGAGGACTTCTGCTATGCCGGTGGCGTGCCGGCGGTGCTCAAGGAAATGGGTCCCCTCCTGAGGGCCGACGCGGTCACCGTCAGCGGCTTTTCCCAAGGCCAGATCGCGGAGGTGGCCGAGTGCTTCAATCGCGAGGTGATCGGGACCCTGGCGGCGCCGGTGGGACCCTCGTCAGGGGTCTGGGTGCTCTCCGGCAATCTCTGTCCGCAAGGCGCGATTCTCAAGCCGAGCGCTGCCTCGCCAGGCCTGCTTTGTCACACCGGCCAGGCCGTCGTGTTCGAAACAATCGAGGACTACAAGGCCCGCATCGACGACCCTGACCTGGAGGTCGATGAGGCGTCCATCCTGGTGCTCAAGGGTTGCGGTCCCAAGGGATACCCGGGCATGCCCGAGGTCGGGAACATGGCCCTGCCGGCCAAACTGCTGGCCAGGGGCGTTCGCGACATGGTCCGCATTTCAGACGCCCGGATGAGCGGCACCGCCTACGGCACGGTCATTCTGCATGTCGCTCCGGAAGCCGAGGCCGGCGGGCCGCTGGCGCTGGTGCAGACCGGCGACACCATCGCCTTCGACGGCCCCGGAAGGAGACTGGACCTTCTGGTCGATGAGGTCGAGCTAGCAGCGCGCCGAACGCTGTGGATGGCCACGCGCGCCCCGCCTGTGCACAGCCGTGGCTGGGCCAGGCTCTACACCGACACCGTGCTCCAGGCCGACCGGGGCTGTGACCTCGACTTCCTGGTCGGCAAGAGCACCGCAGTCGTCACCCGTGAGTCGCATTGATGAGCGTCCGGGCCCGCTATCCGAGCCTCGATGGTCGGGTGGTCTTCATCACCGGGGGCGCGACCGGCATCGGCGCGGCCTTCGTCGAAGCGTTCGCCGACCAGGGCGCCCGGGTTGCCTTCGTCGACATCGATGATGAGGCCGGAGCGGAACTCGCGGGTCGGATCGCGGGGGCCTGGTTTCGCCGATGCGACGTGCGCGATGCCGTGGCGCTTGAGGCGTCCATCCAGGACGCCGCACAGGCGCTGGGGCCGATAGCCGTGCTGGTCAACAATGTCGCCAACGACAGCCGGCATGTCGCCGTCGACACCACCATCGAGGACTGGCGCCACGGGTTGGCCGTCAACCTCGATCCGGTGTTCATCGGGGCCCGCGCGGTACAGCCGATGATGGCCCGGGCCGGGGGCGGCTCTATCATCAATCTCGGCTCGATCAACGCGCTGCTCGGTCCGGCAGGCATGGCGGCCTATGTGGCCGCCAAGGGGGGGGTGAATGCCCTGACCAAGGCTCTTGCGCGCGAATGGGGCGGTCTGAACATCCGGGTCAACGCCATCTCCCCGGGCTGGGTGGTCACCGATCGGCAGCTGGAGCTCTGGCTGACCGAAGCGGCAGAGGCCGAATGGATGAAGCAGGTCGCCCTCCAGCGGCGGATCCAGCCCGCCGACGTCGCCGGTCTTGCCCTGTTCCTGGCGTCTGACGACAGCGGCATGATCACCGGCCAGAACCTGATAATTGACGGCGGTCGGACGTGAGCAGGGCAATCCTGCTCTGCGACTGGGGCACCAGCCGCCTGCGGGCCTGGGTGGTTCGCGACGGAGAAGTCCTTCGCCGGCAAGCCTTCGAACTGGGGGTATCCACCCTTGGGCCATGCGGCGCGCCGGCCCGGTTCGCCGACACCGTGGTTCCGACGCTGGACGCGGCAGGGCTGCCTGCCCTGCTGTGCGGCATGGTCGGATCTGAAATGGGCTGGCGCATCGTGCCGCATCTGGCCTGTCCGGCGGGACTGGGCGACATCGCCGGCTCCCTGACGCCGGTGGCCGAAGGCGTATGGATCGCCCCGGGGCTGAAGCTGGCGGCGGGATCCGCCCGACATGACCTCATGCGGGGCGAAGAGACCCAGGTGCTCGGCTGGCAGGCCCAGGGGGGAGCGGCCGGCGAGCATCTGGTCTGCCTCCCCGGGACCCACAGCAAATGGGTGCGGCTGAAGGATGGGCGGGTCATCGACTTCTTCACCGCCATGACCGGCGAGATGTTCGAACGACTGAAAGCCGGCGGGTCCCTGGCGCGCGGTGAGCAGCAATGGTCGCGGGAGGCCTTCAACGCCGGAGCGGACCTGGCGGGGCAGGGGGGCGACCTGTCCAGCGACCTGTTTCAGGTGCGGGCCCAGGTGGTCGGAGGACAGCTGGTCGCGGAGCATGCCGGGGCCTTCCTCTCCGGTCTGCTTATCGGCGCCGAGATCGAAGGCGCGGCCCGTCGCTTGTCTGGGCTGGAAGGGACGATGGTGACCCTGATCGGCGAGCCGACCCTGACCGCTCTGTACAGAGACCTGATGGCCCGGCGCGGCCGGGCAGCGCAGGCGGTGGATGGTGAAGCAGCGGCCCTTTCCGGGCTGACGCGGCTGGCGGAGCGACTGACATGAAAACCCTGGACGACGCGCTGGCCGAATGCCGTCTGGTCGCCATCCTGCGGGGCGTGACCCCGGCCGAGGTCGTCCCCATCGGCGAGGCGCTGTATGCGGCGGGCCTGCGGGCTGTCGAGGTGCCGCTGAATTCCCCGGACCCCCTGGAGAGCATCTCTACCCTGGCCCGGGCCTTCGCGGGGCGGATGCTGGTGGGGGCCGGCACGGTTCTGAACCCTGCCGACGTGGCGGCGGTGGCGGCAGCCGGTGGACGGTTGATCGTCTCGCCGGACACCAATCTGGCAGTTATCGATCGGGCGATGTCCATGGGCCTGGAGCCGGCGCCGGGCTTTGCGACGGCCAGCGAAGCCTTAGCTGCCATCGGCGCGGGCGCGCGAGCCTTGAAGCTGTTCCCGGCCAGCACCTACGGACCGGCCCATCTCAAGGCTCTCAAGGCGGTGCTGCCGCCCCATGTCACGGTTCTCGCCGTCGGCGGCGTCGGGCCCCTGGATTTCGAAAGCTGGCGTACCGCTGGTGCGGATGGATTCGGATTGGGTTCGGAACTCTATCAAACCGGCGACAGCGCGGAGGTCGTCGGCGCGAAGGCAAGCCGATGCGTCGCGGCGCTTCGAGCCGCCTGACTGTGCTATTGACGGATTGAGGAATAAATCTTGACGGCCTGATTTCCCCGACTTATCCATATTGACGATAGGTCCAATAAGCCCCGCCGACTCATCGGCCAGAAGGGCGATCACAGGGGGAGTTCCAGATGAACCATTCTCACCGCATCCGGCTGGCGTTGTCCGCCGCCTCGGTCCTTGCCCTTGCTGCAGCGGTCCCGGCCTTTGCCCAGGACGGCGGCGAGTCCACCGGCGTCGAGGAAATCATCATCACCGCCCAGAAGCGCGAGCAGGCCCTGCAGGACGTGCCGCTGGCCGTCAGCGCCTTCTCGGAAGAGAGCCTCGACCGCGCCCAGATCGAGGACGCCACCGACCTGCAGTTCTCGATCCCCAATGCCGTGCTGACCGGCAACGATCGCTTCACCCTGCGTGGCGTCGGCACCAATGCGCTGGGTTCGACGGACCTGGGCGTCCAGTCCTTCGTCAACGGCGCCGCGATCGGCTATCCGCCCCAGAACGAATTCTTCGATCTGCAGCGGCTTGAGGTCCTGCGCGGACCGCAAGGCACGCTCTATGGACGCAACACGACTGGCGGGGCCATCAACGTCATCACCCGCAAGCCGGGCGAGACCTTCTCGGCCGAAGGCAGCCTGCAACTGGGCAACTTCGAGAATATCCGGGTCGGCGCCGGTATCGATCTGCCTCTCGGCGACCGAGCCGGACTGCGCATCGCCGGTTACGCCCTGAAGCGTGACGGCTATACCGAGAACCGCTCGACCGGCAACAACATCGACGGCCGGGATCAGTGGGCCCTGCGCGGTACGGCGGTCTTCGAGATCACCGACGCAACGGTCGCGACCTTGACCCTTGGGACCTTCCGGGAAGACAGCTCCCGCGCCCGGGAAGGCAAGCGCCTGTGCAAATCCCATCCGGTGCTCGGTTGCAGCCCCAATGAGCTGGGCTTTGACTCTCCCAACGCCAACACCACCATTCTGCAGACCCTGGCGCGTTTCTTCACCCCCTTCCCGGCGGGTGGCAACATCTACGCCGGCGCTCCCAATCCCCGTGATCTGCGGGCCGTGGAAGCCGATACCGACCCGACCTTTCAGCTCGACCAGAACTTCGGAATCCTCAACCTCAACCATGACTTCGGCCCGGTGACGCTGACCTTCATCGGCGGCTATTCCGACGGCTCGACCGAGCAGAACACCGACTGGGACAACGCCGACCTGCCGTTCCGCTTCACCGCCCCGATCACCTACAACAAGGACCGGGACACCACGGTCACCACCGACCGTCTGCTGACGACCGACAGCTTCACCTCCAAGTCGAAACTCCTGACCGGCGAACTGCGGCTGGCTTCCGACTTTGACGGCCGCTTCAACTTCCTCGTCGGGCTCTTTGGCCTGAAGGGCGAGGGCTCAGGCGGCTTCGAGATCTGGCATCCCGCCATCGAGGCCTTCCAGAAGGCCCTTGGCCGGCCGGCCGAGACCTGGCGTGTGTCCAACCTGTCGCGCAACGGCGAGAACCAGACCTGGGCGCTGTTCGGCGAAACCTATGTCACGCTTACCGACGACCTCCGGCTGACCCTCGGCGCGCGCTATACCGAGGAAGAACGCTCGGGCGAGAGCCGCGCCATCGTCCTTTCGGGCCTGAACCCCTTCGTCAAGTCCGAGTACAGCGGCAGCAAGACGACCGGCAAGGCGGCCATCGACTGGACGCCGGACCTGGGCTTCACCGACCAGACCCTGTTCTACGCCTCGGTCGCCACGGGCTATAAGGGCGGCGGTCTGAACCCCGGCAACGTGGCCCGCCCGACCTTCGATGAGGAAACGGTCACCGCCTTTGAACTGGGGTCCAAGAACACGCTTCTGGACCGCAACCTGCAAGCCAACTTCGCGGCCTTCTACTACGACTACTCCGGACTGCAGCTGGGCCAGCGGATCAACGGCGGCGTGACCACCACAAACGCCGACGCCAAGATCTGGGGCCTGGAGGCGGAGTTTGTCTTCGTGCCGGACGATCACTGGAGCTTCGACGCCAATCTCTCATATCTCAACACCGAGATCGGGCGGTTCTTCAGCGAGGACGCCGCCAACCCGGCCCAGAGCGAGACGGCGACCGCTCCCAGCGTCCAGGTGAATCTGGAAGGCAACGAACTTCCCCATTCGCCCAGCGGGAAGATCAAGGTCGGCGCCCAGTACGAAACCTCGCCCTTCGCCGGGCGGTGGACAGCGATCTTCCGTGTCGACGCCACCTGGCAGGACGAGTACTACGCCCGCGAATACAACACGCCGACCGACCGTATCGAAAGCTGGGGCGTCCTCGACGGCCAGGTCCGCTTCCAGCGAGACGACGGCAAGTACGGCGTGCGGTTCTTCGTCAAAAACATCACCGACGAGGACAACATCACCAACATCATTATCGAGGACGCGCTTATTGGCCGCTACCGCAACGCCCGTCTGCTCGAGCCGCGGACGTTCGGGGTTATCCTCGAAGCGAAGTTCTAGAGCATTCGTCGCCTCAGTTGAGGCAAGGAATGCTCTAGAGTCCTTGTTGGTCGCTCTCGCTGATCGGCCAAGTGATTCCACTTGGCCGGCGAACGCTCTAGGGGTTCTCCGGCCAGCAGGCGCACCTGCTCTCAGGCGAGCGTGCCGAACAGGACTGCACAGCGCCCGTTTCCTTGCGCGACTTTCGGCCCGGCTTGATCGCCGGGCCGACTTTTTTGCCGGCCGCAGCGCATCGGAACCGGCTCTCAGCCTGCGCCGCTGCCTTCGGCCGAGATGTTCATGACCACCGTCAGTTCGGCCCCCGGAGCGAGCATCGGCGGCGCGCCTTCGTTCGAGCCGGGCGGTATCGTCCAGGCATTGGGCCGCGCGGTCACGGGCTCAAGACAGATTATGGTCGAACCGGGCGGGCGATAGACATGCAAGTGATTGGTGTCGGCCGTCAGCGTAATGCAGAAACCGTCTGCATGCCGCATCCGCACCCGTCCGTTCCATCCCGTAAGGCAGTTATCAATCGGTTGATCCCGCAAACGCGTCCAGTCGGCCCGGCGCCACCGGGTCGGGATGAGCTCTCGATCGCAATCCCAGACCCCGGAGACCTCGAGTTCGATGGACGCGTCCGCGGGCAGGAAAAATGCCGGGTGAAGGCCCACACTGGCCGGCATGGACACCGTGTCTTCGTTCATCAGGATCAGGGCGAGCGCCAGTCCGTCCCTGTCGAGGCTGAACCGTTGGATAGCGCGCCAGCGCCATGGCCAGGCGTCGTCGCCACCACCCGTCAGGATCAGTTCAGCAGCGCAGTCGCTGTCGGAGACAGGCGTCCACAGCGAGCGCCAGCCGACGCCATGCAAAGCATGGCGTTCCGGATCGGCAGGCGCAGGACGGGCGGTTCGGTCGCCGATCCGCAGCATGGCCCCTTCGAGGCGATTGGCGAAGGGCAGCAGGGGGAAGCACGCCGCGTGAACCGCGTCCGGCACTCCGTCGGCCATGGGTCGCAGGATCGCCCGCCCGCTCAGCGACAAGCTGCGGATCAGGCCACCCTGGGGGTCGATGACGGCCCGCCAGTCGCCGGCAAAAAGCTGTTGGGTCATGAGCTCCAGTTCGTTATTGACGAATAATATAATAACTTGACGGTGACGGTCCGGAATAGCAACGTCTCCGGCGCGGCGGTGAACTTCGGCGGCCGACGGCGCGGCTCGGACTCAGGCCTCCGAGCCGCCTTGCGCAAAGGCTATTGAGGGGTTTCTCATGCACATTACCAACTGCCCTTCACTCTAATTCCCGGACGCATAGCCATTGCCCAATGTTGAAGCACCGACCCATACCGCCGAGGTAACGGCCTTCAAACCGCCCTTGCTGGTCAAACTGGCCTTCAGCCTGGGACAGGCCGGACAGAGCGGCGGTTTCGACGCCGCGGTAGCGTTCATCTTTTTCTACTACTCGGCCGTCCTGGGACTGTCAGGGGCGCTGGTTGGCGCAGCCCTGGCGGTGGGGCTGGCGGCCGATGCCGCGGTAGATCCCGTGATCGGCTCTTGGTCCGACAGCCTGAAGTCCCGGCTGGGCCGGCGTCTGCCGGTGATGATTCTGGCGACCCCGCTGGTGGCTCTGTCGGTGGGCCTGCTGTTCTCCCCGCCGCCCGGACTGGATGAGCTGGCGCTGTTCGGGTGGCTGGCGGTCATGTCGGTGGCGGCGCGCAGCGCGATTTCCCTGTTCCAGGTCCCCTATGTGGCCTTGGGGGCCGAGATGGCGACGGACTACAGCGAGCGTACCAGCCTGGTGATGTACCGCGCGACGGCGGGGATCATTACGGCCGTCGCCGTGACCGCTATCGGCTATTCGGCATTCTTCGCCAACGGCGGCCTGCAGAGGCCCGAGGGCTACCCCGGTTTCGGCTGGTCGGTTGCCGCCCTGCTTCTGGTCAGCCTGACCATCTGCTGTCTCGGGGTGTGGCGCTACGCCGCCCGCCTGCCTCAGCCCGAGCAGGTTCGCTCCACCCTCTGGAAGCGGCTGCCCGGCGAGGTCGCGGAGATCTTCCGCAACCGGTCATTCCGCGTCCTGTTCCTTTCGGCGGTCATCCTGTTCACGGCCATGGGCCTTAACGCCACCCTCAACAACCATGCCTTCGTCTTCGTCTGGCGCATCAAGAGCGAGCTGATCCAGTTCATCGGCTACGCCTATCTGGTCGGCATGCTTCTGGGGATATCGGCGGCGCCGATGCTCCAGAAGATCATGGAGAAGAAGTTCGTCGTCGTCCTCGGCTTCGGGCTGCTGATCGCCAACTGGCTAATTGTGCAGGGCTCCATGCTAGCGGGCCTCTACCTGCCGCTCGGAGACGCCGCGCTCCTGCCGATGCAGCTGAACTCCGGCATGGCCGGCGTCGGCATCGGCTTCGTGTCGGTCGCCTATCCGTCGATGATGGCCGACGCTGCGGACGAGCACGAGATGCTGTTCGGGCGCCGTCGCGAAGGCCTCTATTTCGCCGGCCTCGGGTTCGCCCAGAAGGCCGCTTCGGGGCTGGGCGTCATGCTGGCCGGCCTGGCGCTTGACCTCGTGCGGTTTCCCAAGGGCGTCGGCCAGACGGTCGGGGCTGTCCTTTCGCCCGAGATGCAGGTCCGGCTCGTGTTGATCTGGGGGCCGGTCGCGGCGGTGATCGCCGTTGCGGCCCTGCTGATCTTCGTTTCCTACAACATCACCCGCGCGCGCCACCACCAGATCGCCGTGGCGCTCGGGCGCGGTGAGCGGGATGGCCCCGTTATCGAGACAGGAGGGTCGCGATGACCTACGCGAACCGCATTGACCTAGGTCTGACCGAAGGCCCGGAGCTCGCGGCCCTACGCGCGCATCTGGAGGCCAACAACGGTATCCGGGGGCTGGATATTCTCGAGCCGGGCGACACCGCCCACGCGGTCGAACTTTTCCGCCGCGATGGCTTCGTGGTTATCGCAAACGTCCTGAACTCTGAGCAGACCGAGATCCTCGCGCGGGGATGCCACTCGGTGATCTCCGACATTCTCGCCCTCGACCCGGACAGCTCGGGCAACCGAGGATCGCATCGCTATTCCTTTGGCGGGTCCAGCCTCACCCGCAGCCAACTGCACCGTCCCGAGTGGCGCATGCTGCTCGACATCCCCGCGGTCACGGATCTGGTGACCTCCATCTTCGGCTCAGCCGACTACTCGCTGCGGGCGGCAAGTGGCGACTTCTGCCTGCCCGGCGCGGTTCAGTACCAGCCGCTGCATTCCGACGTCCGCGACTGGCAGAGCAGCAAGACAACGCCCTTCAGCGCCTTCCACGACCCGCGCGGCCAGCTGACCATCCGGGACCTGCCCTGTCCCTATGTCTGCGTGAACTTCCTGCCTCAGGACGTCACCCGTCTGAACGGCCCGACGCGGCAGATTCCCGGCACCCAACATTCCCGCACCCCCGTCCCCAGCCTGGACGCCGAACCCGAATGGATGCGGCTGAGCACGGTCTGTCCGGCGCCGGCGGGGGCGATCATGGTGCGGGACGTCCGCGCCTGGCATGGCGGCACGCCGAACATTTCCGGCGCGATCCGCGCCATTCCCAATCTCGAGTTCTACGCCCCCTGGTTCCGGGAGCCGATCGTTCCCGGCATCAGCTACGAAGACTACAAGAGCCTGTCGGATCACGCCCAGCGCCTGGTCCGCTACTGCGTTGCGGACTCGAGTGAGACCCTCGTGACCGGCCCAACCCTTCGCGCGCCCTGAAATCTACCTCCGGGATAGCCCCATGAAGTATCGCAGACTCGGCCGTTCCGCGCTGCAGGTGAGCGAGCTCTGCCTGGGCACGATGAACTTCGGCCCACGCACGTCGGAACAGGAAAGCTTTTCGATTCTGGGCGAGGCGGTCGCCCAAGGCGTCAACTTCATCGACACCGCCAACCAGTATGGCGGCCATCTCGGCGTTGGGGCGACGGAGGTCCTCCTCGGCAGATGGCTGGCCGAGGACCCGGGGCGGCGCGACAGGATCGTGCTCGCCACCAAGGTTCACGAGCCGATGTCGGATGACGTCAATGATCGCGGCCTCTCCGCCCGCCACATCCAGATGGCCTGTGACGCCAGTCTGCGGCGACTGCGGGTCGATCACATCGACCTCTACCAGCTGCACCACATCGACCGGGCCGCGCCGATGGAGGAGATCTGGCAGGCCACCGACCGGCTCATCGGGCAGGGCAAGATCACCTACGTCGGCTCCAGCAACTTCCCCGGCTGGAAGATCGCCCAGGCCAGCGAGACGGCTGCGGCGAGGGGCCGGCTCGGCCTGGTGTCGGAGCAGGGGCTCTACAATCTTCTGGAACGCCGGGCCGAGCTCGAGGTGATCCCTGCCAGCCGCGAGTATGGTCTGGGATTGATAAGCTGGAGTCCGCTGGCGGGCGGGCTGCTGGCGGGGCGGTCGGCGGACCCGGACGGCCGGCGCCAGTCGGGGGACGCCCGCGCCGCGGCTGCAGCGCGTTCAGACCAGCTTTCGTGCTTTGGCGACTTGTGCGCGACGCTGGGCCAGCCGCCCGGCGCCGTGGCGTTGGCCTGGCTGCTGCACCAACGCGGCGTGTCGGCGACGATCATCGGGCCCCGAAGCCTCGACCAGCTGACCTCGATCCTCCACGTCCCCGAGATCGTCCTCGACGCCGCTGCGCTGGCGGCGATCGATGCGATCTTCCCGCCCTGCGGTCCCGCGCCGGAGGCCTACGCGTGGTGAGTGCTGGGGGAGCGCCGGCCTCCTGGCGATCCGGTCTCGTGCCGGTCTTGGGCGGACATCTGGCCTTCCACCGCACGGGCGGCGACGGACCCGCACTGGTGCTTTCCCACGGTCTCACAGACAACGGCCTGTGCTGGAGCAGGCTGGCGACGGCTCTGGCCCCGCACTTCGACATCATCATGCTGGACGCCCGGGGACACGGCGACAGTTCGCGCACCTTGGGCGCGCCGCAGGACCCGGGCCGGGATATCCTCGAGGCCATAGACCACCTTGGTCTGAGCTCACCGATCGTCATGGGCCATTCGGTCGGCGCACGGGCTACGGCCGAGTTCGCCGGCGCCTTTCCCGGCCGGGCCTGGAAGGTCATTCTTGAAGACCCTACCTTCCTCCCGGTCACCAATCCGGCGGCGGCCGCCATTCGACGCGGCAAGTTTCGCCGGCAGGTCGAAGGCTTTCAGGCCCTGTCAGACGCCGAAATCGCGGCCAAGGGGCGGGCGACCTCGCTGGGCTGGCATGACGATGAGTTCGCTGCCTGGACGGCCGGCAAGCGACAGGTTGATCCGGACGCCATGCCCGACTACCGCACGCCCTGGCAGGACGCGGTCCTCCGCATCACGGCGCCGACCCTTCTGATCCACGGAGAGACCGATCGCGGCGGCATCGTCACGCCGGCCATCGTGGACGAGGCCAAACGGATCAATCCCCTCGTGAGCTCAGTTCAAATCCCAGGCGCCGGCCACAACATCCGCCGCGAAAACTTTGCGGTCTTCGTTGCGGCGGTTGGGTTGTTCCTGGGCGCCGGCTGACCGCTGCATTTCCCTTGAAGGATCATGAAGGAAATTCATCACCATCGCGATGGTGGGTGCAGTAGGATTCGAACCTGCGACCCGCTGATTAAGAGTCAGCAGGGGAGCGCCTTACCAGCAGGCTGACGAAGAACTCTCTTGCCTAACGGCACGGAGCACGAGCCGTCAGGTTGACAGGTCGTCTGTCGGAGCGGGCATGCGGAGGCTGGATCAGCGTTCAGGATCGGCGTTTTCGTAAGTGGACCTGGAGGGCCCGGTTATCGGGACCAACCTGCCTCAGGCGCGGCGACCCTTGACTGCGGCATTGAAAGCCCCGCCGACCCGCACCTTGTCCGCCTGGTTGGCGCTGAGCTGTGCTTTTTCCTTTGCCGTCGTGACGCCCTTCAGCAGGCAGCCCTGGTAGAGGTCGGAGGCTGCGAGGAAGGCCTTCACATCACCGCGAAGCCGTTCGAGGTCGCCGGCGCTGGTGGCGGGCGTAACGTTGACCGTAGGCGCGTAGGGGCGCTTGCAGCGATCCTGCGCCGGTGCAGGGCCAGCAATGCTCACCAAAGCCCCGACGAGAATGACGTAGCGTTTCATCACGATATTCTCCCTTCTGCCTCTGGCCGCTTCTTGCATTCGCCAGTGACCAAAATCGTAGCGGCTGATCGTAAAGAAACCCTTCTGATGATCGGTTCGCCGCCCCAAGGCGCGGATAGTTATCAATAAATAAGGAATTCACCCTAACTCTGCCGAAGGGTTGAGAGCCATTCAGCCTTCCGGCGCTCAGACATCCTACTGGGGGCAATTGTGGGAAAAGCCATGACGTCAATGCCAGGTCTGGGTGCGCTGAGTTTGAAGGCGAAGACGCGATTCATCTTTGGCGCGCTGTTGGTTTGCCTGATTGGCTTTGGCGCCTTTTCCGTCGCCAGGCTCTCGGCGGTGAGCGACCAATCCAAACTGATTTCAACCATCTGGACCAAGCGGCTGGCGACGGCCGACCAGATCCATGGCGCGGCGCGAGAGTACCGGATCAGCGAGGCCCTGCGCATTTTGTCCGTTACGCCGGATATGGCCGCTCAAGCCGATGACGACCTGACGGCCAATGCAGAGGAACTATCGAGCGAGGTCGCCGCCTACCGAAAGTTGCTGCGCCCCGGTGAATCGAGCGCGGCCATCGACGGCGTTGATCAGCTTTGGCGCGATTACCTCGCCGCTAATCAGGACATGCTCGACTACGCCAGAAGTGGCAAGCCGACAGAAGCGTCTGACCGGTTCAGGAACTCAGCGAGCAAATTTTATCTGGTGACGGCGGCGCTCAGAACTCTGGCCGAAGACGCCCAGACGCGCGGCGCACAGGCCAGCGCCAAGGCGGTGCAGATATCCTCCCGCAGTAGACTGGAACTGATCGTCGGCCTGGGCGCTCTGGCCGGTCTGATGGTGCTGGCCACCCTGTTCTTCGAGATGAAGGTCTGGCGTGTGCTGGTCCAGATGTCTTCGGTGATGCAGCGGCTGGCGCAGGGCGACCTTGACGCTCAGCCTTCCGGAGCCGGACGCCGGGACGAGATCGGGGAAATGGCGCGCGCCGTCCAGGTCTTCCGAGACAGTGGGCTTGAGGTGCGGCGGCTGGAATCAGAGGCCGGCGCGCTGCAGACCGCGACCTTGGCGGAGCGCGAAGACAATGACCGCAGGCTTGCCCGCGAAGCGAAGGAACGAGCCTTTGTGGTCGATCAGATCGCCGCGGGCCTGGCTCAGCTTTCCAAGGGCGACCTGACCGTGCGCCAGCATGCGGAGTTCCCCGCCGAATTCCAGAAACTCCGCGACGATTTCAATGCCGCGATGAGCGATCTTGAGGGGGCGATGCAGCTGATCGCCGGCCGGGCAGACGGCATCCACGCCGGCACGGAAGAAATCAGCCAGGCCTCCGATATGTTGGCCCGGCGCACCGAACAGCAGGCGGCAAGTCTTGAAGAGGCCTCCGCGGCCCTTGAGCAGCTCACCAATACGGTGCGCACCTCGGCGGCGAGCGCCAAGGTCGCAAGCGTCGCGGTGGCCGACGCCAAGTCCAATGCCGAACGGTCGGGGGATGTGGTGCGCAACGCGGTCGCGGCCATGAGCGAAATTGAGCGCTCGGCCCAGCAGATCTCCGAAATCATCGGCGTCATGGATGAAATTGCATTCCAGACCAACCTGCTGGCGCTCAACGCTGGCGTTGAGGCGGCGAGGGCGGGAGAGGCCGGCCGCGGCTTTGCCGTCGTCGCGACCGAGGTGCGGGCTCTGGCTCAGCGCTCGACCGTCGCGGCCAAGGAAATCAAGGCTCTCATTTCGGCCTCGTCCCGACAGGTCGGGGCCGGGGTCAGCCTGGTTGGCGAAACCGGCGAAGCCCTGCGTCAGATCGTCACCCAGGTGGGTGACATCAACTCCGCCATCACCGGCATTGCGACAGCGGCCGAAGAGCAGGCCGACAGCCTTTTGCAGATCAACACAACCGTCTCGCAGATGGACAAGGTCACCCAGCAGAATGCGGCGATGGCAGAAGAGAGCACAGCCGCAAGCCATTCCCTTGGCAAGGAAGCCAACGAACTGACCTGCCTGATCGCCAAGTTCAACGTGGAACGCATCGCCATGGTGCGCGAGGCGCCAAGATTCCAACCTGCTCCTCGACCACCCCAACAGGGTCGTCGGATTCTTCGCGCCCTGTCTTCCGGCAACGCCGCGCTCGCGGAGAAACTCGAAGGCGCTTTAGCGGAAGAAGGCTGGGAAGAGTTTTGACCACATCGTCCCATCTTGCAGCCCTTTCACCAGCGGTGGGCGCGGGGGCTGGGTTGGTGCTGCTCTCGGTCACCGCGGGCGGCCAGGACTTTGTCATCGACGCCGGCGCCATCCGCGAGATCCGCGGTTGGTCTCCGCCAGTTCCCCTGCCGGGCGCTCCGGCGTTCGTTCAGGGCATGAGCGATCTACGTGGCGAGGTCATGTTGATGGTCAGTCTGGCGTCCAGGCTGGGTCTGGACGGCATGCGGTCATCCCAACCCGTTACCGTGGTGCTTGAAGGCCGCGACGGCCTGGTGGGCCTGGTTGTCGATGCGGTCAGCGACCTGCATTCGGTCTCCGAGGAGCGACTGAAGGCAGTTCCGGCGACGGGTCTGTCCACACCCGCGGAACTGCTGAGCGGCGTGGTCGAAATTGAGGGTCGCCTGCTGGGTCTGGTCGCGGTCGAGCAGATTGTTCCGACGGTTCGCGCTGAACTGTTGGCGCACGGGCAGTCCGAGGGTTCGCTGATGTCAGTAGGATTTGGTTAACCCGTTTTTCAAATGTGCTCGTCAGGCTCCCCAAAGAGTCTGGTCTGGCGAAAGTCAGGAACAATGAACAGTAATCTCGCCGCCCCCGAAAGTACGCCGGCCAACGACGGTTTGCGCGTCGGCGCTGTCGCCTGCTTCAAGCTTCCGGCGGTTCTCAACTCTGCTCAGGCCGGCCCGCTCGCCCGGGAACTCGGCGCGTTGCGCGGAAAACCCATGGCCATCGACGGGGGGAGCGTTCGCCAGATCGGTGCGCTATGCGTCCAGGTCCTCGTTTCAGCCCGAAACAGTTGGGCCGCTGACGGCCTGGAATTCTCGGTTACCGCCGTGTCCGACAGCTTGCTTGAGCAATGGGCTCTATGCGGCGCACCTGTTGCCGGCTTCAGAAGATCGAAAGCGTCATGACCCCTGAAAAGACAGTCCTAACGGTGGATGACTCCCGCACCATGCGCGATATGCTCCGGTTGGCGCTCGACGGGTCCGGCTACCGGGTGGTTCAGGCCGTCGATGGGCTCGATGGCCTGGAGGTTCTGGAAGCGCAAGGCGCGGACGTGATCATCACCGACATCAACATGCCCCGACTCGACGGGTTTGGATTTATCGAACGGGTGCGGTCGGACGAACGGTATCGCGGCACGCCGATCCTGGTGCTGACGACCGAGAGCGGGCAGGAGCTCAAGGAACGGGCGCGAAACGCCGGCGCCACGGGCTGGATCGTCAAGCCGTTTGACCCGGAGAAACTGCGAAGCGCGCTGCGGCGGGTCAGCGCCTGAGATGCCGGCCGGGGATGACAGAGCACCGCTATCACCGGAAGTGTTGGCCCCGATCCGTCTGGCCTTCTTTGAGGAATGCAGTGAGCATCTTGCGGCCCTGGAGCGGGGGCTCATCGCGCTCGATGAGGGGCAGGCTGACCCGGAAGGC
This sequence comes from Caulobacter sp., assembly GCA_046595895.1. GTDB lineage: Bacteria > Pseudomonadota > Alphaproteobacteria > Caulobacterales > Caulobacteraceae > Caulobacter. Next base: position 175 of record JBKJSF010000065.1, on the reverse strand, counting down.
CTGAACGCCATATTCCGCGCCGTGCATTCCATTAAGGGCGGCGCGGCGATCTTTGGCATGGATGCTCTGGCGGGCTACGCCCACAGCGTGGAGTCAGCCCTCTCGATCATGCGCGAGCGCGGGACCGCGCCGCCTGCCGCTGTAAGGGTCTTGCTGAGAGCTGCTGATGCGCTGG
>JBKJSF010000048.1:0-14617 GCA_046595895.1 Caulobacter sp. | reverse complement strand
CGGCTACCAAGCCGCCTGAGGTCACGCACCACGATGGTGACGTTGTTGGCGGCTTGGCAATGTGGTGGACGCCTCGGTCAACAGCGGCGCCACCAACGTCGGCGGCATCAGCTTCGGCATCGACAACAGCGGCGCGGCCGAGGACGCGGCGCGGGTCGAGGCGGTGAAAGCCATTCAGGCCAAGGCCGACCTCTACGCCAGGTCGCTGGGCTATCGCGTGGCCCGGCTGGTGACCTTCAGCGAATCGGGCGGCTACGCGCCCCAGCCGCCGATGGTCTTCGCCAGCTTCTCCAGGGCCGAGAAGGCGGACGCCTCCACCCCCGTCGAGGCCGGCCAGATGAAGGTGCGGATCGAAGTCTCGGCGACATTCGAACTGGTTCGCTAAGCCTTTATTGCAAAGAGCCCGTCCGGGCGGCGGAACCGGTATCCACTTCCGCCTGACGGGCTCTAAAGGCCCGCCCGCCGGAATGCCGTGGCGAGGCGGGCCTTCATCTCCCGGCCGGGCAGCGACTGCTCGCTCGGCCCTTCCATGACCGCGGCGTAGGCCAGCTTCTGGCCGCCTTCCTTGGTTTCGACCACGCCCGAGGCCCAGGCGACCGTGCGGGCCCCGTCCGGGGTGCTGTCGCAGCTGATCGCCCGGTCGGCGCCCTTGGCGGCCAGCTGGGCGAAGTCGGTGGCGTTCAGGGTCCCGCCCGAACAATCGGGCAATTCGCGGCCGCAGGCCGACGGGGCGCCGTATTGGAAGCTCTTCTTCCCCGTGCCCTGTTCGACCACGAAGACGCAGCTGTTCTCGCCGCCCACCGCGTCGGCCACCGTGTTGGACAGGATCTGGCCATCGACGCCCTTGGGCGCAGGCTCGCAGGCGGCCAGTAGCAGGGTCACGGCAGCGAGGGGCAGCAGGGCGCGCATGGGGAGTCCTCCGAAGTCTGGAGGGACAGAGTGCGCGATCAACAGAGGGGCTGGAAGCCCCTTCTGCCTACGCGGCGCGCTTGATGTGGTTCTGGTCGTCGAGCAGGACGACGACGGGGCTGTAGTTGCGGGCCTCTTCGGCCGGCAGCTGGCCGTAGGTGACGACGATGATCTTGTCGCCCTTCTGGACCAGACGGGCGGCGGCGCCGTTGACCCCGAACACCTTCGAGCCACGCGGGGCTTCGATGGCGTAGGTGGTGAAGCGGGCGCCGTTGGTGATGTTCAGCACATCGACCTGCTCGTGCGGCAGGATCCCGGAGGCGTCCAGCAGATCGCGGTCGATGGCGATCGAGCCCTCGTAGTCGAGGTCCGCCTGGGTGACCGTCGCGCGGTGCAGCTTGGACTTCATCATGGTCAGGAGCATGGGGAGAACAACCTCAAGCCGGTGATCGAGAAGCGGAGCCGCCACACACATTGCGCATCCGGGGAAGTGCATATAGCGACTCCGCCGCCCCGCTTCAATGCAGTGCAATATGAACACTGATCAGATAACAGATGGAGGACCCCCTTTTTCGGGCTGGCGATCAGCGCAAGGCCAAGCGAGGATTGAACATCCGCCAAGGGGAGCAACCCACCATGCGCCGCATCATCGCGACCTTGATTTTCGGCCTGGTCTGGCTCGCCCAGCCCGCTGCGGCCGCCACGCGGATCGACGATCCGAAAACCTTTATCACTCAGGTCTACGCCGGGCTGATGAAGGGCCAGACGGAGACCGGGTCCAGCGATGAGGCCACCGATCCGCCGGATGACATCTACACCCCGGCCCTGGCGAAGGCCTTCGCCGACGAGACGCGGGAATCGGCCGGCGATCTGGGTCGGCTGGACTTCTTTTTCTGGGTCAACGGCCAGGATTGGCGGCTGGCCGACGTTGAGATCACCGAGCGCGGCGTCTGGCGCCGGCCCGACCGCAAGGTGGTCGCGGCCAGTTTCAAGAACTTCGACCAGGAGAACAGCCTGGTTTTCTACTTCCAGAAGGTCGGCGGCCGCTGGCTGATCGACGACGTCGAGTCCATCGACGTCGTCGAAGGCGAGGAGGGCTACGCCTGGACCCTGTCGCTGATCCTCAAGTACGCTCGCGAGGACAACTAGCCGTCAGGCCAGTCCCGCCTGCCGGCGCAGGAAGCCGGTCAGCTGCGCATACTCAGTCGAGCGGCCGCGGAAGGTCCGCGTCAGGTTGAGCAGGACGTCGGCGTGGCTCTGGCCCGGATAGATGTGGCTCTCGACCTCGACGCCCTCATTCTTCAGCGCCTCGGCCAGCCGTTCGGTGTTGCGCGGCCTGACCGTCTTGTCGGCGTCGCCGGCCACCAGGAAGGCGGCGGGGGACCCCGGGCCGGCATAGTCGAGGGTCTGGTAGATCTTGTCGTCCGGCGCGCCGGCGAAGGTCTTGCTGAGAATCGGGCCGCTCAGGTCCGGGAAGTAGTAGGGGCCCGCCAGACCCGCGAAGGCCTTGATGCGGCTGCGCTCGACGCCGACCGCCTTCAAGTAGCGCGGGTCCAGCGCCACCATGGCCGCGTTGTATGCGCCGGCCGAGTGGCCGACCAGGACGATCCGGCTGGGGTCGCCGCCATGATCCCCCGCGTGATCGACGGCCCAGCGCACGGCGGCGGCGACATCCTCGATAAAGCCCGGGAAACTGACCTCCGGGGTCAGACGGTAGTCGGCGACGATGGTCACGAAGCCCTGGGCGGCCAGCATCTTGCCCGCCCACTGGTATTCCCTGCGCGAGCCGCTGTTCCAGCCGCCGCCATAGACGAACAGGGCCACCGGGGCGCCGGGCCGGGCGTCCGGCGGGCCATAGACATCGAGCTTCTGGCGCGGATTGGCGCCGAAGCTGACGTCCTTGATCAGCGTCGTGGCGCCGTCGTCCGGGATCACCGAATCGAGGAAACGGGCGGGGGTGCAGGCAGCGAGAAAAGCGCCGGCCAGTCCAATCAGGCCAGTGCGTCGGGTCATCGGGCTCACGTCAGTCTCCAGGGCGGAAAGCGGCGGTTCTCGCCGGCGCGGTACAGGCAGATCCGGTTGCCGGCCGGGTCGGTGGTCCAGGCTTCGCGCCATAGCCAGGTCTGGTCGTCGGGGCCGCTGTGGAACTTCACGCCCTTGTCGATCAGGGCCTTGACCTCTTCGTCGAGCTGCTCATGCTCGAAATAGACGCTTGCCGCTCCGGGCGTGGCCTGCGGATCAAGGTGCAGTGAGAAGGTCGGCGGATGCTCGCCGTCGGCGTCCGGGCATTCGAAGCGGGCGTAGTGCGGGCTTTTGACGATGAGGATCAGGCCGAGCGCCTCATAGAAGCGGATCGACTCCTCGAGATCGCAAGCCGGGACGGTGACCTGGTTGAGACGCATGGGTGACCAGTTAGGTGGCGGCGGCGGATCGGCAAGGCCTTAAGCCGCCTTGCGGCCGGGTCGTTCCAGGGGCAGGAAAGCCGGGATGACCATGACGCCCCTCGATCTCTTCGGTCTGTTCGCCGTGATCCTGATGCTGGTCTTCTATGCGCTGGAGCGGCGTCACCACATCTTCGTCCTGCTGTTCGCCCTCTCCTGCCTGCTGGGCTCGGCCTATGGCTTCCTGCAGGGGGCTTGGCCCTTCGGGTTGGTGGAGCTGGTCTGGACGGCCGTTGTCGGGTGGCGGTGGCGCTACGAATACCGGGCCCTCAAAGCCGCCGCCCGGCCGGCCGAGGGCTGCGTCCACTGCGGCCACGTCATCGGCCATCACTGGGGCGACGAGCGGATGTGCACTGTCGGCGGCTGCCGCTGCCCCGGTTACGCCGAGCCGGAAGACCGCGCGGCGCCCTGACTCCGCTTGCCATCCCCCCCCTTTTCCCCTATCAGCCTCGCCTTTCCGCGACTGCCGGGCCAAATGGCATGCCTTGGCAGTCCTGTTGCATCTCCTAGAGGACAGGGTTCGCCCTGAGCAAAATGCCCAAACTGAAGACCAAGTCTGGCGCCAAAAAGCGCTTCAAGATCACGGCGACCGGCAAAATCAAAGCCGGCGTGGCTGGCAAGCGCCACCGCCTGATCTCCCACAATTCCAAGTACATCCGCCAGCAGCGCGGCACGAAGGTCATGAGCGCTTCCGACAAGAAGACGATCAAGTCCTACATGCCCTACGGCCTTTAGAGAGAGGAGCGCTGACACATGGCTCGCGTTAAACGGGGCGTAACCGCCCACGCCAAGCACAAGAAGGTTCTCGAACAAGCCAAGGGCTTCTACGGGCGCCGCAAGAACACCATCCGCACGGCCAAGGCCGCGGTGGACAAGGCCGGACAGTACGCCTACCGCGACCGCAAGGTCCGCAAGCGCAGCTTCCGCAGCCTCTGGATCCAGCGCATCAACGCCGCCGCCCGCCTGGAAGGCTTCACCTACTCGCAGTTTATCCACGGCCTTGACGAGGCCGGGGTCGAGATCGACCGCAAGGTTCTGTCGGATATCGCCGGCCAGGACCCCGTCGCGTTCAAGGCCATTGCCGACAAGGTTCGCGCCGCGCTGGCTTGATGGTTTGAGAGCTCCGCTCTCGACAGATCGAAAAGCCCTCCGGTGTGAGCCGGGGGGCTTTTTGTTTGCGCCTCCGACCCTCAAACCTCGCCTTCGCAGGAACGACGTCGTGACAGCCGAGATTCAACGCTTCCGGACGACCCTGATCGCCGGGCCCAACGGCCTGGTCCTGCTGCCCGTGTCCCTCGACCCGTACGAGGTCTGGGGCGATCGGCCGGCCTATCACCTGGCTGGCACGATCGATGGCATGGGGTATCGCGGCGTGCTGGAAGCCGTTGAGAGCGGCTGGGGCCTACGTCTCGGACCGGCCTGGCGGCGGGACTGCGGACTGGCGGCCGGTGATACGGTGGATGTCGCACTGACACCGGAAGGACCGCAGCGGGATGCACTCGCGCCCGATCTCGCCGCCGCGCTGGAGGCCGAGCCAGCCGCCGCCGCCTTCTTCGACGAGATCGCTCAGTTCTATCGCCGGGGCTACCTGACCTGGATCGACGCCACAAAGAAGAGTCCGGTGAAACGGGCGGAGCGAATCGCGGCGGTCGTCGCGCTGCTGAAGAGCCGGCAGAAGGAGCGTCCGAAATGAGCCGCATCCGCCTGGGGTATCTGGCCACCTTCGCCGCCTCGCTTTTGCTGGTCCTGCCGGCCGCCGCACAGCCGCGCGCTGTCGCCGTTACCTTCGATGACCTGCCCTACCAGGGACCGCAGGCCGACCTGTGCGACCCCGACAAGGCGATGGCGCTGACCCGGGACTTCACGGCCATGCTGAAGCCGCTGGACGCCCACGCCACCGCCTTTATCAACGAGGGCAAGGTCTGCGACGAACAACGCGCGCTGCTGTTGCCGAAGATCCTCGAAACCTGGCTCAACGCCGGCGTCGAGCTCGGCAACCACACCTTCAGCCACCCCAACATTCACCGGATGACCGTCGAGGCCTGGCTAACCGACGTCGACCATGGCGCGCTGATCACCCGGCCGCTGCTGGCCAGGCGCGGCAAGACGCTGCGCTGGTTCCGCCACCCCTTCCTGTTCACCGGCGAGACGCCGGAGAAGAAGGCGGCGATCGCCGAGGGCCTGACGGCGCGGGGCTATACCGTCGCCCCGGTGACGATCGACAACGGCGAGTGGATCTTCGCGGCGGTCTATCGCAGGGCCGAGATCGACGGCGATAAGGCCCTGATGGCCCGGCTCGGCGCGGCCTATGTCGCGCACATCGAAGCCGTGACTGTCCATTACGAACCCTACAGCGCCGAACAGAACGGCGGGCGCGAACCGGCCCAGGTGCTGCTCCTGCACGCCAACAGTCTCAATCGCGACTGGTATCCGAAGGTCCACGCCATGCTGCTGGGGCGCGGCTACCGCTTCGTGTCTCTGGACGAGGCGCTGGCCGACCCCCTCTACGGCCATGCTGACACCTTCTCCAAAGCCAACGGCGTCTCCTGGCTGCATCGCTGGCGGGCGACCGACGGACTGCCCGTCCGCTGGGAGCCAGAAGTCCCCGATTGGGTCAACACCGCCTACAAGGCCCTCAATTAGCACCTGACGAAGCGGCTCCGGGCCGCTAGACGAGCCCAACCATGACCGACCTGACCACTCTGCAAGCCGACCTCACCGCCCAGATCGCCGCAGCGTCCGACGCCGCCGGCGTGGAAGCCATTCGCGTCTCGGCGCTCGGAAAGTCCGGCTCAGTGTCCGCCCTGCTCAAGACCCTCGGCGCCATGGCGCCTGAGGAGCGCAAGGAGAAGGGCCCGGCCATCAACCAGCTGCGCGATGCGGTCTCTACCGCCATCGCCGAGCGCAAGGCCGCCCTGGAAACCGCCGAGCTCGACGCCCGGCTGGCCCGCGAGAGCCTCGACCTGACCCTGCCGGCTAAACCGCGCCGCAAGGGCAGCGTCCATCCGACCATGCAGACCATGGACGAGATGGTCGCCGTCTTCGCCGAGATGGGCTTCGCGGTCGCCGAAGGGCCGGACATCGAGGACGACTTCCACAACTTCACGGCCCTCAACTTCCCGCCCAAGCACCCGGCGCGGGAAATGCACGACACCTTCTTCTTCAACGAAGGCCCGGACGGCGAGCGCAAACTGCTCCGCACCCACACCAGCCCGGTGCAGGTCCGCGCCATGCGCAAGGGCAACGCGCCCCCGCCCGCGCCCTGGATCGCCGCCGGCCAGGAGCCGCCGATCCGCATCATCGTGCCCGGCCGCACCTACCGCATGGACTCCGACGCCACCCACACCCCGATGTTCCATCAGATCGAGGGCCTGGTGATCGACAAGGGCATCCATATGGGCCACCTGAAATGGACCCTGGAGACCTTCATCGCCCGGTTCTTCGAGACCGACGCGGTGACCACGCGGTTCCGTCCCCACCACTTCCCCTTCACCGAACCCTCGGCGGAGATGGACGTCGGCTGCGACCGTTCGGGCGGCGAGGTGAAGATCGGCACGGGCAGCGACTGGCTGGAGATTCTCGGCTGCGGGATGGTGCATCCCAACGTCCTGCGCCACTGCGGCATCGACCCGGAGGTCTACTCCGGCTTCGCCTTCGGCATGGGCGTCGACCGGCTTGGCACCCTCAAGTACGGCATGCCCGACCTGCGCGACATGTTCTCCAGCGACAGCCGTTGGCTCGCCCATTACGGCTTCTCGGCCTTCCAGGCCCCCAACCTCGTTTCAGGATTGAGCTGATGGCCCGCAAACCGACCACCCCCCAGGCGCCCGCCGTGACCGAGATCTATGGCCCCCTGCCCGCCACCGTCACCCGCGCCGACGACTTCCTGGCAGAGTCCCACGAGCTCAAGGCGGTGTCGATGGTCGACCTGCTGCGCGCCCGCATGGTCAATGGCGCCGCGGTCATCCGCGACGTGAAGTTCAAGCATTGCCGGATCGAGGGACCGGGCGTGCTGCTGGTGCTCGGCTGCCATTTCGAGGCCTGCGACTTCGGCAACCCCAACGGCGACATCCGCAACCTGATCCTCAGGCCGGCTTCGGGGACGGCGGTCATCGGGGCCATCCCGATCGACAACTGCAGCTTCGACGGCTGCCAGTTCGTTGGCCTGGGCTACACCGGCGTCGACGCCTTCCTCGACCAGATCATCGCCCTGGGCTCCGCCCAATGACCGACCAGGGCCACAGCTGGACGGTCGCCGAGGACCTGACGGTCGACCATTTCTCGAACGTCGCCCTGTCGCTGTTTGATCTGCACCGCGCCCGCATGCGCCTCGGGCAATCGACCCTGAGCGGCATCACTTTCGAAAACTGCCGTATCGAGGGTCCGGCCGTCATGCTGGTGGTCGGCGGCTGTACCTTCGACGCCACCGACTTCGGCTTCGCCGGCGGCGACATCCGCACCCTGGTCCTGCGGCCCGCCTCGCCCAACGGCGTCGTCGGGGCCATCCCTGTCCGTGACTGCCGCTTCATCGGCGGCCAGCTGTTCGCCATCGGCTACACCGGCGGCGAGGGCTTCCTCAACCAGATCCTGGCCCTCGGAGGGCCACTGCAATGAAGTTCACGCTTTCCTGGCTGAAGGACCATCTGGAGACCGACGCGACCGTCGCCCGGATCGTCGAGGCCATGACCATGGCCGGCCTCGAGGTCGAGGATGTCCACGACCCGGCGACGAAACTCGCCGCCTTTACGGTGGCCAGGATCGTTTCGGCCGAGCAGCACCCCAACGCCGACCGCCTGCGCGTCTGCCAGGTCGAGACCGCCGATGGCATGAAAGAGATCGTCTGCGGCGCGCCTAACGCCCGGGCCGGCCTGACCACCATCTACGCCCCCATCGGCGCCTTCGTGCCGGGCCTGGGCGTCACCCTGGTCGAAAAGCCGGTGCGCGGCGTCGTTTCCAACGGCATGCTCTGCTCGGCATCCGAGCTGGAAGCGGCCGAGGAGAGCGACGGCATCATGGAACTGCCGGACAGCCTCAGCGTCGGCACGCCGGCCGCCGAGGCGCTCGGCATGGAAGCGGTCATCGACTTCGAGGTCACCCCCAACCGCCCCGACTGGCTGGGCGTCGCCGGCATCGCCCGCGACCTGGCCGCCGCCGGGGTCGGAACCTTGAAGACCCCGGCCATCCCGCCCGTCACGCCCACCTTCCCCTGCCCGATCCGCATCGAGGTCGATGGCGACGCCTGTCCGGTGTTCGCCGGCCGGCTGATCAAAGGGGTGAAGAACGGTCCCTCGCCGCAGTGGCTGCAGGACCGCCTGCGGGCCATCGGCCTCAGGCCCATCAACGCCCTGGTCGATGTCACCAACCTGATCACCCACGACCGCGCCCGGCCGCTGCACGTCTATGACCGCGCCCTGCTGGTCGGCGACCTCATCGTCGCCCGACTCGGCCGTGGCCCTGACGAGCCGACCCCGGGCGATCAACCCAGCCCGGCGGCCCACGGGGACGAGCAGCTGATCGCCCTGGACGGCAAGACCTACGACCTGTCCACGGAGATGAGCGTCATCGCCGACGCCGGCGGGCAGCGCCCCATCGGCCTCGGCGGCGTCATGGGCGGGGTGAGCACCGGCTGCTCCGAAGCCACCACCGACGTCTTCGTCGAATGCGCCTGGTTCGAGCCGATCCGCACGGCCCAGACCGGCCGCGCCACCGGCATCACCAGCGACGCCCAGTACCGCTTCGCCCGCACCGTCGATCCGGCTTCGCTGGTCCCGGGCCTCGAGCTGGCCACCGCCCTGATCCTCGAGCTGTGCGGCGGCGAGCCTTCGGAGATCACCGTCTCCGGCCAGGCCCCGGCCCCGCCGGCCCCGTTCGCCTTCGACCCGGTCTATGTGAAGGCCCTGGCCGGCCTCGACATCCCGGCCGCCAGATCGATCGACATTCTCGAAGTCCTGGGCTTCAAGGTCGAAGGGTCCGCGCCGAACCTCACCGTCACCCCGCCGAGCTGGCGGCGCGACGTCGAGGGCAAGGCTGATCTGGTGGAAGAGGTCGCCCGCATCGCCGGCTACGGCGCCCTGCCCTCGACGCCCCTGCCCGAGGCGCCGCGCGCCGTCGGCGGCGTGCTGACCGCCCGCCAGTCCCGCGCCCGCGCGGGGCGCCGCTTCCTGGCCGCCAGCGGCTACGCCGAAGCGGTGACCTGGAGCTTCACCTCGCGCCAGACGGCGAAACTGTTCGGCGGCGGCGACCAGAGCCTGGTCCTCGCCAACCCGATCGCCGCCGAGCTCGACTGCATGCGGCCCTCGATCCTGCCGAACCTGATTGAGGCAGCGGCCCGCAACGCCCGCCGCGGTTTCCCCGACGTGGCTCTGTTCGAGATCGGCCCGATCTTCGGCGGCGACCAGCCGCAGGACCAGCGCATGGTTATCGCCGCCCTGCTGGCGCCCCATGGGCCGCGCGACTGGGCAAAAGGCGGGGCCGAAGACCTGTTCACCCTCAAGGGCGACCTCCTCGCCCTGCTGGAGGAGCTCGGCGCCCCCGTCGCTTCCCTGCAGACCGCGCAGGGCTCGGCCTCGCCCTGGTATCACCCCGGCCGCTCGGCCCGGCTGCAGCTGGGGCCGAAGGCGGTGCTGGCCGAGTTCGGCGAGCTGCATCCGGCGGTGCTGAAGGCCATGGACGCGTCCGGGCCGATGCTGGCTTTCGAGGTCTTCGTCGAAGCCATTCCCGAGCCCAAGAAGAAGTCGGTGAAAACCAAATCGGCGCTGGAGCTGTCGCCGCTGATGCCGCTCAGCCGCGACTTCGCCTTCCTGGTCGATGCCGCCAAGCCGGCCGGCGATCTCGTCAGGGCCGTCGCCGGCGCCGACAAGGCCCTGATCGCCGGGGCCCGGGTGTTCGACGTCTACCAGGGCGCCGGCGTGCCGGAGGGCCAGAAGTCGCTGGCCATCGAGGTCACGGTGCAACCGCGCGAGAAGACGCTGGCAGATGCGGAGATCGAAGCCCTGTCGGCAAGGATCGTCGCCGCGGCCGAAAAAGTCGGGGCGAAGCTGCGAGCATAGTGCCGCGCTCCTTCTCCCGCTTGTCGGGAGAAGGAGGCCCCCGTAGGGGGTCGGATGAGGGCAGCACCGGCCCGGCCGGAAACCCCACGTTCTGGCGCGGTCCGACGCGGTCGCTAATCTTCTTTGGCCGGCGCCGCCCTCATCCGTCGGCCTTCGGCCGCCACCTTCTCCCGACAAGCGGGAGAAGGAAACGGAGAGACCCCTTGCCCCCCCACATCGCCGCCCTGACCCTCGTCGTCAAAACCTACGACCCCGCCATTGCCTGGTACCGCGACTGCCTCGGCTTCGCGATCACCGACACCGACCTCGGCGGCGGCAAGCGCTGGGTGACGGCCACGCCGTCCGGTGGAGGCTGCGCCCTGCTGCTGGCCGAGGCGGCCAACCCGGAGCAATCCAGCGCCATCGGCGCCCAGGCCGGCGGCCGCGTCTTCCTGTTCCTGCACACCGACGACTTCGCCCGCGATCATGCGGCGATGACCGCTGCCGGCGTCCGCTTCCTCGAGAGCCCGCGTGACGAGCCCTATGGAACCGTCGCCGTGTTCGAGGACCTTTACGGCAACCGCTGGGATCTGCTGCAGCCCCTGGCCTTGATCGCCGCGCCCTCTCCAGCTTAGGTCCACCCCATGGCCAAGACCCCGCAAATCAAGCCGCCCCCCGCCCTCGAGAGGGCCGGGAGCTTCGTCGAGAAATGGCTGGAGGCCGGGCTCTTCGCCTCGCGCTGGCTGATGGCCCCCTTCTATGTCGGGCTGATCGGGGCGCTGCTGATCCTGCTGGCGGTGTTCTTCCAGGAGATCGTCCACGAACTGCCGCTGTTCCTCAGCGGCCGGGCCAAGGCCGAGGACGGCATCCTGCTGGCCCTGTCGCTGATCGACCTGTCGCTGGCCGGCAACCTGGTGCTGATCGTGATCTTCTCGGGCTACGAGAACTTCGTCTCCAAGATCAACACCGGCGACCATGAGGACCGGCCGACCTGGATGGGCTCGGTCGACTTCTCGGGCCTGAAGATGAAGCTGATCGGCTCCATCGTCGCCATCAGCGCCATCTCCCTGCTGCGCTCGTTCCTGAAAATCGTCGAGAGCGCCGACGGAACCTTTAACTGGCAACCGATCATGTGGCAGGTGATCATCCACGTCACCTTCGTGTTCAGCGGCGTGATGATGGCCCTGTCGGACTGGGTGCAGTCACGCACCGACCACACCGAGGCCCCGCAAGACCCGGGCTGAGGCTACTGTCCTAGAAGGGCAGGACGTTACGCTGGCGGCTGTAGGACAGGTAGCCGAGGTTGGCGCCCAGCCGCAGGCCGACACCGGTGCGGATCGGGGCCAGGACGATGCCGTCGGCCCGCTGGTAGTTCACGCCAAGCCCGCCGACCAGATAGGCCGACCCATCGACCCCCGGATAGCGGCGGAAGATCATGTCCGGATAGTAGAGATTGTAGCAGAGGGTAAAGACGCGGCTGGCGTTGCCGCCCCAGTCCCAACCGATCGACGGGCCCTGCCAGAAGACCTCCAGGCTGGGCTTGTCCTTCATGTACATCAGGCCGCGGCCGTAGCGCAGGCCGGCGACGATCGCACCGCTGCCTTCCTCGCCGGCGATGTAGGCGGTCGGTTGGCCCTGGTCGCGGAACACTCGCTCGACCACCTGACCGACGCTCTCGGCGGCGACGCCGAGGAAGTCGCTGGTCTGGGTCTTGATCTCCTCGACCGTGTAGGTGCCGATGCTGCGATCCTGGGTGACGCCCGGACCGGAACCGTCGCCCGAGGTCGTCGTGCAGGCCCCGAGGCCGGCAGTGGCGAGGCCGGAGAGAATCAGGCTGCGACGGTCCATGGCGAGCTCCTGGCGGTGGCGGGGCTCTAGAGTCCCATGCCTTTGGGACGGGTTTGGGGCGGAGAGGTAAACGCGCCGTTAACCATACCGGGCCAACGAGGGGTCATGCGGCCGTATCTGACCCGACTGATCACCAGCTTCCGCACCCTGCCGGGCCGGGCCGGCTGGGTTTTCACCGCCCTCGTCGGCCTTCCGACCCTGCTGGCTATGGCGCTCATCGGCCTGACGACAGGCCTCTATCACCTGAGCGTCGGCGATCTCGCCGCCCTGCCCCTGACCATGCTGACCGTTCTCTTTGTCCCGGCCATCGGCGAGGAGGCCGTCTTCCGGGCAGTGATGGTCCCGGGCCGGGAGACGACCAACCCTGCTCCGGCGATCGCCATCTCCACACTGCTCTACGTTCTCTGGCACCCGCTCGAAGGCTTCACATTTCTGCCCGGCGCCCGTGATCTCTTCGCCCGCCCCGACTTCCTCCTCGTCACCGGCCTCCTCGGCCTCGCCTGCGCCGCCACCCGCTGGAGGACGGGCTCGATCTGGCCCGCCGTGCTGCTGCATTGGGCGGCCGTCGTTATTTGGAAGACCTGGCTCGGAGGTCCTGCGCTCGACTCTCTTGGATAGCGTCCGAATCCGCCTTGCCCGCAACGCTCCGCGCCCCTACAGACCCGGCAACATTCCTCCCGCGAAGAGTCGTCCGATGAAGCTGCTGGCTGGCAACTCCAACCGAACGCTGGCGGGCAATATCGCCCAGTACCTGGACATGCCGCTGACCAAGGCGCAGGTCCGCCGGTTTGCCGACAACGAGGTCTTCGTCACCATCGACGAAAACGTCCGGGGCGAGGATGTCTTCGTTATCCAGTCGACCAGCTACCCGGCCAACGACAACCTGATGGAGCTGCTGATCTGCATCGACGCGCTGAAGCGCGCCTCGGGCCGGCGGATCACCGCGGTGCTGCCCTACTTCGGCTACGCTCGCCAGGACCGCAAGACCGGCGGACGCACCCCGATCTCGGCCAAACTGGTGGCCAACCTGATCACCCGGGCCGGGGCCGACCGGGTGCTGACCATGGATCTGCACGCCGGCCAGATCCAGGGCTTCTTCGACATCCCCACCGACAACCTACTGCCCGCGCCGCTGATCGCCAACGACATCATCGCCCAGCATGGCCGCAAGGCCAATGAACTGATGATCATCTCCCCCGACGTCGGCGGCGTGGTCCGCGCCAGGGCCCTGGCCAACCGCCTCGGCTGCGACCTGGCCATCGTCGACAAGCGCCGAGCCGGTCCCGGCAAGAGCGAGGTGATGAACATCATCGGCGACGTCTCGGGCCGCTCCTGCATCCTGTTCGATGACATCGTCGACAGCGCCGGCACCCTGTGCAACGCCGCCAAGGCCCTGACCGAGCACGGCGCGACCGAGGTTTCCGCCTATGTCACCCACGGCGTCCTCTCCGATCCGGCCAACCAGCGGATCGCCGACAGCGTCTTGCGCGAAGTGGTCGTCACCGACAGCATCGAACAGCCCGACCTGATCCTCGGCAACAGCAAGATCCGCCTGCTGTCGGCCGCTTCGTTAATCGGCGAGGCCATCCGTCGCATCGCCAACGAGGAGTCGGTCTCCAAGCTCTTCGATTAATTAGTGAATTTGCCGCGTAACAATTCGCGGCGCGTCAAGCTATGGTTAACGCCCGGTCGTCACATTCCCGCCCGGAGCGACATGCTATTGACCGCCCCAGACCCCATCGGGTTCAGATATCTATCTGATCCCGATAGGGTCTGTTTTCAGATGTTTCGAGCAGGTTTGGGCGGCAGAGCCGCCAAAACCTGCGGGGGCTCCGGGGAAAGCTTGTAATCATGACCAAAAGACATTCCGTGCTGGCCGGCCTTGCGGCCCTTGCCGCGACGTTTCTGATCGCCGCCTGCTCCACGCCCGAGGCGCCGCCGCCGCCCCTGCCGCCGGCGCCGCCGCCGCCGCCGGCCATCAACCTGTCGGCCTCGCTGTTTGAGGAAGCCAGCGCCTGGCGCGGCTACATGAGCCGGGCCGCCGCCACCCCGACAGCCTTCGCCGACTCGACGGTGGTCGCCAGCTCGCTGCGGGCCGGCGCCTCATACGAGCCCAAGCAGCTGCTGCGCGGCTCCATCGCCTACGCCGCCGTCATCGCCCTGCAGGACCAGGCCTACGTCGCCAACATCCGGACCTATGCCGTCGATCCGGCCCAGCGCCAGCGCATCGCCGCCCAGATCCTGGCCAATCCCTGGACCGTGACCAACTACCCCGGCGCCGACCGCGCCGCCGGCCTGATCGTCTCGGCGCTCGGCAACGACGGCACCAAGGTGCTGCTGACCGGCCGGGCCGTGAAGCAGTCGGCCTATGACGTCCAGCGCCAGAAGTGG
>JBKJSF010000188.1:0-14609 GCA_046595895.1 Caulobacter sp. | reverse complement strand
GATGTTGCCAAGGGTGAAGCCGAGGGCCGCCGCCGCCCAGCCGGAATAGCTGTTGAGCATGGAGACGACGACCGGCATGTCGGCCCCGCCGATCGGGATGATCAGGGTGACGCCGATGACCAGGCTGAGGGCGAAGATGGCCCAGAAGGCCCATTTGGCCTGGCCGCCGGTGTAGACCAGGTAGGCGACGAGCCCGACGATGGCGATACCGAGCACGATGTTGAGCAGGTGGCGGCCCGGCAGCAGGATCGGCGCGCCGCTCATGTTGCCGTTGAGCTTGGCGAAGGCGATGACCGAGCCGGTGAAGGTGACCGCCCCGATGGCCAGGCCGAGGCCCAGCTCGATCAGCGACTGGGCGTGGATGTGGGTCGCCGTGCCGATGCCGTAGGCCTCCGGGGCGTAGACGGCGGCCACCGCAACCAGGCAGGCGGCCATGCCGACCAGGCTGTGGAAGGCGGCGACCAGCTGCGGCATGGAAGTCATGGCCACGCGGCGGGCGATGATCGCCCCGATCCCGCCGCCGACCACGACGCCGGCCAGGATCAGGCCGATGGTGACCGGATCGAGCAGCTTCTGGCTCCACAGCACCAGCAGGGTGGTGCCGACGGCGATGGCCATGCCGATCATGCCGTTGCGGTTGCCGGCCTGGCTGGTCACCGGGCTGGAGAGGCCGCGCAGGGCCAGGATGAACAACACCCCCGAGACGATGTAGGCCACGGCGGCGAGATTGGCGGCAAGGTCGGCGGTCATGCGGGGGTTCCCGTCTCGGTCGAAGGGGTGTCGTTGGGTCGTGAAAGGGCGATCAGCCGGCGGGCAATCCAGGGGGTAAGACCGCTCATGCGACGCCTGCCTCGGGCTGCAGGACCCGGCGCAGGCTCAACCCGCCGAGCACCAGCGGTAAGGCCGCAAAGGCGGCGAACAGCAGCCAGGTGCCGTTGTCCTGGGGGCCCTGGCTGAGGCCCCGGAGCAGGACGCCGATGACGCCGAAGGCCCCGACCAGGCCAAGCGCGAGCAGGCCATGCTGGAGATTGCGCGGCGTGGCGCGGGTCGCGACCCGGGTCAATTCCAGGCCCGGCAACAGGCCGAGAATTGCGAAGTTCGCCGCCTGACGGCCGGACTTGAGCATCACCGCCACATCCACGGCCAAGACAACTACGAAGATGATCAGGATCGCCGACAGCGCCAGGCTCCGGCGCGGCCCGGCGAAGGCCTTGGGCAGGGTTTCCATGGCATAGACAGCGCCGACGTTCACGCCGATGACGGCGCAGATGATCCCGACCAGCTCCAGCGGCGAAAGGGTCACTCGTCCCCTCCCCGCCGCTCTTCGCCGTCCCATGGCGTCCGAGCTCGCACCGCCGCGACCAGCTGGGCGATCACCGCGGCCAGCAGCAGGGCCACGGCCAGGCCAGCCTGGATGAGGCCGGTCAGCCCGAGGTTCTGGTGGATCATCAGGGAAAGCTGCATCAGCCCGAGGCTGGTCAGCAGCAGGCCGGCGCTGTTCAGCCAGCGATGGCGCTTGAGCACCACCCAGATGTAGGCGCCGACGCCGACGAGCCCGCCGATGCCGCAGAGATAGCCGAGGAGCTGGGCGATCAGCTGGGAGCTCACCCCGCCTTGTCCTTCTTCTTGTACATGGCCAGCATCCGCTGGGTGACCAGGAAGCCGCCGAAGATGTTGACGGCGGCGAGGCCGGCGGCGACGGCGCCGGCCCCCTTGGAGATCCATACCGAGCCGGTCATCGCCTGGCCCGTGGCCGGGTGGGCGGCGGCGGCGATCAGGGCGCCGACGATGATCACCGAGGAGATGGCATTGGTAACCGCCATCAGCGGCGTGTGCAGCGCCGGCGTGACGCTCCAGACCACGTAGTAGCCGACAAAGATGGCCAGGACGAAGATCGCCAGGCGGAAGATGGTGGGATCGACGGCGACTTCCATGGGAACACTCCTCGCGGACCTCGGCCCGCCTGTTTATCGGTCAGCCGGCCAGCTGGGGATGGACGACTGCGCCGCCTTTGGTGACCAGGGCGGCTTTGAGGATCTCGTCCTCGAAGTCGGGGTTCAGGGCCCCTTCCTTGTCGAGCAGCAGCCCGGCGAAGGCCATCAGGTTGCGGGAATAGAGGGCGCTGGCGTCGGTGGCGATGCGGCCGGGCAGGTTGGCGGCGCCGAGGATCTTCACTCCGTTGGCGGTGACCGCCGTCTCGCCAAGCCTGGCGCCCTCGACATTGCCGCCCTGTTCGACGGCGAGGTCGACGATGATGCTGCCAGGCTTCATCGAGGCGACCTGGACGGCGGTGACCAGCCGCGGGGCCGGGCGGCCTGGGATCAGGGCGGTGGTGATGACGATGTCCTGTTTGGCCAGGTGGCCGCTCAGCAGCTCGGCCTGCTTGGCCTGATACTCGGCGCTCATTTCCTTGGCGTAGCCGCCGGCGGTCTGGGCGTTCTTGAACTCCTCGTCCTCGACGGCGAGGAACTTGGCGCCCAGGCTTTCGACCTGTTCCTTGGTGGCCGGCCGCACATCGGTGGCGGTGACCACGGCTCCGAGGCGGCGGGCCGTGGCGATAGCCTGAAGGCCGGCGACCCCGACCCCCATGATGAAGACCTTGGCGGCGGCGATGGTGCCGGCGGCGGTCATCATCATCGGCAGGGCCTTGCCGAAGGCCTCCGCGCCCTCGATGACGGCGCGGTAGCCGGCCAGGTTGGCCTGCGAGGACAGCACGTCCATGACCTGGGCGCGGGTGATGCGCGGCACGAACTCCATGGCGAAGGCGGACACGCCGGCCTTGGCCAGGGCGTTCAGCGTCTCCTTGTCCTGGTGCGGGTTAAGGGTGGCGACCACCATCGCGCCGCTTTTCAGCCCGGCGATTTCCTCGGCGTCCGGCCCGCGCACCTTGAACAGCACATCGGCGTCCTTGAGGACGGCTTTCAGGGTCTTTTCGAGCCTGGCCCCCGCCGCCTCGTAGTCGGCATCGGGATAGGCCGAGCCGGCCCCGGCCCCGGCCTCGACGGTCACGGACCAGCCGGCGGCGATCAGTTTCCTGACCGTTTCGGGAGTGGCGGCGACGCGGGTCTCGCCCGCGCGGCGTTCCTTGGTCACAGCAATCAAGGCCATGGTGGCGCCTCCCCTACGCTTGGCGACGAACGCGCCGTGGGCGTCTGTTTAGGGGAGAATCTTGCCCTTTGTCGAGCCCAGGGATGGTGCGCTGCGAAAAGTTATGCCGCAACGCAGCGTAAAGCCCATACGACAACGCCGGCGACCCAGGGGGCCGCCGGCGTCCAAAGTCTTCGAGGCGCGGGCTGGGCTAGAGTATGTCAGGCCGAAGAGTATGCGGTTCGGCCGCCCAGACATGCTCAAAATGTTGAATCTAGACCCTTTTTGATCAAGTTTTGATGCGTTCATCAAAACCTGAAAGGGTTTAGTGGCCGCCGCCCTTTTTCTCGCGCAGCAGCAGGATGCCGACCACCAGCAGCACCAGGGCCGGGATCAGGCCGCCGAAGAAGCCGGCCGGGGTGCAGAACCACATGACCAGGGCCAGGATGGAGACGGCGAGAGCCAAGCTGCCCCACTTCGTCATGCCCATGACGGCATGATAGGTGTTGACCTGCTCCTGAATGTCCATCTCGCCGCGGTGGTAGTCGTCAGCCATGGGGATTCCTAAAGGTTGGGCCCAAAATCTCTGTTGCGCGGGCGGGGATACAACGGCCGGGCGTCAGGCTCAAGCGGGCTTTGCGGCGGTGGCCAGCCGGCCGGTGATCCAGTCGAGAACCAGCCTGCCCTGGCGGGTGGCGCGGAACCGTTGATCGCCGGTCAGCAACAGGCCGTCGGCGGCCAGAGACACGACTTCGGGGTGGTAAGGGGTCAGGCCCAACGGCGCCAGGTCGTCGAAAGCGACGCCATGGTCGATGCGCAGGCCCATCAGGAGGCGCTCCTCGGCCGCCTCGGTGCGCGACAGGGTCTCACGCTCTGAAAAGCCCAGGCCCGTGTCGCACACGGCCGCGATGTAGGCATCGATGCCCCGATGGGCGCCGGTGGCGATGCGGGCGCCGTCCAGGGTCAGCCGGCCGTGCGCGCCCGGGCCAGCCCCGACATAGTCCTGGCCCATCCAGTAGACGAGGTTGTGGCGCGAGCGGGCGGCGGGGCCACGCGCGTGGTTGGAGACCTCGTAGGCGTCGAACCCCTGGCCTTCCAGCACCGCCTGGGTGGTGTCGTAGAGGGCGGCGCCGAGCGTCTCGTCGGCCGGCTTGAAGGCGCCGCGCCGTACGGCCCGGTCGAAGGCGGTGCCTGTCTCGATCGTCAGCTGATAGGGCGAGATGTGCTCGGCCCCCCAGTCGACGGCGGTGCGCAGCTCGTTGGCCCAGCTCTCCGGCGTCTGGCCCGGTCGGGCGTAAATCAGGTCGAGCGACAGGCGCGGGAAGAGGCGCGCGGCTTCCATCGCGGCCCGCCGGGCGGCGCCGGCGTCATGGTTGCGGCCGAGGAAGGTCAGCGAGGCGTCGTCGAGAGCCTGCACGCCGAGCGACAGGCGACCCACCCCCGCCTGCGCCAGGGCGGCGAAGCGGCCGGTCTCGGCGTCGGTCGGGTTGGCCTCCAGGCTGACCTCGAGATCGGGGCCTGCGTCCCACAGCCGGCGGGCGGCGGCGATCATCTCGGCGGCCGCCTGCGGGTCCATCAGCGAAGGCGTGCCGCCGCCGAAGAAGATCGACACCAGCCGCCGGGGACCGGTCAGGGCGCGCTGCGCCTCCAGGTCGGCGAGGATGGCTGCGGCGAGGTCGGCCTGCTCCTGGATCCTTCCCCGATCGCGCACGACGTTGAAGTCGCAGTAGGGGCAGATGCGGGCGCAGTAGGGCCAGTGGATGTAGACGCCAAGATCCTTGCCTGGTCGCTCTTGCTGATCGTCCGGGCCTCGGCCGGCCGGCAAACGCTCCGCGCTCGTCATTCGAACAGGGCGGCTTTCAGCTTGGCGAAGGCGATGGTGCGGTGGCTGATCGCGTCCTTGGCTTCAGGGTCCATCTCGCCGAAGGTCTGGACGCCGCCGGTGGGCACAAAGATCGGGTCGTAGCCGAAGCCGTTGTCGCCCCGCCCGGGGAAGACCAGGGAGCCGTGGACCTCGCCCTGCACGACCACCGACGGGCCGTCCGGCCAGGCGACCGCCAAGGCGCAGGTGAACCAGGCCGAGACATCGTCGGCTCCGGCCGCCTCCAGCCGCTCCTCGACCTTGCCCATGGCCACGGCGAAGTCCTTGCCCGGTCCCGCCCAGCGAGCCGAGAAAATGCCTGGCGCGCCGTCCAGGGCGACGACCGACAGGCCGCTGTCGTCGGCCAGGGCGATGCGGCCCGAAACGTCGGCGGCGTGGCGAGCCTTGAGCAGGGCGTTGCCGACAAAGGTGGTCTCGGTCTCGTCCGGCTCGGGGATGTTCAGCTCGCCCGCCGTCAGCACGGTGAAGCGGCCGTCCAACAGGGCGGCCAGTTCGCGAGCCTTGCCGGGGTTGTGGGTGGCGGCGACCAGGGTCGTACCGGCGGGAAGGATCAGGGCCATGAGCGCTTCATCCTCCCGGAGCGGGCGCGGCGCAAGATTTCGCTGGCGTGTCGCCGTATGAACAGCGTTAAGATACGGCGTCTTTTTGTCGGGAGGAGGCGCAAATGGCGGTCAATCTGGAAATCAACGGCAGGGCCGTGACCGTGAAAGCGGCCGACGACACCCCCCTGCTGTGGGTGGTGCGCGACGAACTGGGCCTAACCGGCACCAAGTTCGGTTGCGGCGTCGCCCAGTGTGGAGCCTGCACGGTGCATGTCGATGGCCAGCCGGTGCGCAGCTGCGCGATGCCGGTCAGCGCCGCCGCCGGACTGAAGGTCACCACCATCGAAGGGCTTGGTGGGGCCCATCCGGCCCAGCAGGCCTGGGCCAAACTCGACGTCCCGCAGTGCGGCTACTGCCAATCCGGCCAGATCATGAGCGCCGCCGCCCTGCTGGCCGAAAAGACGGCCCCCAGCGACGCGGAGATCGACGCGGCGATGAGCGGCAACATCTGTCGCTGCGGGACCTACCAGCGTGTCCGGGCCGCCATCAAGGAGGCCGCCGGCATCGGCGCCGCGCTTCCCAAGACGGCTGAAACGACCCCTGCCCCGGCCCCCGCGCCGGCGACCAACTGAGGGAGGCGAGCATGACCCGTCATATCCGCAACCTCGCCCGATCCGCCGGAGCCGCCATCAAGGCCGGCGCTACCCGCCGCGAAGTGATCGTCACCGGCGTCGCCGCCAGCGGCGCGCTGCTGGTCGGCTGTTCGTTGGGCGAGGCGATGAGCGTCGGCAGCCCTGTCAAGGTCGGGGAGTTCGGCCCCTTCCTGAAGATCGACGCCAGCGGCGCCGTCACCGTCATCTCCAAACACATCGAGTTCGGGCAGGGCAACCACGCCGGCCTGGCTGCCATCGTCGCCGAGGAGCTGGACGCAGACTGGAGCCGGGTCAGCGTCGAACAGGCCCCGGCCAACGCCAAGCTCTATGCCAACACCGGCATGGGAGTGCAGGGCACCGGCGGCTCCTCGGCCATCTCCAACAGCTGGGACCAGCTGCGCAAGGCCGGCGCCGCGGCGCGGGCGATGTTCGTGCAGGCGGCCGCTGGTCGGTGGCAGGTGGACGCCGCCGAGATCACCGTCAAGGACGGCATCCTCAGCCATGCGGCCAGCAGCAGGGCCGCCAGCTTCGGCGACCTGCTGGCCGATGCCGCCAAGGTGACGCCGCCCGAGATCCCGACCCTGAAGGACCCGAAAAACTTCACCCTGATCGGCACCGACCGGGTGCGGCGCAAGGACAGCGTCGCCAAGTCGAACGGCACGGCGAAGTTCACCCAGGACGTCCAGGAAGAGGGCCTGCTGGTCGCCATGGTCGCCCATCCGCCGCGCTTCGGCGGCAAGGTGAAAAGCTTCGACGCCGCCGCCGCCCGCAAGGTTCCGGGCGTCGTCGATGTGTTCAAGATCCCGTCCGGTGTCGCCGTCGTGGCGAATGACACCTGGTCCGCCCACAAGGGCCGCGCGGCCCTGACCGTCGAATGGAACGAGGACAAGGCCGAGAAGCGCGGCAGCGACGTGCTGCTGGCCGAATACAGGAGGATCGCCGCCGGGCAGGGTCCGGCCGACCTGAAATGGACCCCCTTCGACAGCAAGGGCGATGTCGCCTCGGTCACCGACGGCGAGATGTTCGAGGCGGCCTATGACTTCCCCTTCCTGGCCCATGCCGCCATGGAGCCGATGAACTGCGTGGCCAGGGTCAAGGGCAACAACGCCAGCCTGTCGTTCGGCTCGCAGATCCCGACCATCGACCAGCTCAACACCGCCAAGATCGTCGGCAACCTGCCCGGCGCGGTGAAAATCGAGACCCTGTTCGCGGGGGGAAGCTTCGGCCGCCGCGCCACCTTCCAGTCCGACTACGTCGTCGAGGCCGTCCACATCGCCAAGAAGGTCGGCAAGGGCACGCCCGTGAAGCTGGTCTGGGACCGCGAGGACGATATGCGGGCCGGCTATTTCCGCCCTCTGGTCCATCACGACGTCAAGATCCGCCTCGACAAGGACGGCTATCCGGCCACCTGGCGCCACCGCATCGTCAGCCAGTCGATCATGAGGGGCTCGCCGACCGGCACGCCCAAGCTGGACGAGACGGCTGTGGAGGGCGCGCTCGGCTCGCCCTATTTCAAGGCCACGCCGATCGTCGACGCCGCCGTCGCCCTGCCCGAGGTCGAGGTGCCGGTGTTGTGGTGGCGGTCGGTGGGGGCGACCCACACCGCCTTCGTCATGGAGCACACCATCGACCAGCTGGCCCGCAAGGCCGGCAAGGACCCGATCGATTACCGCAGGACCCTCTACGCCAAGGCCGGCGCCAAGCGGCATCTGGCGGTGCTCAACCTGGCGGTCGAGAAGGCCGGGCCGACGGCGGTCGAGGGCTATACCCGCGGCGTGGCGGTGCATGAATGCTTCGGCTCGGTCGTCTGCCAGATCGCCGAGGTCAAGATCGCGCCCGGCGGCGTCGAGCCGCGGGTCGGCCGGGTGATCACCGCCATCGACTGCGGCACCGCGATCAGCCCCGACCAGATCGCCGCCCAGATGGAGGGCGGCACCTGCTACGGCCTGTCCGCCGCCCTGTTCGGCGAGGTCACCCTGAAGGACGGGTCCGTGCAGCAGAGCAACTTCGACACCTACCGCGTGCTGCGGCTGAACGAGGCGCCGACTGTGGAGACCCACATCCTGCCGAGCGGCAATGCACCGAGCGGGGTTGGGGAGCCGGGGACGCCGGTGATCGGCCCGGCAGTCGCCAATGCGCTGCTGGCCATGGGCCGGGCGCCGACGTTGAGCCAGCCGATGGTCAAGCCGGCAACGGCCTGACAGGTCGGGAAGGTTACGGCTGCCCCAGACGACCCGGACGATGGTCGTTTGGTCGGGGTCGGGGCGATAGAGGATCAGGTATTCGCCGACGGGCCAGCTTCTGAGCGCGGGCGCCAGTTCATCGCGCGATCTGCCAACCAGCGGATGTTCGCAGAGCGGGCGTTCAGCATCCCATAGTCGGTCGATCAACCGGTCGGCGGCGGACACGCTGTCCAGCGCAATGTTGAGCCAGATGTCGTCGAGGTCCCGCTCGGCTTGCGGGAGCCGCTTGAGTCTATTGACCACGCAGCAGCGCGAGCCGACGGCGGCCTTCGGCCTTTATGGTCGCGGGATCGCGGGCGTCGGCCGACTCGCCGCTGTCCAGACCCTGTTGGACCGCACGCTTGAGCAGGGCCAGGGCCTCGGCTTCAATCAGTCGCCCTTCGGCGACAGCATCGAAGGCGGCCCCGGGCTCTTCAAAGCCCACGGCTTCCGGCGGATCGATCTTTTCGTGACGCGTCATTTCTCGCCTCGCGTTCAGGCGATCAGATTGGCAGACTTTGCGGGCCCCGCCTACAGCCGGTCCTCGCGGTCCAGCGTCTCCAGGCCCTTGCGGACCTGGGTCAGGTGCAGGGTGGCGAACAGCGGCGCCAGGGTCAGGCGGACGCCCAGCCAGATCAGCGCGCCGTTGAGGGTAAGGTCAGGCGCGCGGCTCTCGATCTTCAGCCAGGCGCCGATGGCGAAGGCGATTACGATCACCAGCCACAGGGCCGCCCATTTCGGCGCGCGGACGATCACCGTCTCACCGCGCCAGGCGACCGGCACGGACAGGCCATTCGGGATGCGCTTTCGGGTGGCCCAGGACATCGAGGTCATCAGGGCCAGGCAGAGAATCCAGAAGACATCGCCGGCGATGCTGATGCCCTGGATCACACCGTCACCTGCGCGCCGAGCTCGACCACCCGGCCGGGCGGGATCTTGAAGAAGTCGGTCGGGTTGGCCGAGTTCTTCATCAGGAAGATGAACAGCTTGTCCTGCCACAGCGGCATGCCGCTGTGGGCGCTGGGGACGATGGAGCGCCGCCCCAGGAAGACGCTGGTGGCCATGATGTCGAACTTCAGCCCCTGCTTGCGGCACAGGGCGAGCGCCTTGGGCACATTGGGCGATTCCATGAAGCCGTAGGTGATGATCAGCTTCTTGAAGTCATTGTTGACCAGCTCGATCTTGACCCGGTCCTCGTCGCGCACCCGCGGCGTTTCGGCGGTGCGCACCGTGGCGATGATGTTTTTCTCGTGCAGCACCTTGTTGTGCTTGAGGTTGTGCATCAGGGCGACCGGCGTCATCTCCGGATCACTGGTCAGGAAGATGGCGGTGCCTGGGGCGCGGTGCGGGGCGCGGGCCTCGAGGATGCCGATCAGGTCGGTCAGGGGCACAGAGTCGCGCCGGGTCTTTTCGGTGAGAATCTGGCCGCCGCGGGCCCAGGTCCACATGATCACCACCAGCACACCGCCGAACACCAGCGGCATCCAGGCGCCCTGCGGGATCTTGAGCAGGTTCGATGAGATGAAGGTCAGGTCAAGCAGCAGCAGCGGGACCAGCACCAGCAGGGTGGTCGACCATTTCCACTTCCACAGGAAGCGGATGATGACGAAGGCCAGCAGGGTGTCGACGAACATCGAGCCGGTGACGGCGATGCCGTAGGCGGCGGCCAGGTTGGTCGAGGAGCGGAAGCTGAACAGCAGGACCAGCACGCCGATCATCAGCATGGTGTTGACCTGCGGCACATAGATCTGGCCGGCCTGGGTCTCGCTGGTTCGGCGGATGTCGATGCGGGGCAGCAGGCCAAGCGAAACGGCCTGCTGGGTAACCGAGAAGGCGCCGGTGATCACCGCCTGGCTGGCGATGACGGTGGCGGCCGTGGCCAGCAGCAGGACCGGCCAATAGACCGCCTGCGGCACCATCTCCCAGAAGGGATTCAGCCGGGCCTCGGGGTGGGCGAGGATTGAGGCGCCCTGACCCAGGTAGTTGAGCGCCAGGCAGGGGAAGACCAGGTAGAGCCAACCGACCTGGATCGGCTTTTTCCCGAAGTGGCCCATGTCGGAATAGAGGGCCTCGGCCCCGGTGACGGCCAGGAAGACGCTGCCGAGGATGACGAAGCCGAGGAATCCGTTCTGGATCAGGAACATCACCCCGTAGTGGGGGCTGAGCGCCCGGAAGATCGAGAGGTCATCGAACATGTGGTAGAGGCCCAGGCCCCCGAGAACCAGGAACCAGACCAGGGTGATCGGGCCGAAAAAAGTGGCCATGCGGTGGGTGCCGCGCGACTGCACCAGAAACAGGACGATGAGGATGCCGGCCGAGATCGGCACGATCCACTTGTCGACCCGGCCGCCCAGGCCGGGCGCGTCCTTCAGACCCTCGATCGCCGACAACACCGAGATCGCCGGGGTGATGATGCCATCGCCGTAGAACAGCGCCGCGCCGATGACCCCGAGGAAAAAGACGGTGGCCGAGCGCTTGCCGTTCGGCTTGGCCAGGGTCCGGCGGGCCAGGGCCATCAGGGCGAGCGTGCCGCCTTCGCCCTTGTTGTCGGCCCGCATCAGCAGGACGACGTACTTCAGCGTCACGACCAGGATCAGGGCCCAGATGACCAGGGACACGACGCCGAGCACGGCCAGTTCGCTGGTCACGCCGCTGCGGGTGTGGTGCAGGGCCTCGCGCATCGCATAGAGCGGGCTCGTGCCGATATCGCCGAACACCACGCCGATGGCCCCGACGGCCAGCATCCAGAAGCCGCCATGGCTGTGACCGCTGGCGCCCCCGTCGGCGGGGGCGTCGGGCGCGTTTGGCGTGTCGGAAATCGAGGTCGCGGCCGTTGGGGACGCGTCGGCGGACTCTTCGGCCATTCGATTTAGTGTCCAGCGGCCATGGACCGGCCTCTCGGAGAGCGCCACGACGGCGCGGCGGGCGCGATACACCCTTTCCACAAGCGCTTCAATCGCCCACCGGTTTCAGCGCGATTTGGCCAGCCCCCAAAGGCGCCCATTGTGCGTAACCCCTTGGGCGCCTACCTTTTCATCAACCGACGATGTCCGACAGCCAGAAATTCCCCGTTGCCGCCCATGCGCTGGCCTATCTCGCCCACAAGGAGGCGGATGGGCCGGCGCGCGCCGTTTCCTCGGCGGAACTGGCCGCCTCGATGCCGACCAACCCGGTCGTGGTGCGGCGGGTGACCGCCATGCTGGCCAAGGCCGGGCTGATCGCCACCCGAATGGGAGCGGGCGGCGGGGCTTGGCTGACCCGCGATCCGGGCAAGATCACCCTCGCTGAGGTGCTCAAGGCGGTCGATGGCTGCACCCACCTGGGCGTCGCCCCGGCCGGGGTGAAGGGCTGTCCCGTGGGGGAGCGCATCCCCGACGCGGTCAGCGCGGCGATCCGGGCGGCGGACAGCGCCGCCTCGGAGCGGCTCTCGAAGATTACCGTCCTCGACCTGCTGGCCGAACCTGCGATGAACGTCAGCGCGGCTTGAACGCCACCCGTTCCTGCGGAACGGGTCTTCCTTGTTTACCGTGCAAGCCGCCTTCGGCGGATTGCACTTGGCCCCGGCGCAGGTCAGTTTCTCTCCAACACAGTCTCGGGAACCCAAAGCCGCATGGCCCGCCGCCTCGCCCTGATCACCGGCGCCTCCGCCGGCATCGGCGCCGCCTTCGCCCGCATCTATGCCGCCCACGGCTATGACGTGGCCCTGACCGCGCGCCGGGCCGACAAGCTGACGGTGCTGGCCGAGGAGATTTCGCTGCGCTCGGGGGTCGAGACCCTGACCATTGCCGCCGACCTGACCGACCCGGGCGCGCCTGACGCCATCCTCGCCCAGCTGACCGCCCACGGCCGCGACGTCGACGCCCTGGTCAACAACGCCGGCTACGGCCTGCCCGGCGTCTATGCCGACAGCCGCTGGGAGGCGCAGAAAGACTTCATCCAGGTGATGGTCACCGCCCCCTCGGAACTGGCCCACCGGGTGCTGCCGGGGATGATCGACCGAAGGTTCGGGCGCATCGTCAACGTCGCCTCCCTGGCCGGGCTGATGCCGGGGGCGGCCGGCCATACCCTATACGCGGCCTCGAAGAGCTTCCTCGTCCGCTTCTCCCAGAGCCTGCACCTGGAGACCGAGAACACCGGCGTGCACGTCACAGCCCTCTGCCCCGGGTTCACCTACAGCGAATTCCACGACGTCAACGGCACCCGCGACCTGGTCACCAGCTCGACCCCGGATTGGCTCTGGCTCGGCGCGGATGAAGTGGCCGCCAACGGCTATGAGGCGGCCGAGGCCAACCGGCCGGTCTGCGTGCCGGGTGCGCCGAACAAGACCATCGCCGCCCTGACCAAGCTGATCCCCGATGAATGGATGCTGGCCCTGCTGGCTAGTCAGGGCGGGCGGTTCAGGAATACCCGGGCCTAGACCCTTTCAGGTTTCGATGTACGCATCCAAACCTGATCAGCAAACGGTCTAGATTCAAACATTTAGAGCATGCCCAGGCGGCCGAACCGCGTACACTTCGGCCTGACATGCTCTAGCGGCCCCGCGTGCGAAGCAC
Source organism: Caulobacter sp. (assembly GCA_046595895.1). GTDB lineage: Bacteria > Pseudomonadota > Alphaproteobacteria > Caulobacterales > Caulobacteraceae > Caulobacter. The sequence continues at coordinate 1,670 of JBKJSF010000188.1, read as the reverse complement.
CCTCTATCGATCGGCCGCATAGGGGGCCGCGGCGGCCGGGGTGATCAGTCCCTTGGTGGTGTCCGAGATGCCGACGATGATGAACTGCACGGCCATGGCGCAGAGGATCAGGCCCAGCACCCGCACGACGATGGTCATGCCGATCCGGCCCAGCGCCTTGCTGATCAGCGGCGTCAGCCAGAAGCAGACCATGGTGGCGAACGACACCGCGAACAGCGCCGCCACCGCCGCCGCGTCGCCGACCCAGCCCAGGGCCTTGGCCTCGCTGGCGTAGATGACCACCGTCGAGATGGCCCCGGGGCCGATCAGCAGCGGCATGGCGAAGGGCACCACCAGCCGCTCAAACCGTCGGCGGGCATAGGCGGCGGCGCCTTCTTTCTCGCCGATCTCGGCGGCGTCGGCGAACTTGGCGGTGAAGTCGTCGCGGGCCATGTCGAGGCCGAGCAGGAACAGGATCACCCCGCCCGCGATGCGGAAGGCGGCGAGCGAGATGCCGAAGAACTCCAGCAAGGTCAGGCCGGTGAAGTAGAAAAACGCCAGGAACAGGAAGGCGAAGACGCAGATGTACAGCGCCACCATCCGCCGGCCGGCCGCCAAGGCGCCTGCCGTAGCGGCCGCGAACACCGGCACATTGCCGATCGGGTCGATCAGGGCGAACAGGGCGACGAAGAAGTTGACGAAGAGGTCCGTGGCGCTCATTCAGCCTCTCTAGCCCAAAACGCGAAGATTCGCGCGCCGAACGCTGTTTCGCCGCGCCCGGAGCTAGCCAAATGACTTCAGATCCCCGCCTGATCGTCGCCCTTGACCTGGCCACCCGCGCCCAGGCCGAGGAGATGGTCGAGACGCTGGGCGACAGCGTCGTCTTCTACAAGGTCGGGCTGCAGCTATTGGCCAGCGGCGGCATGGAGATGGCGCGCGACCTCAAGGCGCGCGGGCGGTCGGTGTTCCTCGACTGGAAGCTGCATGACATCGGGGCGACTGTGGAGAAGGCGACGGCGGCCATCGTCGCCAGCGGAGCCTGTGATCTGCTGACCGTGCATGCCGAGCCGCAGGTGATGGCGGCGGCGGTCCGGGGCCGGGGCGGCGAGCGGTCAGCGAAAATCCTCGGGGTGACGGTGCTGACCAGCCTTAGCGGCCAGGACCTCAGCGAAATGGGCTACGGCATGGGCGTCGAGGCGCTGATCGAACGGCGCGTGCGCCAGGCCGTCGAGGCCGGAATCGACGGGGTGGTGGCCAGCCCGCACGAGGCGGCGATCGCCCGGCGAATCGGCGGGCCGGACTTCCTGGTGGTGACGCCAGGGGTGCGACCGGCGGGAGCCGCGATGGACGACCAGGCCCGGGCGGCGACCCCAGCCGACGCGCTGGCGGGCGGAGCCAGCCACCTGGTGGTCGGGCGGCCGATTACGGCGGCGGGTGACCCGAGGGCGGCGGCACGGGCGATCTGTGCGGAGATGGCGGGAGCGGTGGCGGCTTAACCCTCCCTCCCAATTCGGGGAGAGACGGCGCTAACCCGTCGCCCGCGTCCAATCGCCGGACTTGCCGCCGGTCTTCGAGATCAGCCGCACCTGGTCGATGACCATGCCCTTATCGGCGGCTTTCAGCATGTCGTAGAGGGTCAGGCAGGCCACCGAGACGGCCGTCAGAGCCTCCATCTCCACCCCGGTCGGCCC
>JBKJSF010000160.1:0-29076 GCA_046595895.1 Caulobacter sp. | reverse complement strand
CAACCTGTATGCCCTGGGCTGGGGCGTCGCCGACTTCCGCGGCCGCAAGCTGATCAGCCATACCGGCGCGGTCAGCGGCCAGATCAGCGTCACATGTATGCTGCCGACCGAGAACTTCGGGTTCAGCGTCTGGACCAACGCCGAGGAGGGCGGGTTGCTGCGGACGTTGCGGTACGGGTTGCTGGACCTGGCGCTGGGACGATCGCCCGAGGAATGGCTGACCAGCAGCGTGGCGCGGCGGGACAAGCAGCGGCGCGACAACACCGTCGCCCTGCCGGCCCGGCCGGACCCGGCCCGGCCCCCCGGGCTGGCGCTGAAGGCCTATGCCGGGACCTATCGCGACCCCTGGTACGGCACGGTGACGGTTCGGCAGGCGAAGGGGAAGCTGACCCTGAGCTTCGACAAGTCGCCGAGCATGAGCGGGGCGCTGGAGCCGTGGGACGGCGAGGTGTTCAAGACCCGGTTCACCGACCGCAACATCGAGGACGCTCTGGTGACGTTCGAGACGGATGGGGCGAAGGTGACGCGGATGACGATAAAGGCCTATTCGCCGTCAGCCGACTTCAGTTTCGACTACCACGACCTGGATTTTCGGCCGGTGTAGGGCGTGTCCTCATAAGCCAGGAACGGCCGCTTGCGGTGCGCGAACCAGATTCCGCCTTCGACCCTTAGCTGAAGCTGAGCGGGGTCCGGTCTAGCCCGATAGGTGGTGAGGACGGCGACCTTGCCATATGCCTGCTGCTGCGGCGACGAAAACACGCCATGACTTAACACCAGGCAGGGCAGTTGATCGGTGCTTGATGGGAACTGTCCCTTATTTCCCTGTCTCGATGTAGGGGGTGACCCCGGGTCGCTGGCCGGCCTGGAAAGTGGTGTGTGTCCACGCTATCCGTTGCCTAAACCGTCACCGTAATTCCGAATGCGAGGAATTGAGACGGAGTTTAGAGAGGGGAACCATTTAGAAATGGAGAGTTATCGATGGGAAGAGAGCCAGCGCCCAGATAGCACTAATTAGTAAAAATGCCCCCGTAGCTGGTAACATCGGGACGGAAGGTCAATGATAACACATTCTCGTCACCGTTGGCTCGGCTTTCCAAAGCGTGCCTTGCCGGCTAAAAATAACGGTGCTGATCAAACCGCCGCCACACATTGATTGCAGCACATATCTACAACCGAGAAGCTTGCCGTCGGTGCTTTCAAACCAAGCTTCCAGGGGAGCGCTGGCAATTATAAAATCGTTACGAGTAGGCTCATTCGATTGAATGTTTTTCAATTCGAGTAGTTCATCCCGTTGCGACGGGATTGGAATTTGCCTCCACACGCGCGAATCAAGATCACACACCCGACGCGCACTAACGGTGACTGGCTTTGCCAACGTGGAGCAGCTAGTCGATAAGACGGCCGTGGCAGCTATCCAAGCGCAAAGACGTTTACCTACTAGGTTATTCATCACGCCCCCCAATCATCTCGCTGCGCGCGTGTTATGCCGCTCAGGACATCGCCGCTATGTTTTGAAAATATCCCTTGGAACAATGCGAACTGCAACACTCAGCAGTCTGGTTCCCACCCTTAGCTGACGCTGCGCCCGTCTGCTGTGCGTCGATAGCCGACCGTCCGCTTCTCGGCAGACTGACAATGACGGCACCCGACCCATTGCGGAAGTTGGGGGGACTAGCGATGGTGCCGCCATGAAGCAGCTTGTCTTCGCCTTCCTACTCGCCACTTCGGTGTTGCTTTCAAGCGAAATTGCGGCTGTGCAACCCGTGAGGCCAGGCGGGCAAACGGTGGTGCAGCCGGACGCGCAACCAGAGCCAATTGTGGTCCTGATCCAGTACGATCCTTGGGCGATGGTCATAGGGTCAGATAGTCCGATTTTCGTGCTGTATGACGACGGGACCGCGATTTACCGAAGGGGGGCCGCGCACTACGCCGTCCATCTTAGCCCAAGCGAACTGCAGGCGTTCCTAGCGAAACTCCGACCAAACCGTCTAGGCGATAGTCGTTCGATCGAGCTGAGCGACAGTACCGACCAGCCTTCCACTAGTATTTATGTGAAGGTCGGATCAACCTCCTCGCGCGTCTCCATATATGGGTCGCTCCGATCTCCTGAAATTAAAGGGGCGCTACCCATTGAAGTTGCCGATATCTACGAGACGCTCAGCACCTTTGAGCGGCAAGGTGGGGTCCCGTGGCTTCCGAACGCCGTTGAGGTGATGATTTGGCCTTACGAGTATGCACCGGAGACATCTATCAACTGGCCCGAGGGTTGGCCTGACACCCTCCACCCCCTCGCCCGCCAGCGCGGCGACGGTTACAGCATCTATCTTCCCGCAACCGATTATCAGGCGTTACGCGATTTCCTAAGCACGAGGCGGGAACGGGGTGCCGTATTGATCAACGGAAGAAAGTGGGCCGTCAGTTTCCGTCTTCCTTTTCCGAAAGAGGCCCGTTGGAGTGTTGCCGGAGAGTAATTGGCATGTCCTCTTTCCACCCATCCCCGACATTCCAAACGTCCGCACTGTGATCGGTCTCGCGCCTTCGACCACCAGTTCAGCTAGTGAGTACAGGCCTTAGGCGGGCGCCCAGTTCCTCCCCAGGGGAGGAAGAGGAACGGCGCCCGCGGCTACTTGAGCTCGAAGTCGGTCGGGTTCGGGCTGCGCGTCGCTTCCCAGTAGTCCACCAGCGGGAAGGGCCAGTTCTGGCTGACCCGGCCCTTGGCGTTCTTGTACCAACTGGAGACGCCCTCGACCCCCCAGGCCATCTGGGCGTTGGCGGCGTCGACTTTTGCGTTGAAGGCGTCGTGGATGTCGGCCTTCACTTCGAGGGTTGTGGCCCCCTTGTCGATCATCAGGCGCAGGGCCTCGACCACGTAGCGGACCGAGGCTTCCGAGAAGAAGATGATCGAGCCGTTGACGACGATGTTGGTGTTGGGGCCGTAGAGCATGAAGAAGTTGGGGAAGCCCGGCGCCGTCATGCCGAGATAGGCGCGGGCGTCGCCGTCCCAGGCGTCGTGCAGGGAGACGCCGCCCTTGCCGACCACCCTCATCGGGGTGAGGAACTGGCTGGCCTTGAAGCCGGTGCCGTAGATGAGGACGTCGGCGGCATGTTCGGCGCCGTCGGCGGTGACCACGCCGCTTGCCGTCACGGCGGTGACCGGCTGGGTGACCAGGGTGACGTTCCGCCGGCGCAGGGCCTCGATCCAGACGCCGTTGTCGCGCAGGGCTCGCTTGCCGCCGAAGGGATACTGCGGCGTGACCGCTTCGAGCAGGGCGTCGTCGCCGCCGGTCTGTTCACCGATCTTCATGACCAGCAGGTCTCGCAGGCCCGCGCTGGCCTCGCTGATCGTGCCGGCCGGGCCATTCCAGGCGGGGTCGGCTTTCACCGCCTCGTAGACGCCGTCGGTCATCGTCCAGAACAGGTAGAAGCGGTACCATTTGTCGTAGAAGGGGACGTGCTCAAGCAGGGCCTTTTTCCCCTCCCCGACTGTCTCGTGATAATCCTCGGTCGGGGCCAGCCAGGGCGGCGAGCGCTGGAAGACGGTGACCTGGCCGGCCTCCGGGGCGATCTTGGGCACAAACTGGAAGGCGCTGGCCCCGGTGCCGATGACGGCGACGTTTTTGCCCTTCAGGTCGACGGAATGGTCCCAGCGGGCGGAATGGAAGTTCGGGCCCTTGAACAGCTCGCGGCCCGGGATGTTGGGGAAGTTGGGCTGGTTGAGCTGGCCGACGGCACTGATCACGGCGTTGGCGGTGAAGGACCGGCCGTCCCTGGTGGTCACCGTCCAGCTCGACGACGCTTCATCGTAGCGGGCTTCCTCGACTTCGGCGCCAAACTGGATGTGATCGCGCAGGGCGTATTTGTCAGCCAGGCGCTGGAAGTAGTTCAGCAGGACGTCCTGGGTGGAGTAGCGCTGGGGCCAGTCGTGGTTGGGCTCGAAGCTCAGCGAATAGAGGTGGTTGGGAGTGTCGACCCGGCAGCCGGGGTAGCTGTTCTCGAGCCAGGTGCCTCCGACGTCGGGGTTCTTGTCGAGGATGGTGAAGCCGATGCCGGCCTGGCTGAGGCGGATGGCGGTCAAGAGCCCAGACATCCCAGCGCCGATAATGATGACCTTGAGGTCGGCCGCGGCCTGTTTCTCGGACGGTGTCCAGGTCGGGCGGTCGGCGTCGATGCCGTCGAGGCTGAGCTGTTCCATCAACATGGGGCCGTAGCGTTCGGGGATCTCGGCCCCGGCCACGAAGTCCATCATGAAGCGGACCTGGGCGGCGGTGGGGGGCGGCGGCAGGGGTTTGCCCCCCGCGAAATCGGTCAGAGCCTGGCGGGCGAGGTCGCGGATGGCCTGGGCGTCGGCGTCGGAGAGGCCGCCCTGGCCGTCGCCGAGCACTTCATAGACGGGCCGGCGGGCCTCGGTCAGGTGATCGGTGCTGCCGGTCAGATGGACCAGGGCGACCATCAGGCTGGGGATGTGGGCCTCGGCCAGAGCCAGGTCGATGTCCGGGCCGGTCAGCGCCGATTGCGGCCTGGCATGCGTGTCGCCGTCCATGGGGGTGCTCCTGAAATGTCCTCGCGGCGCCTCTGCGGGCGCTCGTTGTGATCAATGTAGGCCTCTGGCGAGCGGTGGGAAGGTTGACGTGGCGGCGCCGCTCGAAGGTTTGATCGGCGGGGCGGGACGGCTAGGTTGGGGCCATGGGAAAGATCATCGGGCTGCTGAGAGCGATCAATGTCGGCGGGACCGGCAAGGTGGCCATCGCCGACCTTCGCAAGCTGGTCGAAGACGAGGGCTTCACCGACGTGAAGAGCTACATCGCCAGTGGGAACCTGGTGTTTGAGGGGTCGGGGAAGCCCGAGGCCCTGGAGGCGCGGTTCGAGGCGGCGGCGGCAAAAACGCTGGGACTGAAGAGCGACTGGATCCTGCGGACACCGACCGAATGGACGGCGATGATCAAGGCCAGTCCGTTTCCGGACTTCGCGACGGCGAGCCCAAGCAAATACCTGGTGACGGTGTTCAAGACGCAGCCGGACCCTGCGCGATTGGCGGAGGTCGAGGGAATCGCGACGCTCGGCGAGGCGATGAAGCTGGTCGGGCGGGCGCTGTACATCTGCTTTCCGGAGGGGTCGGGGAATTCGAAACTGGCCGGGGCGGCGATCGAGAAGCGGGTTGGCGCGAGGGGAACGGCGCGGAACTGGAACACGGTGCTGAAGCTGGCGGAGATGGCGGGAGTTGAGCCGTGACTGTCTCGCGAAGCGTGACTGTCACGGTTCCCGCGCCGGGACGGTGACAGTCATCCGGCTGCGCCGGAGGACAGTCACCGGAGCGCTGGCGTCTACCGCAGGCTGGCGTTGATGTCGGACAGGGCCGCTGACCCCGGGGTCAGGTCGACCGTGTCCAGTTCGTTGAGCGGGGTCGTCGTCGTGCCAAGCGCGTCGTGCAGATCTTCCGCCTCCGGATCGACGTACAGCAGCCCGGTGACCACCTCGCCGGCTGCCGCCCGTTCCTGCAGGAAGCCCATGGCCCGAACCCGGTCGGTGGGGTCGTAGTCGGCCGCCAGTTTGCGCAGGGTGAGGACCGTGCCGTCGTGCTGCTCGACCTGGATGGTGGATCCCTGCGAATACTCCGCCGTGATGGGCGCGCGGCCGATCATCACGTCGAGGCGGTTGACCGCCTCATTGTGTTCCCGGACCCAGTCGAAGCTCTTGGTGCTGCCGGCGTGGTTGTTGAAGGCAATGCAGGGGCTGATGGTGTCGATGAAGGCAGCGCCCTTGTGGCGCAGAGCGGCCTTGATCAGGGGGACCAGCTGGTCCTTGTCGCCGGAGAAGCTGCGGGCCACGAAGGTCGCGCCCAGCTGCAGGGCCAGGCTGACCATGTCGATGGCGCTGTCATGGTTGACGACGCCCTTCTTGGACTTGCTGCCCTTGTCGGAGGTGGCGCTGAACTGGCCCTTCGTCAGGCCATAGACCCCGTTGTTCTCGACAATGTAGGTCATGTTGACCCCGCGCCGGATCGAGTGGGCGAACTGGCCAAGGCCGATGGAGGCGCTGTCGCCGTCGCCGCTGACGCCCAGGTAGACCAGGGACCGATTGGCGAGGTTGGCGCCGGTCAGGACGGACGGCATGCGGCCGTGGACGGTGTTGAAGCCGTGGCTGGCCCCGAGGAAATAGTCCGGGGTCTTCGACGAGCAGCCGATGCCCGAGAGCTTGGCCAGGCGGTGGGGTTCGAGGTCCAGTTCGAAACAGGCCTGGACGATGGCGGCGCTGATCGAGTCATGGCCGCAGCCGGCGCAGAGGGTGGAGACCCGGCCCTCGTAGTCGCGGCGGGTGTAGCCGACGGCGTTGGGCTGCAGCGACGGGTGGGCGAATTTCGGCTTGGCGATGTAGGTCATTGGGCCATCTCCGAGCTCGGCGAAACCGGCGCGCCCATCTGGGTAGAGATTTGACTGGTGATGAAGCGGGCGGTGATCGGGGCCCCTTCGTAATGCAGGATCTTGACCAGCCGGGCCGGATCGACGCCGCCTTCGGCCATCAACAGGGTGCGCAGCTGGGCGTCGCGGTTCTGTTCGATGACGAAGACCAGGTCGTGGCGGTCGATGAAGTCGAACACCTCGCCCGGGAAGGGGAAGGCGCGGATGCGCAGGGCATCGACGTAGAGGCCTTGGGCTTCGAGGGCGGCCATGGCTTCGTCCATGGCCGGGCCGGTCGAGCCATAATGGATGACGCCGAAGCGGGTTGGCCTGCTGGCCTTCTCCTCGACGGGCGGCGGCACCAGAGCCTTGGCGGTCTCGAACTTGCGGAGCAGGCGCTCCATGTTGTCGACGTAGACGGAGCCCTCCTCGCTGTAGCGGGCGTAGCGGTCGCGGCTGGTGCCGCGCGTGAAATAAGCGCCTTTGCTCGGGTGAATGCCCGGATAGGTGCGGAACGGCACCCCGTCACCGTCGACATCGAGGTAGCGGCCGAAGTTGACGCCTTCGTCAAGCATCTGGGCGGTCATCACCTTGCCCCGGTCGAGTTGCTTGGTGTCGTCCCATTTGAAGGGCTCGGTCAGCCACTCGTTCATGCCCATGTCGAGGTCGAGCATAACGAAGATGGTGGTCTGCAAGCGGTCTGCGAGGTCGAAGGCCAGGGCCCCGAACTCGAAGCATTCGCCCGGGTCGCGGGGCAGCAGCAGGACGTGCTTGGTGTCGCCGTGGCTGGCGTAGGCGGCGCTGAGGATGTCCGACTGCTGGGTGCGGGTCGGCATGCCGGTCGAGGGGCCGCCGCGCTGGACATCGAAGATCACGGCCGGGATTTCGGCGAAGTAGCTGAGGCCGATAAACTCCTGCATCAGGCTGATGCCCGGCCCTGAGGTGCAGGTGAAGGCGCGGGCCCCGTTCCAGCCGGCCCCGACGACCATGCCGATCGAGGCGATCTCGTCCTCGGCCTGGACAATGGCGTATTTTGCTTCGCCAGTGACCTTGTCGATGCGCAGCTTCTCGCACCAGTCGGTGAAGCCTTCGGCGAGGCTGGTTGAGGGGGTGATCGGGTACCAGGCGCAGACGGTGGCCCCGCCGTAGACGGCCCCGAGGGCGGCGGCATTGTTGCCCTCGATGAAGATGCGATTGCCGACGCCGTCGGCCGTCTTCACCTGCAGGCCGAGGGGTTTGAGATTCTCGCGGGCGTAGTCGACGCCGATGTGAAAGGCCTCGATGTTGGCCGGGATCAGCTTGGGCTTCTTGGCGAACTGCTCGGCCAGCAGGGTCTCGATGACCGTATTTTCGATGCCGAGCAGGTAGGTCAGGACGCCGATGTAGATGATGTTCTTGAACAGCTGGCGCTGGCGCGGGTCGCTGTAGGCCATGTTGCAGAGCCGCTGCAGCGGGGCGCCGATGACGGTGATGTCGTTGCGGAAGCGGTCGGCCGGCATCGGCCGGGTGGAGTCGTAGAACAGGTAGCCGCCAGGCTCGATCTCGGCGACGTCCTTGTCCCAGGTCTGGGGATTCATGGCGACCATCAGGTCGACCCCGCCCCGGCGACCCATCCAGCCCTCGCCGCTGATGCGGACTTCGTACCAGGTCGGCAGGCCCTGGATGTTGGAGGGGAAGATGTTGCGGGCGGCGACAGGCACGCCCGAGCGGAGGATGGATTTGACGAACAGGCCGTTGGCGCTGGCCGAGCCGGAGCCGTTGACGTTGGCGAACTTGACGACGAAATCGTTGACGGCGGCGATGGGCATCACCGGCACCCCCCCGCCTGCGTGGTGTTGAGCAGGAACTTCTGCATGTCCCAGGCCCCGGTCGGGCAGCGCTCGGCGCAGAGGCCGCAGTGCAGGCAGACGTCCTCGTCCTTGACCATCACCCGGCCGGTGGGCAGGGCGCCGGAAACGTAGAGATCCTGGGTGATGTTGATGGCCGGGGCCTTCAGCCGCGTCCGCAGGTCGGGCTCGTCCCCGTTGCCGGTGAAGGTGATACAGTCGGTCGGGCAGATGTCGACGCAGGCGTCGCACTCGATGCAGGCGGGCACGCTGAACACCGTCTGGACGTCGCAGTTGAGGCAGCGCTGGGTCTCGGCGTAGGCGAGCTGTTCGTCGAAACCGAGCTCGACCTCGTTCTTGATCGAGGCCAGGGCCAGCTTGGTCTCCATCAGCGGCACCTTGCGGCGCTCGTCGAGGGAGATGTCGTTGTCGTAGCTCCACTCGTGGATGCCCATCTTCTGGGACGCCAAGGTGACGCCGGGCGGCGGGCGCAGGCTGACATCCTGACCACGGCAGTAGAGGTCGATGGAGACGGCCGCCTCATGGCCGTGGGCGACGGCCCAAATGATGTTCTTGGGGCCGAAGGCGCTGTCGCCGCCGAAAAAGACCTTGGGGTTGGACGACTGGAAGGTCGTTTCGCCGACCACCGGCATGCCCCATTTGTCGAACTCTAGGACCTCGCGCTCGATCCAGGGGAAGCTGTTCTCCTGGCCGATGGCCACGAGCACGTCGTCGCACTCGAAATGCTGGTCGGGCTCGCCGGTTGGTTTCAAGCTTTTGCGGCCATCCTCGCCGACCTGCCAGCCGACCTTCTCGAACCAGACGCCGGTCAGTTTGCCACCCTCGTGGGTGACGCTCTTGGGGACGAGGAAGTTGAAGATCGGGATGCCTTCATGCATCGCGTCTTCCTTCTCCCACGGACTGGCCTTCATCTCCTCGAAGCCGGAGCGGACGATGACCTTGACGTCCTCGCCGCCGAGCCGGCGGGAGGTGCGGCAGCAGTCCATGGCGGTATTGCCGCCGCCCAGCACGATGACCCGGCGGCCAATCTTCTCGATGTGGCCGAAGGAGACGCTCGACAGCCAGTCGATGCCGACGTGGATATTGGCGGCGGCGTCGGTGCGGCCGGGCACGTCCAGGTCACGCCCACGCGGGGCGCCGGTGCCGACGAAGATGGCGTCGTAGGGCTCGTCCAGCATGGCCTTCAGGCTGGTCACCTCGCGGTTCAGCACCAGCTCGGGGCCAAGCGCGGTGATGTAGCCAACCTCTTCGTCGATGACTTCCTCAGGCAGGCGGAAGCGCGGGATCTGGCTGCGGATCATGCCGCCGCCCTTGGCGTCGCGGTCGTAGAGCACAACCCGGTAGCCGAGCGGGGCCAGGTCGCGGGCGACGGTCAGGCTGGCCGGGCCGGCCCCGACGCAGGCGATCGTCTTGCCGTTCCAGACTGGAGTGGTCGGCATGAAGGGGGTGACGTCGCCCTTGTTGTCGGCGGCGGCGCGCTTGAGGCGGCAGATGGCCACCGGCTCGTCCTCGACCCGACCACGGCGGCAGGCCGGCTCGCAGGGGCGATCACAGGTCCGCCCGAGAATCCCCGGGAAGACGTTGGACTTCCAGTTGACCATGTAGGCGTCGTCATACCGACCCTGGGCGATCATCCGGATGTATTCGGGGACCGGGGTATGGGCCGGGCAGGCCCACTGGCAATCGACCACTTTATGAAAGTAATCAGGCGACTCGATATTCGTCGGTTCCAACTCCGGAACGCTCCTCTTCCCCCGCTCCCGTATCTGAGTGGAGGGTCGAAGCCGCAACCGGGCGACCACGCCCCACGCCCGCACAGAATGCACTTAAACGGACGTTAGACCCGCGAGTCGGGGCGGGACAAGGGGGAAAGGGCTCTGCGGGAAGCCTTATCGCCGCAGGAGAGAGTAGGTCACTCCTCGGGCGGCGGAGCGCGCGAGGTGTTGCCCGAGGAGGCGGCGTCGTCGGCGATCTGGTCGTCGGTGTCCGGGTCGATGCCCGGTGACGGATCACGGGGCGTCGGAGGGGCCCTGGTCTCGACCTTCGGAACGGGGGCTGGCAGGGCGGGCGTCTCCGGCGTTATGTCGCGGGCGCTTTCGGCGGCCTCATCGGCAGCCGTGCGGCCTTCGTAGTCGCCGTGCGACTCACGGCTCATGAAGGCCAGCAGGGCCAGGGTCACGGCCACCCCGATCAGGAAGCCGACCACCCCCCAGAAGAACCCGCCGCCACCGCGCTTCTCAGCCATAACAATTCTCTTTCCTGGTCGCGCAATTTATCGCCGAACCGGTTTCCACTTCGGCGATCGCGCTCATGTCCCCTGCCAGGTGCGAACCCGGCCTATGTCCACGTGAACGAATCCGCTGTCCGCATAATAACCGACGCCGCCGCCCTTGAGGGCGAGGGCCGCGTCTCGGAAGGCGGTCAGGGCGACGTCGTTGAGACGCACGTCCATAGCCTTGCCCTCCATATGCATTGATTTGGTGGCCACCTCGCTCTTGCCGTTGGCCTGGGCGCTGCGGTCCTGCAGGGCAAGATTGGTGGCCGGCGAGCGGAAGGCCGAGATGATGCGGTAGGGCTCGGTCGAGTTGAACTGGGTCTGGAGCGTGAACAGGATGTCGAGCAGCCGCACGTCGATGGGGTGTTCCTGCGTCGAGCGGAAGTCGCGCAGCAGCTTCTTGATGCTCATCAGCCCGTCCCAGACGTAGCCGCCATCCTTCCAGTAGACGACGTCGAGCTCTTCATTGGTGTGCAGATGGCGGAAGGACAGCCGGCGCGCGCCGGGCGGTGGCGGACGGATCGGCGTCGGCGCGAGGTTCAGGTCCTCGGCGCTGACCGGCTCGGACGGCGGCTCCTCCTGGGCGCCGGCGGCGCGGGTCAGCAGGCCCACGGAGGCGGCGGCCAGCAGGCCGGGCCCGGCCTTGAGCAGGGTCCGGCGACTGGTCACGCGGCTGCACCCTGCGCGGCGATGCGCTGCATCAGCTGGGTGTCCCAGCCGTACGGGTCGGAGCGGAAATTGACGCCGCCGTCGGGGGTCACATAGGCCGTCCAGTAGAGCAGGAAGACATCGACCGGTCGGGCGACGCTGGCGCGGGTGGTCTTGCCGCCGGCGATGGTCGCGTCGATCTGCTCGGGGGTCCAGTAGGGATCGCCGGCCAGGATGTGGCGGGCCAGGGCCATCGGCTTTTCAAGCCGCACACAGCCATGGCTGGCCAGCCGGCTGTAGCTGGCGAAGCGGCCCTTGGACGGGGTGTCGTGCAGGTAGACGGCGTAGGGGTTCTGGAAGTCGAACTTGATCAGGCCGAGCGCGCTGCCCGGGCCAGGCGCCTGCTGCAGGCCGCCGGCCTCCGTGATGCGGAAGCCGTTGGCGGCGAGATAGCCGCGGCCCTTGGGAAAGAGCTCGTTCCTGGCGATGCCGGACGGCACGTTCCAGGGCGGGTTGAGCACGATGCTGTGGATGCTGGAGCGCAGCATCGGGGTCTCCGACCCCGGCTTGCCGGTGACCGCCCGCATCGACATGCTCGGCTGGTCGCCCTCGAACACGGTCAGCACGGCGGCGGCGATGTTCACCTGCACCCGGTGCTCGGGCAGCTGCTGCGGCAGCCAGCGCCAGCGTTCCATATTGGCGTTGATCTGGTCGAGTCGGCGCTCGACCGGTACGTTGAGCTGGACCCGCAGGCCGGCGGTAAATACGCCGGTCGGCTGTTGGCCAAAGCGGCGCTGGGCGCGCTTGACGGCCTCGGTCAGGGTCTGGTCGTAGACCGGAACGGCAGCGGCGCCGGCCGCTGGGATGCTCAGGGCCGGAATGGGCGGGATCGTCTCGTCCTCGAGGGCGAGGCGAGCACGCAGGCCGTCGACCAGCGGCCCGGTGGCGCCGGGCTTGAGATCGACGTCCGGCAACGGGCTCCAGCCGCCGTCGGCCTGGATCTGGCGGTACTGGACCAAACCCTTCTGTAGAGCCTGATAGCCGGTGTAGGGCGGCGGCAGGCTGTTCAGCCAGCCCTGCACCCTGTTGTTGGCCACGGCCGCGGCGAGGCCCGGCGCGGGGTCGAAGGCGGCGGGGCGCAGGCCCCAGTCGCCCCGGAAACCGGATTCGGCCAGCCGGCCGGAATGCACGGCCTTAGCGTAGCGCAGCGAGGCAGAGACGAGGGCGGCGTTATCGTTGCCGCGCGGCGTGAAGGCGCCGGGCGCGAAGCCGTGCAGATAGGCGTTGTCGAGAGCCCGGCGCAGTTGGGCGGCCTGTTCGGGACTGGGATTGATCGGTCCCGGCGCGGCCGGCCCGCGCAACGGCTGAGCGGTCGCCGGGCCGAGCGCGGTGAGCGCCGCCAGGCCCAAGAAAATGCTTGCGACCGCCCCGACCCTACGCCCCGTCGACACCGATCCGAACCCCATGACAATAGCCTTCTCTCGAACGTTAACGCACGTTCCCGCGGAAGGCGCCATGCTGACTCCTGTTACGCGAGCCTGCCGACTTATGATTTGGTGAGATGCGGCGTTCGGGCAACGGTTGCGAGGTGGAAGATGCGAAACATTTGGATCGGAATGATGGCCGCGGCGATGCTGGCGGCGGGGTCGGCGGGCGCCGTCGAACCCGAGAAAGTGCTGAGCGCCAGGCTGCCGCCGGGCGGCGAGGGCGGCGGGCGATTGATCCGTACGGCCGAGGGCCTGGCGTTGCTGGATGCCCGGGGCCTGACCCCACTGCAGGGCGGCCGGGCGGCGGCGCGCTGGGCGGATGGCTTGGTGACGCCGGTCGAGCCGGGCGGCCGCTGGCTGCTGGGGGTGGAGAAGCCCCGCACCGGGGGCTTCATGGAGCCGCAGAAGCGCGGTCCGGTCCGGCTGGGCGACCTCAACGCCGCGGCCACCTTTCTCGATGGGAAGCCCCTGTACCTGCACATGGCCGCCTGGCCCTATGCGGCGGCCGAGGGGCCAGACGGCGGGCTGCTGATGGTGCTGTGGGCCAAGGCCCCGCCGTTCGTCACCGAGCCGGGCTACCGGCTGGTGTTATGGTCGCCGACCGGCCCGGCCAAGGTGGCCGAGTGGCCGGAAGCCTGGCGTGACATCGGCCAGGGCCAGCTTACCGCCGACGGTCAGGGCGGCTGGCGGCTCCTGACGCGGCTCGGCGAAGAGGCCTGCGGGCGCAGCGCCGGGGTGGCCGTGCTCGGTATCTCCGCCGACCTGAAGGTGTCGGAGGGCGAAAAGCTTTGCCTGCCGGCAGCCTACACGGCCTTCACCACCGAGGTGCTCAGCGGAGTGGCGACGCCCAGGGGGCCGGTGTGGTTCGTCAGCGGCAAGTCGGCTGGGGCCCACCGGCTGGCACGGATCGACACCACTTCGAAGGGCCTGAAAGCCAAGTCCCTGGCCGAGCTGCCGGCCGGCGAGGTGGCCTCGACCGCATATGACCCGGCCAGCGGCGAGCTCTATGTGGCCCAGGACAACGGGGCGCGGCTGACGCGGATCTCCGCCGCCGGCAAGGGGACGGGGGTCGACCTGCCGGCCCCCAGTTGCGATGGCGCCAAGGCCGCCGGCAAACGGTCGGCGAGCCTGGCGACGCTCGACGGCCGCGTGCACCTGGCTGTGGCGGCCGGGTCGTGTGTCAACGTCTGGCGATTCTAGCGCGTCCCGTACAGCCGATCCCCGGCATCGCCGATCCCCGGTCGGATGAAGCCTTGCGGATCCAGTTCGCGGTCGATGCCGGCGCACCAGATGTGGACGCCGGGGTGGTCGCCCTGCAGCCGGGCGATGCCTTCGGGGCAGGTCAGGATGCAGACGAAGCTGAGGTCGCTGGCGCCCTGCTCCTTCAGCCGCTCGACGGCGGCGCTGGCGGTGCCGCCGGTGGCCAGCAAGGGGTTGATGACGATGACCTGACGCTCGGACATCGTCTCCGGGACTTTCAGGTAGTACTCGACGGCGACCATGGTGGTCGGGTCGCGGTAGAGGCCGATGTGGGCGACGCGGGCGCTGGGGACCAGGCTGAGCATCCCCTCCAGCATCCCCTCCCCGGCCCGCAGGATGGGGGCGAAGACCAGCTTCTTGCCGGCGATCTGGGGCGATTGCGTCGTTTCGAACGGTGTCTCGACCGTGCGATCTTCGAGGGCCAGGTCGCGGGTGGCCTCGTAGCAGAGCAGGATCGAGATCTCGCGCATGATCTCGCGGAAGGTCTTGGTCGAGGTAGCCTTGTCCCGCAGGCGGGTCAGCTTGTGCTGAACCAGCGGGTGATAGACGACGGTGACGCCCTTCATCGGTATTCTCCTAAAAGACGGTGCCGTCACTGACGATACTGAGCGGCGGGCCGCCATCGGCGCGGCGCTCCTTTGCAAGGATCCGCCCTGTGGCCCAGGTGCCGCCCTCAAGCACGCGGGCCAGCGGGAAATCGGCCTCGACGACGCCCAGCCGTTCGCGGACCATCGGCGCGATACGGTCGAGCAGGGCGACTGTCAGGCTGCGCCAGCCGATGATCAGCGGACGCGAGACGTCCTGGCTGAGCGGCTGCTGGCTGGGGTCCTTGAGGACCAGTACGCCGCCGTCCATGAACAGGCCGCCATTGCGGTATTCGGCGAGGCCCGTGAGGCCGTCGATGTCGTGGACGACGATGCCGGCCTCTTCCAGCGGCTCGATCAGGCTGTAGGCCAGCCACTGGCTGAGCTTGTGGATCGGCACGAGGTTGTTGGTGGCGTCGCCCCGCTTGATCGCCGGGTGGCGCCAGGTGTCGCCGAGCGGCAGGCCGCCGAGGGTCAGACGGTTGCGCCAGATGGGGCCGAGGGCTTCCAGCAGCACTTCGAGGATCACGGGAGCCGGCAGGCGGCCATCGGTGGCGCGGGCGACCATGGCGTCGAACAGGCCGCCGGGGCGAGGGCTGTCCTTCAGGCCAAACAGGTCGGGACGGGCGCTCGCCTGGTCGCCGAGGCGACGCAGCAGGTCGGCGCGGCCGTCGAGACCGAGCAAGGGGTTGGCGTCGGTGATCTGGAAGCCCTTGGCGAGGGCCTTGGTGGTCAGGGCGGAGAGGTTGTCGGCGCGCAACGGGTCGGGGCCGGTGGAGAAGTCGCCGGATTCGAAGAGGCGCAGGCTGGCGACGGCCAAGCCTTCGGAACGGGTGGTGATCGAGCCGGTGGCGCGGTCGTCGTAGCACCAGGCGGGACCGGCGCCGGCGTCGAGCAGGACGCTGGTGATGGCCAGGTCGAAGGCGGCGCGGGCGCGGTGGGCGGCGTCGACCCAGTCGTTGCGGCTGGAGAGCTGGGCCCAGAGATCCACGCCGCCGACCACGAAGTGCCGCCAGCGGGCGTGGAACGGCACCCGCAGCGAGGGGTACTGACTGCGGATGACGGCGGCGACGCGATCGGCGACGGGCTCCAGCTGGGTGAGATCGACGCGCCAGTCGCTGAGATCACCGTCGAGGGCGAGGTTCAGCATCTCGTGGGCGCGGGCGCGCACCGCGGCGGGGGTGAGGAGCGACTGGGCGGCTTCGGTTTCGGTCATTTGAAACTCAAGGATTCCTTCTCCCGCTTGTCGGGAGAAGTGGCCCCCGAAGGGGGTCGGATGAGGGCAGCACCGGCTTGGAAGGGTGGCGCCTGTCTGGGCCAGAACGAGGGAAGCCGGACGGGCCGGCGCTGCCCTCACCCGGCCGCTACGCGGCCACCCTATCCCGACGAGCGGGAGAGGGGACGCTGTAGTCAGAACTTGTCCAACCCCCGTCCCACGACCTTGGACAAATCTTCGGCCGAGGGCGGGGCATCGGGGGTGTAATAGCCGGCGGCCTTCTTGGCCTCCATCTCCACCGATGCGTCGTCCGGCACCAGGTTGTCCGGGATCGGCACCCGTTCGCCGATCTCGATGCCGCCGTGGGCCAGGGCGTCGTACTTCATGTTCGACATCGAGACGAAACGGTCGATGCGCTTTATGCCCAGCCAGTGGATGATGTCGGGCATCAGCTGCTGGAAGCGGGCGTCCTGCACCCCGGCGACGCATTCGGTACGCTCGAAATAGGTGGCGGCCTGGTCGCCGCCCGGCTGGCGCTTGCGGGCGTTGTAGACCAGGAACTTGGTGACTTCGCCCAGCGCCCGGCCCTCCTTGCGATTGTAGACAATCAGCCCGGAACCGCCGTTCTGGGCCTCGCGCACGCACTCCTCGATGCCGTGCGTCAGATAGGGGCGGCAGGTGCAGATGTCGGAGCCAAAGACGTCCGAGCCGTTGCACTCGTCATGCACCCGGCAGGTCAGGCTGACGCGCTTGTTCCCCAACTTCGCGGCGTCGCCGAAGATATAGAGGGTGATGCCGCCGATCGGCGGCAGGAAGACCTTCAGGTCCGGCCGGGTGACCAGCTCGGGATACATGCCGCCGGTCTGTTCAAACAAGGTGCGGCGCAGCTGGGTTTCCTCGACCTCGAACCGCTCGGCGATGCCGGGCAGATACCAGACCGGGTCGATGGCGGCCTTGGTGACAGCCACGTCGTGGCTGTCGTGGATGATGTCGCCGTCGATCTTCAGCCGGCCGGCGTTGATCGCCTCGCTGAGCTCCGGAAGCGTCAACCGGGCCTTGGTGACGGCGATGGTCGGGCGAATGTCGACGCCCTCGCCGATCAGATTGCCGAAGTCCTGAGCGACGCGGTGGCCCCAGGGGTCGAGGCTGACGATCTTTTCTGCATTGAGCCACTGGTCGTGCGGCCCGATTTCGACGACCGGCGAGGTGTCGGTCAGGTCGGGACGGACCAGGGGGTTCATGGCCCCGGAGGAAATGGCCAGCGCCCGGTAGACGCTGTAGGCGCCGCCGTGGGCGCCGATGGCGTTGCGGTCGGTCCCGGAATTGACCGTGGCGACGACCGGCCCGCGCTCCCGCGCGGTCGGGGCGCCCCAGTTCAACGGGAAACGACTCGCGCCCCCGACGCCCGGGTGGGACGTCAGACGAATATGACCTTGACGATTAAGGGACATGCTCAGTTGGCCTGTGGGCTCTCCAGAAACGAAAAAGCCCCCACCGGTTTTCGCCGGCAGGGGGCCTTTGAGCGGAGATAGTGGTGCCGAACCGTAATCTTGGCAAGAGACCGCCGTTCAGCCGCGAGTCAGCTCGAACAGGTGGTTGTCATCTTCCCGAACCTCGACAGCCAGGTGCGCCATCGACTCATCCAGTCGCGCCTGGGCGATTTCACGGGCGCTCTTCTCGTCGATCGCATCGACGAGCTGCAGAGTCGGTACACTGTACCGGCTATCATGGATGTAAAACGAAAATATACGCATCGGCGCCCCCCGAAGCGGCACGGCGGAAGAACGGTGATACCTAAGACTACGACGGCTGTTTCTGAGCCCCCGATGAGATTATGCTAATACAGACAGCTACTTTTACACAACACCAAATATTCACGCGTCAAAACCGAGGCCTATACTGTCGGCTAGCCGACACTTTCGGCGACTTGACCCGACCCGCCGGGCGGGCGAAATCCTTGTTCCGACTGGAGTTTCCTTCGATGTCCGACCTCGACGCCTTCATCGCCGGCCTGCCCAAGGCGGAACTGCACCTGCATATAGAAGGCAGCCTCGAGCCCGAGCAGATGTTTGAATTGGGCCGCCGCAATCGGGTCGACATGCCGTTCAAGTCTGTTGAGGACGTTAGGGCGGCCTATGAGTTCTCCAACCTGCAGGACTTCCTCGACATCTACTACCAGGGCGCCGGCGTTCTGCAGACTGAGGAAGATTTCCACGATCTGGCGGTGGCCTATTTCGAGCGGCTGGCGGCCGATGGCGGCGCCCATGCCGAGATCTTCTTCCACCCACAGACCCACACCGACCGCGGCCTGCCCTTCAGCATTGCCGCCGACGGTCTGCTGGCCGGCATGCGGACGGCGCAGGCCCGGCACGGCATTTCGAGCAAGCTGATCCTCTGCTTCCTGCGCCACCTGGAGGAGGAGGCGGCGTTCGACACGCTTCGGGCCGCCGAGCCGTACCTCGACCGCATCGCCGGGGTCGGGCTGGACAGCTCGGAACTTGGCCATCCGCCCTCGAAGTTCGCCCGGGTGTTCAAGGCGGCCGGAGAGCGAGGCCTGTTGAAGGTCGCCCACGCCGGGGAGGAAGGGCCGCCGGACTACGTCTGGGAGGCGCTGGACCTCCTGAAGGTTCACCGAATCGACCATGGCAACCGCAGCCTGGAGGATGCGGCCCTGACCGCCCGGCTGGCGACGATGGAGATGACCCTGACGGTCTGTCCGCTGTCGAACCACAAGCTGTGTGTGGTCGAGGACATGACCAGGCACCCGCTGAAGCAGATGCTGGACCTGGGCCTCAAGGCGACCATCAACAGCGACGATCCGGCCTATTTCGGCGGCTATCTCGGCGACAACTATCGGGCGGTGACCGCCTCGCTGGGTCTGACGAAGGAGGAGCTGGTGGTCCTGGCCAGGAACAGCTTCACCGGCAGCTTTCTGGACGAGGAGCAGGTCGCGCTGCAGCTGCAGGCGATCGACGCCTACGTCGCGCAGTCGGCCTGACGTCCAACAGAAGCGAACGCCGCCCAACGAGAAAAGGGCCGCCCTTGCGGACGGCCCTTCCCTTCACACTCTCATCCAGCAACTAGCTGGTGATGCGATAGCGACCACGGCGGTCGGGGCAGACCCGGACGTAGCGGTAGTCGGTGCGGCCGCCGTATTCCGTCGGGGCGACGGCCAGGCGGCAACGGTTGCGAACGTACCAGTCGCGTTCGTAGCGACCGCTGCGGACGCCGCTGCGGTAGTTCGGCTCGCGGTACTCATAGGTCTGAGCATAGGCATAGTAGTAGCCGTCGTCGTCGCATTCAGCGGCCTTTTCACCGATGTTGGCGCCGATGGCGCCGCCAACGATGGCGCCGAGCACTGTGCCTTCGGTCTGAGCTTCGTTGCCGGCCACGTTGGAGCCGATGGCGGCCCCGGCCAGGGCGCCGATCAGGCCGCCAACGACCTGACTGCGGTCCTCACGGCGTTCGCAGCGCTCGTCGCGGTAGTCCGCATAGTAATCACGGCCATCGCGGCGGTCATTCCAGCGGCCATCACGACGGTCGGCCCGATAGGCGTTGCCGCTGGCGTCGTAGCGCCATTCGCCATAGCGGCGCACATAGGAGCCGTAGCCGTAGCGGCGATCATAGTCGGCGCGGTCGCGGTCCCACTGGGCTCGGCGCATCTCGTAGTCCTGGCGGCGCTGCTGATAGCTGGCCTGGCGTTGCTGATAGGCCGCTTCGCGGCGCTGCCATTCAGCGCGGGCTTCCTCGTATTCCCGCTGTTCACGGCGATAGTCTTCCTGTTGGTCCTGCCACTGCTCATAGGTCTGGGCCTGAACCGGGGCCGGTTCGCGGCGGCGGTATTGGGCCAGGGCGGAGGCCGGAATTGCGGTGCTCATGACCAGAATGCTGGCCAGGGCGATATTGAGGGGTCTGTTGGACTTCATTGGTTTGCTCCAGGCGGTTCCCAGGCGACCAATCGCGGTCGCCCCCTTCGGACCTCCCCGTCCCGGGGGTCCGATTGGTTAGGAAACGCCGTTGTGGCAAACGGGTTGCGGGCGCCTCGAATTGGGTCAGATCAGGTCGTCGCGGGTCGGCAGGCCGAGCAGCACGCGGCCGGCCAGTTCAAACACCGAAGGGGCGACCATGATGTGGTGGGTGATGACGTGGGCGTCGCGGAAACGCCGCTGCAGCGGGCTGTCCAGGAACACCGCCGCGCCGCCGCCAAGGTCGTAGATTCGGCGGGCACCGTCGGCGCAGGTCTGGGCGGCGTGGGCGCAGGCCAGGCGCAATCTGGCGCGGTCGGCGATGGCCGGGGTCCGGCCTGACTGGACGGCGCGCCAGAGGATGTCGATGGTTTCGTAGAAGCGGGCGCGGGCGGCCTCGACAGCGCCGCTGACCTGCGCGTACTCGGCCTGGACGACGTTGCGTTCGCCGAGGCTGCGTTGGGAGCCCTGACTGGAACTAGACTGGGCCATGGCGGCGAAGTCGGCCAGGGCGCCACGGGCATTGCCGAGCGCCACGGCGGCGATTCCCATCGCCAGCATGCCGAATGCTGGAAAGCGGAAAACCGCGCCTTCGGCGATGGGCGGATCGGACTGCAGGGCGACGGAGCGGGCCTTGGGGACAAGGATATCCTTGACCGCGATGTCGAGGCTGCCGGTGCCGCAGAGGCCCGAGGTGCGCCAGGTGTCGATCAACTCGGCCTCGCCGGCCGGAAAGATCATCATCCGGTGCAGGGGTTGACCATGGGCGTCGGTCAACGGACCGCCCTCCCCCATCAGCACGGCCCCGCCTGACAACCAGGCGCAGTTTTGCGAGCCGCTGCCCCACTTCCAGCGTCCGGTGACCCGCCAGTGGTCGCCGTCGTCGACGGCCCGGCCCATGGGCGCGAAGACGCCGCCGCAGATGACCTGCGGGTCAGCGACGATTTCCGCCGCCAGATCCCGCGGCAGGCGGGCGGTGAGCATGGCGGTGGTGGCGCCGATCATCAGGCACCAGCCGGTGGAGGCGTCGGCTTCGGCCAGGGTCTCGATGGCCCCGGCGACCGTGGCCGGGTCGGACTGATGGCCGCCGAGCGAGGCGGGGATCAGCATGCGGAAGAGTCCGGCCTGCGCCAGCTTCCGCGCGATGTCGGCCGGCAGGCGGCGGGCCTGTTCGATCTCCAGGGCGCGGGCGCGGAGTTCGTCCTGGAAGGTTTGGGCGACTTCGACCGGGTTCATGCTCATCCCGCCAGCCGCCAGAGGGCGGCAAGATTGTTGCGTTGCATGTTCGAGCTGCCGCCGACGATGGGCATGCTCAGCAGGTCGCGGACGTTTCGTTCGATGTCGTAGTCGGCGCTCATGGCGTAGGCGCCCATGACCCTCTGGCAAGCCAGGGCGATCTCGACGCCGGTCTCGCCGATGAACAGCTTGGCCATGCTGGTTTCGGCGGCGCATGGCTGTCGGTCGTTGGCGAGGTTTGCCGCGTGATACAGCATCAGCCGGCAGGCCTCGAGTTTGGTCTTGGCATCGACCAGGGCGTGGCGGACGGCCTGGTGGCCGCTGATCGGTTTGCCGAACTGAACGCGCTCCTGCGCATAGGCCCAGGCCTCCTCCAGCGCCGCCTGGGCGAGCCCAAAGGCGCAGGCGCTGATCTCCAGCTTCTCGATATCGAGCGCCCGACCGGCCAGCATGCCCCAGCCCCGGTTCCACTTGGCTTCGCCGCCGACGATGGCCGAGGCCGGCAGTCGGACGCCGTCGAAGTGAACGTCGCTGGAGAGGGTGTAGCGCAGGTTCACATGGTCGAGGGGCGTGATCGTGACGCCGGGCGCAGCCGTCGGGATCAGCACAAAGCTGAGGCCCTGGCGGGCCGGCGCCTCGGGGTCGGAGCGAACCAGGCAGTAGATGTAGTCGGCAAAGTCGGCCCCGGTGCACCAGCGCTTGGCCCCGTCGATGACGATCTCGTCGCCTTCGCGCCGGGCGCGGGTGGTGACGGCCGAAAGGTCGCCGCCGACATCGGGTTCGGAGAGGCCGTAGGCGAAGAACAGCTCGCCTTTCGCCAGTTTTGGAAGGAGTTCCGCCTTCTGCTCCGGCGAGCCGTTCTCGAGGATGTTCATGCCGCCGTAGAAGGCGCACTGGATGAAGGGGCCGGCGAGGAAAGACCCCGCCCTGCACAGCTCCTCGATGGCGGCGACGGCGGCGAGGATGTCGGGGCCCGAGCCGCCGTATTCTTCCGGCACCGTCAGGCCGCAAAGGCCCATGGCGGCCAAATCGGCGTAGAGGTCGCGCGGGAAAGAATGGTTGCGGTCCCATTCGCGTCGCTTCTGGCGCGGCGCCTTCTCGGCGACGAAGCGCTGCAACTGGCTGCGCAGTTGGGTGACGTGGTCGGGCTCACTCATGCCCTTCTCCCGCTTGTCGGGCGAAGCCGACGGATGAGCGCCGTACCGGCTTGCGAAGGTTTCGGGCGCACTGCCTTCCGGCGTCGGTGCTGCCCTCATCCGACCCCCTTCGGGGGCCACCTTCTCCCGACAAGCGGGAGAAGGAACGGTGATGGGCCATCCTCACTCCCCCGTCAGTTTCGGCGGCCGCCGTTCGCGGAACGCGTTCACCGCCTCGGCGCGGTCGGCGGTCATGTTGGAGAGCATCTCGTAGGCGACGGCGGCGTCGCTGGTGCTGACCGCCAGCTGCTTGAGGGCGATGTTGGCGATGGTCTTGGTCCAGCGCACGGCCCAGCGGGGATTGGCGAGGATCTTGCCGGCCAGTTCGGCGACCTTGGCATCGAGCTGATCGGCCGGAACGGCGTAGTTGATCAGGCCCATGCGGGCGGCCTCGTCGGCGCGGATCAGGTCGCCGGTGAGCAGCAGTTCCTTGGCGCGGGCAAAACCGATCAGCTGCGGCCAGATCACCGCCCCGCCATCGCCGGCCACCAGCCCGACCTTGACGTGGGGATCGCCGATCTTCGCTGTCTCGTCGGCAATGATTACGTCGCACAGCAAGGCGATGGTGGCGCCCAGACCCGCAGCCGCCCCGTTCATCCGGCAGATAATCGGCTTTTCGAGTTCCAGCAGGCTGGAGACGATGCGCTTGGCGTCGTGGGTGATGGCGCGGAAGGTCGAGGGCTTGGTGATCTGTTCGTCGAACCAGTCAAAGTCGCCGCCGGCGCAGAAGGCGCGGCCCTGGCCGGTGAGGATGATCAGGTCGCTGTCCTCGTCGGCCTGCAGCTCGATGAACAGGCGGGCGAGTTCCTCGTGCATGGCCGCGTCGACGGCGTTCACCGCATTGCCGGTGATGGTCACCGTCAACACCCGGCCGCCGCGGTCGAAGCGGAAGCGGCTGTAGTTCCGGAGGAGCTGGTGGGTCATGCGGGATCCGGGCTGAGGCGAGCGAGGCGGCGGCCGAAGTTTTCGCCACGGAACAGGCCGCAGAAAGCCTCGGGGAGGGATTCGAGGCCATCGAACTCCTCGATGGCGATCTTCAACGAGCCGTCGGCGATCCAGCCGGCCAGGGTCGCCTGCGCTTGGGGGAAGCCGCGCAGGTCGTCGAACACCACCAGCCCCTCCATGCGGACGCGGTGGGTGATGAAGACGCTGGTGTTCTTGATGCCCACCCGGTCGGCGGCCTCGACGTTGTAATCGGCGACCTGGCCGGAGACGACGACGCGGCCGCGCAGGCGCATCATCGGCAGAACGCGGTCGATGCTTTGGTTGCCGACATTGTCGAACAGGATGTCGACGCCCTTGGGACAGGCAGCGGCGATGGCGACGGTGAGATCGGGCGCGGCCTTGTAGTCGATGACCTCATCGAACCCGGTCTCGTCCTTCAGCCAGGCGCATTTCTTCGGGCCCCCGGCGACGCCGACTACGCGCAGGCCCAGCTTCTTGCCGATCTGGCCGGCGGTGGCCCCGACCGGGCCGGCGGCCGAGGTGACCAGCAGGGTTTCGCCCTCCTTGGCCTGGGCCACGCGATGCAAGCCGAACCAGGCCGTCATCCCGGGCACGCCCAGCACGCCGATCCAGGCCCCCAGCGGCACGCCTTTTGGCTTCCATTCGGCGGGGATCTTCTGGATGACGCCGCGGCCGTCGGAGATCAGGTGCTCGCGCCAGCCGCCGCCGGCGGCGAGGACGTCGCCGCGCGCGAAGTTCGGATTGTTGCTCTCCTCGACCTGGGCCACCGCGAAACCGTCGATGCCTTCGCCGAGCTTCATGGCCCCGGCGTAGCTGTCGCCACCGGACAGCCGCGAGCGCATGCCGGGATCCACCGAGGCCAGGATGGTGCGCGCCCGGAACTGGTTCTCGGCCAGGTCCGGAAGCTCGGCGGTCTCCAGCCGGAAGTCGTCAGGCGTCGGCGCGCCGCGCACATGGTGGGCCAGCACCCATCGGCGGGTCGTCAAAGTCACCAGGCCTCCCGTCCCCGGCGCTATGGCGGCCGGCGTTGCGGGCAGCTTAGGGGGTCAGGCGGGGAAAGGGGAAGCGCCATCCTCACCGTAGCGCAGCGCAGTCACCGATGGCTGCGGCCATTTGTGAGTTCGCCTCTGGGCGCCCTTCTCCTCTTGCAGGAGAAGGGACACTCACGGCGGTTGCCGCGGTTTTGAACACCTTGGTTCACGCGATAGCCGCGCGTTCTACGGGGGAAGATGGTTACTCTTCGACGATGGCCCGCATCAGATGGACCATCTGGCGGCGCAGGCCGGGCTTTTCGATGCGCACGAACAGGGAGGCGATCTCGAGCCCCTCCGGGCTCATCAGGAATTCGTTGATCGCCCGGTCGAAGCCGGTCTCGCCGATCACCGGCTGGTCCTCTGGGTCGCTGAGGCCGTCGAAGAAGTAGGCCACCGGCGTCTGCAGGGTGGCGGCGATCTGGTAGAGCTTCGAGGCCGAGACGCGATTGGCCCCGCGCTCGTATTTCTGCACCTGCTGAAAGGTCAGGCCCAGGCTGTCCGCCAGCTGTTCCTGGGTGACGCTGAGCGCCTTGCGCCGCTGACGAATGCGGCGGCCGACGTGCAGATCAACTTCGGCGGGACCATCGGGGGGCATGGTCACTTCTCCAACTCAACTGAAACAGATATTTCAGTCGGATAGACGACGGAGGTTTCGCCTTCCTTGCCACCGCGCGGCTTGGTGCGCTCCCACGCCAGAGCCCCAAGGGTAGCATAGCTCCACAGAGAATAGGCTGTGATGATCCCATGGCGAAAGCCGCGGGTCGCGGATGACCGAGAAGTGGCTTGCGGCAGGAATCTGCTCGCCAAGCAGTGCGGGGGTTAGGTCGCTTAGAGCCCCAGCACCGCCTTGGCCATGATGTTGCGCTGGATCTCGTTGGAGCCGCCGAAGATCGAGGTCTTGCGCATGTTGAAGTAGACCGGCCCGGCCTTGAAGGCGAAGTCGGGACCGATGGGCAGGGCGTTGCCGCCATCCTTGGGGAAGCCTCGGAAGTAGGGCGCGCCGTAGTGGTCGGCTGCCTCCAGGGTCAGTTCGGTCAGCCGTTGGCCGACCTCCGTCCCTTTGACTTTGAGCAAGGACGCTTCCGGGCCGGGGCCCTTGCCGCTGCTCTCGCCGGCCAGGGTGCGCAGCTCGGTGTATTCCAGCGCCTGCAGGTCGACTTCCAGCTCGGCGATCTTGCGGCGGAAGTCGGGGTCGTTGATCAGCGGCCTGCCGTCGTCGGCCAGCTGGCCGGCGGCGACTTCGCGCAGGCGCTCGATGCCGCGCTTGGAGCGGGCGACGCCGGCGATGCCGGTGCGCTCATGGCCGAGCAGGTACTTGGCGACCGTCCAGCCCTTGTTCTCCTCGCCGATGCGGTTTTCCACCGGCACGATGACGTCTTCCAGGAAGGTGTCGTTGACCTCGTGGCCGCCGTCGATGGTGATGATCGGCCGGACGCTGATGCCCGGGGTCTTCATGTCGATCAGCAGGAAGGTGATGCCCTCCTGCTTCTTGGCGGTGAAGTCGGTGCGGACCAGGAAGAAGCCCCAGTCGGCGAAGTGGCCCTGCGTGGTCCAGGTCTTCTGGCCGTTGACCTTGTAGTATTCGCGGCCGTCCTCGCCGGTGAAGCGCTCGGCCTTGGTCGAGAGACCCGCGAGGTCGGAGCCAGCGCCGGGCTCGCTGTAGCCCTGGCACCACCAGATATCGCCCGCCAGCGTCGGCTTTAACAGATTTTCTTTCTGGTCGTCGGAGCCGAAGGTGTAGAGGACCGGCCCGATCATCCCGAGGCCAAACGACGGCCCGGTGGTGTTGGCCCGGGCCAATTCCTCACTGAAGATGTACTTGCGCACGGCGTCCCAGCCCGTGCCGCCGTACTGCGCCGGCCAGGACGGCGTCAGCCAGCCCTTCTTGTGGAGGATCCTGTGCCAGGACAGGATCTCTTCCTTGTTGAGGTGCTCGCCGGTCGCCTGCTTGTCGCGGATGGCTTTCGGAAAATTGTCCTCGATCCAGCTCCGCACTTCTTTGCGGAACTCGGCGTGCTCGGGCAGGAAATCCAGGTCCATGAACAGGCTCCCTCTAGGTCGGGCTGGACTCTCGCGGTCCGGCTCGGCAGTTTGCACTCAAACAAGTGTTTCAACGACGATAGGGGCGCAACGCCATGGCCGCAATCAATTCCGTCACCGACCTCTCCAATGAAGGCGACGTCGCCGTCATCACCCTGAACAGCCCGCCGGTGAATGCGCTGTCGTCCGGCGTGCGCGACGGCCTGTTCGAAGGCTTCAAGGCCGCCATCGCCGACGAGGCGGTGAAATCCATCGTGTTGATCTGCGACGGCCGCACCTTCATCGCCGGCGCCGACATCAGCGAGTTCGGCGGAGCGGCCAAGGGCGCCAGCCTGTTCGACGTTCAGGGCATGATGGAAAATTCGCCCAAGCCGGTGGTCGCCGCGATCCACGGCACAGCGCTCGGCGGCGGTCTGGAGGTGGCGCTCGTCGCCCACTACCGCGTGGCCGTTCCCTCGGCCAGACTCGGCCTGCCAGAAGTGAGCCTCGGCCTGCTGCCGGGGGCCGGCGGCACCCAGCGGCTGCCCCGCATCGTCGGCGCCGAGAAGGCCCTGGAGATGATGACCAGCGGCAGCCACACGCCGGCCAAAGCGGCCGCCGCCATGGGCCTGGTCGATGAACTGGTCGAGGAAGGCAAACTTCGCGAAGGAGCCATCGCCTTCGCGAAAAAGGCCGTCGCCGAAAACTGGCCGCTGAAGAAGGTGCGCGACCGCGAAGTGAAGGCCGACCCCCAGGTCTTCGCCGACTTCCGAGCGGCCAATGCCCGCAAGTTCCGCGGCTTCAAGGCCCCCGAGAGCAACATCCAGTGCATTGAGGCGGCGGTGAACCTGCCCTTCGAGGAAGGCCTGAAAGTCGAGCGCAAGCTGTTCATGGAGCTGATGACCGGCCCGCAGTCGGCCGCGCAGCGCTACGTCTTCTTCGCCGAACGCGCCGCCAACAAGATCCCCGACGTCGGTGACGATGTCGAACTGCTGCCGATCAAGTCGGTCGGCGTCATCGGGGCCGGCACCATGGGCGGCGGCATCTCGATGAACTTCCTCAACGCCGGCATCCCGGTGAAGATCGTCGAGATGAAGCAGGAGGCGCTCGATCGCGGCCTCGGCGTCATCCGCAAGAACTACGAGAACACCGCCAGGAAGGGCCGCCTGACCCAGGACGATGTCGAAAAGCGCATGGCCGCCCTGACCGGCTCCCTCGACCTCAGCGAACTGGCCGACTGCGACCTGATCATCGAGGCCGTGTTTGAGAACATGGACATCAAGAAGGACATCTTCGGCAAGCTGGACAAAATCGCCAAACCGGGCGCCATCCTGGCGACCAACACCAGCTACCTGAACGTCGACGAGATCGCCTCGGCCACCAGCCGTCCGGAAAGCGTCATCGGCCTGCACTTCTTCTCGCCGGCCAACGTCATGCGCCTGCTCGAGATCGTCCGCGGCGACAAGACCTCCAAGCCGGTCATCGCCACCTCGATGAAGCTGGCCAAGACCATCGGCAAGGTCGGCGTCCTGGTCGGGGTCTGCCCCGGCTTCGTTGGCAACCGCATGCTCTCCAGCCGCCAGGGCCAGGCCCAGGCGGTTGTGGCCGAGGGCGCCATGCCCTGGGACGTCGATCGCGTGCTCTACGACTTCGGCTTCCCGATGGGGCCGTTCGCGATGAGCGATCTGGCCGGCCTCGACATCGGCTGGAACGCCGAGAAGTCCTCCGGCTCGACCATCCGCGAGGTGCTCTGCGAGATGGACCGTCGCGGCCAGAAGACCGGCGCGGGATATTACGACTACGACGAGAACCGCAACGCCAAGCCTTCGCCCATCACCGAGAAGATCATCACGGATTTCGCCACCAAGGCCGGGACCAACCCGCGCGACCTCGGCGACGACGAGATCCTCGAGCGGACGATTTTCACGATGATCAACGAGGGGGCCAAGATTCTCGAAGAGGGCAAGGCCATCCGCGCCTCGGACATTGATACCGTGTGGGTCAACGGCTACGGCTGGCCGGTCTATCGCGGCGGCCCGATGCACTATGGCGACAGCGTCGGCCTGAAGACCGTGGTCGAGCGCCTGAAGCACTACCAGGACAAACACGGCGACTTCTTCAAGCCCTCGGCCCTGCTGGAAAAGCTGGCCGCCGAAGGCGGGACGTTCGCCGGCTTGAAGTAGCCACCACACCGTTCCCTTCTCCCGCTCGTCGGGAGAAGGTGGCGGCGAAGCCGACGGATGAGGGCAGCGCCGGCTTCCGACGATTTAGCTGGCGCAAGCCTTCCAGCTTCCGCTCTGCCCTCATCCGACCCCCTTCGGGGGCCACCTTCTCCCGACAAGCGGGAGAAGGATCTGATGGGTGAGTCCATGACCTCGATCCTCGACCAGTTCCGCGCCGCCGACTTCGGCAACCTCGCCGACATCATGCGCGAGCATGCCGCCGCCCGGCCGGACCATCCGGCCCTCTGGCAGGACGGCCAATCCATTACCTGGGCAGAACTCGACGCCCTGATGGACCGTGTCGCCGCCGGCCTGCAGCGCGACGGCGTCGCCCAGCGCCAGGCGGTGGCCATCTGCGCCACCACCTCGATCAACTACGCGGTGCTGTTCCTCGGCTGCCTGCGGGCCGGGATCGCGGCGGCGCCGCTGGCCCCCTCCTCCACCGCCGAGCAGCTGGTCGGGATGATCGCCGACAGCGGCGCGACGCTGTTCTTCCTCGACAAGGCCGTCGCCGAGCTGATGAGCGGCGTCATCGGCGAGGTCACCGCCCGCCGCATAGCGCTCGACGAATCGATCGCCGGCGACAGCTTCGCCGCCTGGCTGCCGCCGGTCGGAGCCAAGCCCACCCCGGTCACCATCGAGAAAAAAGACCCCTTCAATATCATCTACAGCTCCGGCACGACCGGCATTCCCAAGGGCATCGTCCAGTCCCACGGCATGCGCTGG
>JBKJSF010000088.1:0-11662 GCA_046595895.1 Caulobacter sp. | reverse complement strand
CAAGGCCCGCGACGGCGAGACCTATGTCCTGAACCTGATGGACACGCCTGGCCACGTCGACTTCGCCTATGAGGTCAGCCGCAGCCTGGCCGCCTGCGAGGGCTCGATCCTGGTGGTCGATAGCAGCCAGGGCGTCGAGGCCCAGACGCTGGCCAACGTCTACCAGGCCATCGACAACAACCACGAGATCGTCCCGGTCCTCAACAAGATCGACCTGCCGGCCGCCGAGCCCGACCGCATCCGCCAGCAGATCGAGGACGTCATCGGCCTCGACGCCTCCGACGCCGTCCTCTGCAGCGCCAAGAGCGGCCTTGGCATCGACGACGTGCTGGAAGCCATCGTCACCCGCCTGCCCGCCCCCAAGGGCGACTCGAATGCGCCGCTGAAAGCCCTGCTGGTCGACGCCTGGTATGACGCCTACCTCGGCGTCATCGTGCTGGTCCGGGTCTTCGACGGGTCCTTGAAGGCCGGCCAGCGCATCAAGATGATGAACGCCGGCAAGACCCACCTGGTCGACCGGGTCGGGGTCTTCCTGCCCAAGAACACGCCGGTCGATGCGCTCGGCCCGGGCGAGGTCGGCTTCTTCACCGCCCAGATCAAGGAGGTCGCCGACGCCGCCGTCGGCGACACCATCACCGACGAGAAGAAGCCCACCGCCCAGGCCCTGACCGGCTTCAAGGAAGTGCAGCCGGTGGTGTTCTGCGGCCTCTTTCCCGTCGATGCCGCCGACTTCGAGGACCTGCGCGCCGCCATCGGCCGCCTGCGCCTGAACGACGCCAGCTTCAGCTACGAGATGGAAACCAGCGCCGCGCTGGGCTTCGGCTTCCGCTGCGGATTCCTCGGCCTCCTTCACCTGGAGATCATCCAGGAGCGCCTCTCCCGCGAGTTCGACCTCGACCTGATCGCGACGGCCCCCAGCGTCGTCTACAAGATCGGCCTGATGCACGACGGCGGCGAGATCGAGCTGCACAACCCGGCCGACCTGCCCGACCCCGTCAAGATCGACACCATCAGCGAGCCCTGGATCAAGGCCACCATCCTGACCCCCGACGAATACCTCGGCGGCGTCATCAAGCTCTGCCAGGACCGCCGCGGCCAGCAGCGCGAACTCTCCTACGTCGGCAGCCGCGCCCTGCTGGTCTATGACCTGCCGCTCAACGAGGTGGTCTTCGACTTCTACGACCGGCTGAAATCCATCTCCAAGGGCTACGCCAGCTTCGACTACCAGATCGAGGGCCACAGGATCGGCGACCTGGTGAAGATGCAGATCCTGGTCAATTCCGAGCCGGTCGACGCCCTCTCCATGCTGGTCCACCGCGACCGCGCCGAACAGCGCGGCCGGGGCATGGTCGAGAAGATGAAGGAGCTGATCCCGCCCCACATGTTCGTCATCCCCATCCAGGCGGCCATCGGCGGCCGGATCATCGCCCGCGAGACGGTCCGCGCCCTGCGCAAGGACGTGACGGCCAAGTGCTACGGCGGCGACGCCAGCCGCAAACGCAAGCTGCTCGACAAGCAGAAGGCCGGCAAGAAGCGCATGCGCCAGTTCGGCAAGGTCGAGATCCCGCAGGAAGCCTTCATCGCCGCCCTGAAGATGGACGACAACTGATGCTGCCGCCGGCGGAGCACGACGGGGTGACACTGCTCGTCGATCTTCCAGCCGCCGGCCTGCAGGCGGGGGACGTCGGCACGATCGTCGCCATCACCCGCGCCGCCGATGGCCGTCTCCGCTACACCATCGAGATCGACCGGCCGGATGGCGGGACCGCCGACGGTCAGTTGATCGACCTCGATCCCTCAGAGTTCGGCCTCGACTGATCAGGCCTCCAGCAGCTTGCGCAGCTCGTTCTTGGCCACCTTCTCCAGGGTCGCGCGCGGGAAGCTGTCGACGAAGCGGACCTCGTGCGGCTGCTTGAAGCTGGCCAGCTGAGCCTTGCAGGCCGCGAGGATCGCCGCCTCCAGCCCGTCTGTCCCGCCGGGCGCGATGACGAAGGCCACCGGAACTTCGTCCAGCATCGGATGGCGTTTGGCGACCACCGCCACCTCGCCAACGCCGGGCACCGAGGCCACCACCCGCTCGATCTCCGACGCCGCGACGTTCTCGCCTCCGACCTTGAGCATGTCCTTCGAGCGGTCGGCGAAATAGAGGTAGCCTTCCTCAGCCACCCGGACGCGGTCGCCGGTGATGAACAGGCCGTCTTCGGTAAAGGCCTTGGCCGTCGCCTCTGGATCGCTCGCGTACTCCAGAAACAGCGACAGCCCCCGAATGCCGCCGACCAGCAGGTCGCCGGTCTCTCCGATCGCGACCGGTTGCCCCTCTTCGTCCAGCACGTGGATGGTGTAGGCGGGCGAGGGCCGGCCCATCGACATCGGTGCGTCGGGCGCGGTGGGCGAGCCGACCGTGCCGTGGGTCATGGTCTCGGTCATGCCCCACCAGCCGACCGTCTTGACGCCGAACAGGCGGTCGGTGGCCGGATCGCAGATGCCGTTGCCGAAGTTGCGGTAGCTGTGGGCCGGCACGGGTAGCGCCGCCAGCGCCTTCAGGCAGAAGGGGATCATCGAGGTCCAGGTACAGCCGTGCTTCAGCGACACCGGCCAGAAGCGGCTGGCCGAAAATTTCGGCATCAACACCGCCGTCGCCCCGGCCCAGAAGGCAGCCAGCACCGAGTAGACCTGGGCGTTGGTGTGGAATAGCGGCAGGTAGACCAGATGCACGTCGTCCGGTGTCAGGCCTTCGTTCTGGGCGCACATCCGCCCGCCCCACAGGGCGTTGGCGTGGGTCCACAGCACCGCCTTGGGCCGGGCTGTGGTGCCGGACGTATACTGGATGCCGAAATGGGCCCAGGGATCGTGCAGACGCGCTGCGAGGGTGGCGGGGTCGGCGTCGAGGGCGGTGAAGGGCTTGAACCCCTCGGCCGTCGCCGCCTCGCCGCTGTCATTGTCGGTTACCACGGTCCAGGCCAGCCGCGGCGCCGCCTCCCGCACCAGATCCGCCAGCATAGGCTGGGTGATCGCCCCGACGGCGCCGCTGTGCTCGGCGAAATAGCGCACCTCGTCGAGACTCGACTTCGTATTGGTCGTCACCGGCACGGCCCCGGCGTAGGCGCAGCCCAGCCAGCTGATCACCGACTCCGGGCAGTTTTCCAGATGCACCAACACCCGGTCGCCGACGCCGACCCCCCGCGCCTGCAGCCCGGCCGCCAGCCGGCGGACGGCGTCGGCGAACTGCGCATAGGACCAGGTCCGCCCATCCCCTTCGAAGGGCTCCCAGACCAGGAACGGGTGGTCGCCGCGCCAGGCGGCGCGGGCGTCGATCAGGCTGCGGATATCCATGCCCTCGAAGGGCGTCAGCGGTCGGGGGGCGGTCATGGGACCAAGGTCGCGCAACGACGGCCCCACCGTAAAGGGCGCAGTGGCGTCAGAGCCGGCCTTTTGCAGCCGGGCCGCATCGGGCATCGTGGCGCGATGACCGCCACCAAGCGCAACCTGACTCGCGAACGCCTTATCGAGGCGGCCTTCGCTGTCGTCGCCCGCGAGGGGCTGGAGGCGGCCAGCGTCAAGACCATCGCCGCCGAGGCCGGCATCACGCCGGGGCTGATGCACTACCACTTCCCGACCAAGGACGCCCTGCTGGAGGCGGCTTTACGCCGCTCGCTGGAGGCCTACCGTGAACGGCTGCGGACCCGGAGGGACGCCACTGCTCCCGGCGACCAGCTGGCTGCCTTCTTCGCCGACGCCCGGAGCGGGGTGGAGGCCGACGCCGACTTCTTCCGGGTCAGGCTGGCCTTCGCGGCCCAGGCATTGAGCCACCCCGGACTGGCCGCCGTCCTGCGCGATCTCAACGCCGCCGCCACCGAGGAGACCGCTCTGACCTTCGCCGCCGCCGCCGGGCGCGCGGTTCCGGGTGATCGTGACCTCGCCCTGGCCGCCACACTGAAGGCAGCCTTCGACGGCCTGATGATGGCCTGGCTGAACGACCCGGCCTTTCCGCTCGACGCGGCCGGCGCAATTCTCGAGGACGCCGCCCACCGCTGGTTGGCCCCCTTGCCGTGATCCTCCATCTCCTTTATTTGGTTGGTTGACCAACTTAGGAGCTGCGGCGATGCGGATCGTGATGACGGGCGGAACGGCGGGGATCGGACAGGTCGCCGCCCGGCGGCTGTTGAAGGACGGCGCCTCGCTGGCGGTCGGGGCGCGACGGCCGGACCGGGCCCCGGCCGCTTTCGACGGGCGCGTCGACATCAAGCCCCTGGACCTGGCCGACCTCGAACAGGTCCGCGCCTTCGCCGCCCGCGTCGCCCAGGGTCCAACCATCGACGTCCTGCTGCTCAACGCCGGCCTGCAAAATGTTACCGGCGGGCGTAGTGTTCAGGGCTATGACCTGACCTTCGCGGCCAACCACCTGGCCCATCACCTGCTCATCCGCCTGCTGCTGCCGCGCATGGCCCCGAACGGCCGCATCATCCTGACCGCCAGCGGCACCCACGACCCGGCCGAGCAGACCGGCATGCCGCCGCCGCATCACGCCGATGCCCGCCGCCTGGCCCATCCGGAGACCGACCCCGAGCGCGACGCCAAGCCGGGGATCGCCGGCCGCCGCGCCTATTCCACCTCCAAGCTGTGCAACGTCATGACCGCCCGCCAGCTGGCCCATCGCCTGGCCGCCGACCGGCCCGACGTGATGGTCGCCGCCTTCGACCCCGGCTTCACCCCCGGCACCGGCCTGGCGCGGGACTATCCCTTCCCCCTGTCGCTGGTCTTCCGCTTCATCCTGCCGCTGGTGGTGCGCGGCAAGCGGGTCAGCACCCCAATGAACTCCGGCCGGCTGCTGGCCGAGCTGGCCACCCACCCCCGCTGGGCCGGAGCCCGCGGCGACTACATCGCCGTGCGCGGCAAGGGCCTGGAGACCGTGCCGGCCTCCGTCCTGGCCCGGGACGACGCCGCCTGCGCCGCCCTGTGGGCCGATAGCGAGGCCCTGGCCGACCTGGTCTGACCTCGACAGCGCCGAGGGCAGGCGCCATCTGTGCGCCATGACCCCCGCCCAGACCGCCGACCTCGAACCCTACCACCAGGAAATCGGCCGCCTGGCCCTGGAGGCCGCCGACGAGACGGCGACAAAGTTGCTGGTCTACGCCGAGATCGATGCCGACGGCCTGACCGCCGACCTCTACTTCGACGATCCCGAAGACCCCGACACCATCCACTACCGCCTCTGCCCGCCGATGCTGGAGGCGGTCATCGAGGCCCATTGGGACGCCGCCCGGCAGGTGGACGACAAGGGCGAATGGGCGACGCTGGCCTATGTGCTGGAAGACGGCGCCTTCCGGGTGGAACTGAAATACCCCGAGGAGATCGACGAGCACGAGGACGAGGACATCAGCGATCGCCGCCCGGCCGTGGTGGCGGCGGTGTTCGGGGCGGGGCTGGTGGACTATTCGCGACCGGGGGTGTGAGGCTTCGGTCCGGGGGGCTTATCGAAGCGACCAACCATTATACCAGGATCGCGCCGCGGTAGGCGCCTGATGACGTCCAGGGGCTTGTTTTTGCGTGGTTTTTCGGTTGGTCGGATGTTGCCGGATGTAGGTCGGCGCGTTGGTCCGGCGTAGGTCGGGCGTTGCCGATTGTGGGTCGCCCAGTGCCCCGACCGACCTACAGGGCGTGACACGGCCGCCGCGGACGGCCGAATCGCCGATGAATATGTCTAGACATATTCTTTAAATATATGATTTAGCTGCGCTTTTTGCTGCTCTGGGGACTGGATCGCCGCGCGGTTCGGGTGCCGTGAGAGCGCATCCGTCTGGGCCGGCGTTCCTGTCCCCGATCGGCGCTGACCGGGGACAGGTACGCCGCCGCCGACGCCTGAGCATGATCGGCGAAAAGGTGCGCGGCGAACCAGTCCCCTCTTGCCAGGCCGCCTGCCTGCTCTGGGCAGGAGACACGCCGGGCTCGAACGACAGGATGTCATAGCCAGCGCCGTCGCCGTCCAGATCGGTGACCCAATTGGGTTGCGGAGCATTACGCCATCTGCGTAGAAACCGGTTGCGCTTCAATACGCCATCTGCGTATATTCACTGCATGGAGATCGTCCGAACCAAATCCTACGAGAAGGGCTTGAAGCGGCTCCGGAAGCTCGGCGCCACCGACGTCGATGTCACGACGATGGAGAACGAAATCGCCGCCGATCCCACCATGGGCGACGTCATCCAGAACACCGGCGGCCTTCGCAAGGCCCGGTTCGGCTACGGCCAGACCGGCAAGAGCGGGGGTGGCCGGACAATCTACTACTGCCTTCTGGCCGATGAGACAGTCTACCTCCTGACGGCCTATCCCAAGGCCGACAAGAGCGACCTCACGGCGGAAGAGAAGAAGCTCTACAAGGCCCTGATCAAGGAGTTGACTGATGACCAAGCGGACTGAAATCGGGCTCGAAATCGAAGCTGGCCTTCGCGAAGCCATCGCGCACCGTCGCGGCGAGGTCGCTCTGGAGACCCGTCACTTCAACCCGATGCCGGCGGCGCGAGTGAAGGCGATCCGCAAGGCGGTGGCGAAGAACACGCGCGAGTTCGAGACGCGTTTTGGCATTCCCGCCCGGACCGTGGAAGGTTGGGAGCAGGGCCGGAAACTCGGCGCTTCGGATAGGGTTCTGCTGGCCGTGATCGCGACCAATCCGGGCGCTGTGGAAGAGGCTTTGAAGCAGGAGATTTTGTCTGCCTGAGCTGCTCGCGGAGTTGGCCAGCCGCAGGGCAATCGCATATGGCCGCCCAAGCAGGCGCCTGTGAGTTCGCCTCTGGGCTCCCTTCTCCGCTCGCGGGAGAAGGTGCCCCGAAGGGGCGGTTGAGGGGGCTCCCCGGTCTCCGACACAGCCCGTCGCCACCACCTCTGCGCAGCTTACGGACCTATCGACCCCTCATCCGGCGCTTCGCGCCACCTTCTCCCGCAAGGGGAGAAGGGACCCCTCACGGCGGCTGACGCAGTCTTGGCCACCCGTTTCCGTATGCGACGCGCGAGCGGAGCTTGGATGGGGCGGCCGTCAGCTGAATCCGGCCCGCCAGGTTTCCGTCTCCAGCACCACATGGTCGGACAGCGGCGGGACCAGTTCGAACATGCGCGGCGCGGTCCGGAAGTCATAGACGCGGGCCAGGCGGAATTCGTCGGCCTTCTCGCGGGCGAAGGCCTCTTCGTTGCAGGTCAGGAAGAAGGGGGTGGTGGCGACGCCGGTGGTGGTCTTGACCTCGATCAGCCGGCGGGCGCCGTCCGGCTCGAACGACAGGATGTCGTAGCCCGCCCCGTCGCCGTCGAGATCGGCCACCCAGCGCACCGCCTCGGCCAGCCGGCCGGCCCCGGCGTCGCCCAGCCGACGGCGCTCGGCGTGCAGCACCAGTTCCTCCCCGGCCCGGCCGAGCGCGCGGTTGCGGAAGTCGCGCTCCACGGGGTCGAACTTGCGGACCAGCCGCTCCAGCCCCTCGGGGCGGGGTTTGCGGGGTTTCAGCAGCAGAGGCGGCGGGGCCTCGACGAACAGCAGGCCCGCCTCCGCCGCCTGGGGCCATTGCGCCGGGAGGTTGGCGGCCGGAGCCTGCGGCGCCTGGGCTGCCGCCAGCACGGCGGGGTTGGCGGTCAGGTAGCGCTCGATGGCCGGGAAGATGGCGGCCTGGTAGTTGTCCATCGGGCGGTAGCCACGGATGCGCGGCAGGGCCAGCTCCTGCTCCAGCACCGCCGAGATGTTCATGAACTTGAACTCGACGGAGCGGTGCGAGCGGCCGGTCAGGGCCATGAGGCGTTCGGCGTGGCGGGCTTTGGCGTAGGGCGCGCCCGATTGTTCGAGGGCGAGCATGGCGAAGTACTCGGCGACGATCAGGTCGAGTTCGTCGTCACGCCATGGGGAGTTGGGTGGGGCGGTGCTCACAGGCTGTAAATTGCCGACAGTTGCGCCGGGTTTCTACCAGGACATGTTTGCAACGCCAAAATCTGAGCCCTACCTTGCCGTGAGCACTTTCCCTCCAACCCTTGGCGTTGCAACATCACGGAAAGAGGGAACTCGTTTAAAATGGCTAAGCTCAATCCGGATGAGTCGATAGAGACGACCGACGGTCAACTTCAATTCTTTGAAGTCGAAGACGATAAGAACGTCGATGACGACACCGAACTCGAAGTCGCTCCCGCCACAAAATTCAAAATCACTTCCTATGGGGCAGACTTATCAGTTTTTGATCTTCAAAGACGTTTAGGAAACGAGCTTCTAATTCCCGCGCCATTTCAGCGGAAGTTCGTTTGGAATCAAAAACAAGCCTCACGCTTTATTGAGTCTATTCTTTTGGGGCTCCCCGTCCCAGGAATTTTCGTATACCTCAAAGATAAAAAGCAACTTATAGTGGACGGACAACAAAGACTCATAACCTTGCAGCGATTTATGGCTGGTGTCTGGGATCGAAAAACCAGAAAACAAGGGCAGAAGACTGTAGACGTCGAAACTCCGTTCTCACTGCAAGAGGTAGCAGAACCGTGGACGGGTAAGACTTTCTCGCAACTCGACATCGATGATCAGCAAGAGATCGAGAACTATCTCATTCACACAACCATCTTCCGCCAAGATCATCCCACGAAGAAAGATAGAAGCATTTATGAGGTGTTTGAGAGAATAAACACCGGTGGCCTACGCCTTTCTCCCCAAGAAATCCGAGCTTGCGTGAGTCATGGAGAATTCGTTGGTCAACTTGAGAAGATGGCCGACCGAACCGCATGGAGAGACATATATGGCCGAAGAAGCCCTCGCCTTAAGGACGAAGAATTAATACTCCGTTTTTTCGCCTTCTTAGATGACCGAAACAACTATACGCGTCCGATGCGCGTATTCTTGGACAATTACCTAGAGGCCGCGAAAGATACGTCGAAGGAAGCCACTGCGGCAAAGCTAAAGACATTCGAGGATACGCTTCGCACCCTGAGCGACGCGATCGGTCCGAAGCTATTTCGGCCCGAGAATGCAATCAACGCTGCGGTATACGATTCGGTCATGGTCGGTTGCGCTGTCCGGATTGCTCGGGGACCAGTCACAGACAGTGCCGGGCTAGCGACTGCTTACAGCGCCCTATTGGTTAATCCTGATTATGAGAAGGCTTACAAGCGAGCGACAGCCGACGATGAGAGCGTCAAGAGCAGGCTCCGCTTGGCCGTGGATGCCTTTGCCGGTGTCAAATGACACTGAAGAGCCACGGCCTCCTAGATCAGGTGGACGACCTGATCAAGCATGCCAAAACTGTCATGAGCAATGTCAACATTCCGTCGAATGAGGGCACTTTCATCCAAGCACAGCTCGTCAGACATGGATGTGTACTGACTTGTGCGGCAATGGAGCAAGCACTCATAGAAAGCATTGAAGGCTATGCCGCGCGCGTTGGAGACAATCGACTCAAAGAGTTTATTGGAGAAATACTGAAGACAGGGAAGAATCCGTTC
This sequence comes from Caulobacter sp., assembly GCA_046595895.1. Classification (GTDB taxonomy): domain Bacteria; phylum Pseudomonadota; class Alphaproteobacteria; order Caulobacterales; family Caulobacteraceae; genus Caulobacter. Next base: position 2,209 of record JBKJSF010000088.1, on the reverse strand, counting down.
CCTGATTATATTAAATCCACCTTGGGCCGACTTGATGCGAAATGGGGATCCGAAATCGAAATCTTCATGACCGACAAAGTTGGCACCGACATTATAAAGTCGGTGGTATCAAATAGAAATCGGATTGCCCACGGTGAAAGCGTAAGCATGGGTTTGACTTCTCTTTTGCAATGGATTGGACCAGTTCGGACCCTGTGCTTAGAGATCACTAGCAAGGTATCAAGCGCCACTCCAGTTTACGGGCCTATGGCTCGTAAGCCCCGGCGAGGGAAGCGTCAGGCCTAGGTATTCAAATTTTCTTGCAAGGCACCTCGCTCCGAAGGCACGGGGCGCGATAACTCCCCGCGCCTTCGGCGAATTCGCGCTTAGTGCACCTTAGCCTTGCCGATCTCCAGCGCCCCATCCCCGGCCCGCACCTGGATGACACTCCCGTCCTCCAGCTCCCCCGCCAGCAGCTTCTTCGCAATCGGGTCCACCAGGTCCTTCTGGATTACCCGCTTCAGCGGCCGGGCCCCATAGACCGGGTCATAGCCCTTCTCGGCCAGCCAGTGCAGGGCGCCGTCGTCGAGGGCGATGGCCATGCGGCGGTCGGCCAGCAGCTTTTCCACCCGGGCCAGCTGGATGCGCACGATGCTGCCCATGTCCACCCGCGCCAGGCGCTTGAAGAGGATGATCTCGTCGATGCGGTTGAGGAACTCGGGGCGGAAGTTCTTGCGGACCACGTCCATGACCTGCGGCCGCACGGCATCGGTGTCCTCGCCCTCACCCTGGGCGGCCAGGTATTCGGCGCCCATGTTGGAGGTCATGATGATCAGGGTGTTGCGGAAGTCGACCGTGCGGCCCTGCCCGTCCGTCAGCCGCCCGTCGTCGAGGACCTGCAGCAGCACGTTGAAGACGTCCGGGTGGGCCTTTTCGATCTCGTCGAACAGCACCACCTGATAGGGCCGGCGGCGGACGCTCTCGGTCAGGGCCCCGCCCTCGTCGTAGCCGACGTAGCCGGGAGGCGCGCCGATCATGCGGCTGACGCTGTGCTTTTCCATGTACTCGCTCATGTCGATCCGCACCATCGCGGTGTCGTCATCGAACAGGAAGCCCGCGAGCGCCTTGGTCAGTTCGGTCTTGCCCACGCCCGTGGGGCCGAGGAACAGGAAGCTGCCGATCGGCCGCTGCGGGTCCTTTAAGCCCGCGCGGGCCCGGCGCACGGCGTCGGAGACGGCGACCAGGGCCTCCTCCTGGCCGACCACCCGCGCGCGCAGGCCGTCCTCCATCTTCAGGAGCTTCTCGCGCTCGCCCTCCAGCATCTTCTCGACGGGCACCCCGGTCCAGCGGCTGACCACGGCGGCGATCTGTTGGTCATCGACGACCTCCGGGGCGACGTCCGGCTGGGCGGCGTCCTTGGCCTCTTCCTCGGCCAGGCGCTTTTCGAGGGCGGGGATTTCGCCATAGGCGATCTCCGAGGCCCGCTGCAGGTCGCCGCGGCGCTGGGCGGCGATCAGTTCGGCCTTGAGGCGTTCGAGGGCCTCGCGGCTCTGGGCCTCGGCCCCGCGGTTGTCCTTCTCCTGCTTCCAGCGGGCGGTCATCTCGTCGGAGCGGTGCTGCAGGTCGTCGATCTCGACCTCCAGATTCTCCAGCCGCGCCTTGGAGGCGTTGTCGGTTTCCTTCTGCAGGGCCACCCGCTCGATCTTCAGCTGCACCAGGCGCCGGTCGATCTCGTCGAGGTCCTCGGGCTTGGAATCCACCGCCATGCGCACGCGGCTGCCGGCCTCGTCCATCAGGTCGATGGCCTTGTCGGGCAGGAAGCGGTCGGTGATGTAGCGGTTGGAGAGGGTGGCGGCGGCGACGATGGCCCCATCTGTAATACGCACCCCGTGGTGCAGCTCGTACTTCTCCTTCAGGCCACGCAGGATGGAGACGGTGTCCTCGACGCTCGGCTCCTCGACGAACACCGGCTGGAAGCGGCGGGCCAGGGCGGCGTCCTTCTCGACGTGCTTGCGGTACTCGTCGAGGGTGGTGGCGCCGACGCAGTGCAGTTCGCCGCGCGCCAGGGCGGGCTTGAGGAGGTTGGAGGCGTCCATCGCCCCGTCGGCCTTGCCGGCCCCGACCAGGGTGTGCATCTCGTCGATGAACAGGATGATCGAGCCTTCGGCGGCGATCACCTCGTTGAGCACCGCCTTCAGGCGCTCTTCGAACTCGCCGCGGTACTTCGCGC
>JBKJSF010000217.1:0-5400 GCA_046595895.1 Caulobacter sp. | reverse complement strand
GATTTCCGGCGGCATGGTGGCTGAGAAGAACAGCGTCTGCTTCTTGGCCGGGGTCAGCTTAAAGATGCGCTCGATGTCGGGGATGAACCCCATGTCGAGCATGCGGTCGGCCTCGTCGACCACCATGATCTGCACGCCGGTCATCAGCAGCTTGCCGCGCTCGAAATGGTCGAGCAGGCGGCCGGGGGTGGCGATCAGGACGTCGACGCCGCGGTCCAGCTTCTTTTCCTGGTCGCCGAACGAGACGCCGCCGATCAGCAGGGCCCAGCTGAGCTTCTGGCCCTTGCTGTACTTCTCGAAGCTGAGCGCAACCTGGTCGGCCAGTTCGCGGGTCGGGCAGATGACCAGGCCGCGCGGCATTCGGGCCTTGGTGCGGCCGGCCGCCAGCTTGTCGATCATCGGCAGGGTGAAGGCGGCGGTCTTGCCGGTGCCTGTCTGGGCGATCCCGAGGACATCGCGGCCCGCGAGGGCGACGGGAATGGCCTGTTCCTGGATCGGGGTGGCAATGGTGTAGCCGGTGTCAGCCACCGCCTGGAGGGTGAGGGGCGATAGCCCCAATTGGGAAAATTCGGTCATTATCACTTTGCATGAATTCGAAACCGCCCGGGCTGGGCGAGCGGGCGGCGCGGAATCGCCAGACCTGTCCCGAATGCGGGCCTAATTAGGCGTTATCCCCGCAAAGTCAACGCAAACCTCGATTTGCGGCTGGCCCGGTCACGTCAACCAAAGCGGAATTGGCGCGTTACCGGGCGATGAAGAAGTCCCTCATGCTGGCGACATTGATCGCCCTGACCCCGCTTTCCCAGGTCTCCGCCGCGTCACCCGTCGAGGCCGCTTTCGGCAACACCATCGTCTCGACCTATCCCAGCGGCCGATCGACGAAGCTTTGGCTGAAGCGCGACGGGACCTATGAGGCCCGGCGCACCAACGGCAAGCCGACCTGGGGCCGGTGGTCGCTGAAGAGGGGCAAGGTCTGTCTGAAACAGACCAACCCGGCGGGCATTCCGCTGACCTTCTGTTCGAAGGTCCCGGCCGGAAAGGTCGGCGCGATCTGGTCGAGCAAGAGCCCGAAAGGCGAGCCGCTCAAGAACCGGCTGGTGGCCGGACGGGGCTAGGCGGATCGGGCATCACGTCAGTCCCCATCAATCTATCCCACAGACGGAAGTGCAGGCCGAAGTTGGTCAGCATTCGCTTGTGATGCATGCCGTGGTGCGTGGCGGTGATCAGCCAGCCGCCGACGGGACCCCGCACGAAACGCTGGGGCAGGATTTCGACGCCGCAGTGGTTCAGCGTTGCCGTCGCGGTCATGGCGATCAGCAGGAACAGCAGGACTCCGACATGGATCGGGATCAGGAAGACCAGCAGCGGCAGCACCCAGGCGACCAGGGCGGCCTCGGTCAGGTCGAATGCGAAGCTGGCCCAGGCGGTCGGTATGTGGCTGCGGTGATGGCCGGCGTGAAACCAGCGGAACAGGCGCCGGTGATGCATCAGGCGGTGGACCCAGTAGTAGTGGGTGTCCTGGATGAAGAGGTAGAGCAGCGCCGATAGCGGAATCCACCACAGGGGCCAGGCGCTCACCTGCGTGTAGATCAGCGTATGGCCGGCCTTCCACTGCTCGACCACATAGGCGGCGGGCAGGGCGTAGACCGCCGAGGAGACCAGCGACAGCAGGATTTCGTGGCGCACGGCCCCGGGCGGCGGGACGGGCCGGTCGGGCCGACGCAGCACCAGGCCGTAGATCAGGCCCGAGGTCAGCAGGTAGCGCACCGCGATGATGGCGGTCATGGCGGCGAAGGTTATCAGGAAGCTGATCACGCGCGGACCTTCAGCGCCGGGCCTTGCGAGGTCAAGCTAGCGCGCTGTTCCGCCGACGCGAACCATGCGGGGAGCAGGCTTGGGGCGCTCGGCGAGGGCTTCGAGGAAACCCTGCCACCAGTGGTCGAGGTTCTCGGAGTCGAGACCCTCCTTCAGCTCGCGCCAGCGCAGCATGCGTTCGGTCGGGTTCATGGTCAGGGCGCGGTGGATGGCTTCGGCCATCTCGTCGCGGTCGTAGGGATTGACGATCAGGGCCGCCTTCATCTGGGCGGCCGCGCCGGCGAAGCGCGACAGGATCAACACGCCGGGATCGGCCGGGTCCTGGGCGGCGACATACTCCTTTGCGACGAGGTTCATGCCGTCGCGCAGGGGAGTGATCAGGGCGGCGCGCGCGGCGCGATAGATGCCGGCCAGCTCGTCCTGGCGATAGCCGCTGTTGACGTAGCGCAGGGGCACCCAGTCGAGGGCGCCGTAGTGGCCGTTGATCCGGCCGGCGATGGCGTCCAAGCGGTTGCGCATCTCCTGATAGGCCTCGACGCCGTCGCGGCTGAGGGTGGCGATCTGCAGCATGAAGACCTTTTCATGGGCCTCCGTATGGTTCTCCAGATACTGCTCGTAGCCGAGGAAGCGCTCCTCCAGGCCCTTGGAATAGTCGAGGCGATCGACGCCGATGATCATCTGCCGGCCGGCCAGGCTCTTCTCCGTGCGCTTCTGGGCGTCGACGGAGGCTTCCGATGCATTCTCCGGCGCGAAGTCGGCGGCGTTGATGCCGATTGGGAAGACGCCCAGGCAGGTCTTGCGGCCGAAGGCTTCGACGACGCCGTCTTCCCCGACCGTGACGTTCATTTCGTTCTGCAGATAGCCGGTCAGGGCCGACCGCCATTCGGCGGTATGGACGCCGATGAGGTCGTACTCGAACAACTGGGCGACCAGTTTTTCGTGGCCGGGCAGGGTGGTGAACAGCTGCCGGGCCGGCCAGGGGATGTGCAGGAAGAAGCCGACGCGGTTGGTGATGCCGAGCTTGCGCAGTTCGGCGGCCAGCGGGATCAGGTGGTAGTCGTGGATCCAGATCGTGTCGGTCGGTCCGATTATGGCGCGCAGGGCCTGGGCGAATCGCTGGTTCACCCTGGCGTAGCCGGCGGCGTAGGCGCGGCTGAAGTTGGTCAGGTCCAGGCGGTTGTGGAACAGCGGCCAGAGGGTGTTGTTGGAATAGCCGTTGTAATAGGTGGCCAGATCGTCGGGCTCGAGGTCGATCTTGGCGACGGTCACATCGCCGATGCGGTCGAGGGCCAGGTGGCCGGTGTGTTCAGGCGTGGTCTCGCCGCTCCATCCGAACCAGACGCCCTGGTTCTGGCGCAGGGCCGCGGTGATGGCCGCCGACAGCCCGCCGACGGCGCCCCCGCCGACATCGCGCGACAGGCCTACCCGGTTGGAGACGACGATCAGCCGGCTCATGCGGTCACCGGCCTCAGGCAGGCTTCCAGCCAGGCCAGCAGGGCGGTGGGGTCCTCCAGCCGCCACCGCGAACGGCTACGGCGCGGCTGGCCGACCAGGATGGCCTCGCCGCCCAGGCCCACGGCGGCGGCGAAGGCGTCCTCGTCAGTGAGGTCGTCGCCGATCATCACCGGCTTTGTACCGGCGAACGGCGCCTCGCTCATGAAGGCCTCCAGCGCCTCGCCCTTGTCGGGGCCGGGGGTGCGCAGTTCGGCGACCATATGGCCTTCCTGCAGGATCAGGCCGGTCTGGCGGGCCAGGCGGCGGGCGTAGTCGATGACGGCGGGACCGGCCTCGGGGCGCAGGCGATAGTGCAGGGCGATGCTGGTTCCCTTGTCCTCGAGCAGCAGGCCGCGCTCGGCCTTTACCAGTCGGGTGAGGCATTCCCGGGCGTCGGGGAGCGCCGCGTGAGGTGGGGTGCTGTCGAGCCGGCCAGCGGCGTTGCGGCGGTCGAGCCCATGCAGGCCGGCGACGCTGGCCACCGAGCCGTCGAGGATGCGGTCAACCTCGGCGATCTCGCGGCCGCTGAGTATGGCGATGCGGCCGTCCAGGGCCAGGCCAAGGGCCCGCAGCACCCGGGTTCGGTGAGGAACGGGACCGACCTCGCCGGGCGTTTCGGCGATATCGGCGAGGGTGCCGTCGAGGTCGAGGAACAGGGCGACGTCGGTCAGGTCGAGACTCGGCGGGGTCCGGAAGGAGACTTCCAGGCGCTCGTCGGCAAGGATGTTCATTGGTCTACCGTCGGCCCAAACTACAGGTGCGGCGACCCGGACGGGCCTCCGCTCAACTTGGGGTGACAACGCGGGGGACGGGGGGAAGGCTCCCGGGATGGAGTCATTGTGACTGTATAAGGTTTCGCCTTGGGGCTCCCTTCTCCCCCTGTGGGAGAAGGTGGCGCGAAGCGCCGGATGAGGGGTCGATGACTGGGTCAGCCGCGCTCCGGTTGTTCGGCTTCCAGGTAGGCTGACGGGAGGGGCGCTCCGGTTTCGAGCGCATACCGCTCTGCCGGTGTGTCGAACTCGTTTGTGGTCGGAACGCGACAGCCTGCAGGATCGTCGCGACCACCTCGTTGGGCCGATTGGAGACCATGCTGTTGGGAAACCTGAGGACCTGGAAACCGTCGGACTTGAGCCAGGCGTCACGGACGGCGTCCTTCTCGGGATCGTGGAAGGGGCCGTCGGCTTCGACGACCAGGCGGTGGCGGAGGCAGACGAAGTCCGCGACGAAGCGGCTTAGCGGGACCTGACGCCGGAACTTCAGATGATCGAGACGGCGATTGCGGAGGCGCTTCCAGAGGAGTTCCTCGTGGAAAGTGGGGGCGTGCCGCATGCGGCGGGCCAGAGCGCGTTTGAGTCCGGGATCCAGTCATTTCGAGCGCGAACAAATCATGAACTACGCGCGCTATGCAAGATCATTCTCGCCTGTCGGACGGGACTTATAGAGTGGCGAGCAGCTTAGAGAGTCTTCGACCCCTCATCCGACCCCTTCGGGGCCACCTTCTCCCACAAGGGGAGAAGGGAGTCCTGAGGCCAATCCCTAGATATCCAGTTCGCCGGCGAATTCGGCGTTTTCCTGGATGAAGCGGAAGCGGGCTTCCGGTTTCCGGCCCATCAGGTTCTCGACCAGTTCCTCGACCAGGTCCTCGGACTTGGGCAGGGTCACTCGCGCCAGGGTTCGGGTGGCCGGGTCCATGGTGGTTTCCTTCAGCTGGCTGGCCATCATCTCGCCCAGGCCCTTGAAGCGGCTGATCTCCGGCTTCTTGCCCTTGAACTCGGTGGCCATCAACTCGTCCTTGTGGGCGTCGTCGCGGGCGTAGACGATCTTGGCGCCGTGGCTGATGCGATAGAGGGGCGGCAGGGCCAGGTAGAGGGCGCCGGAGCGGATCATCTGCGGCATGGTGCGGTAGAAGAAGGTGATCAGCAGGGAGGCGATGTGGGCGCCGTCGACGTCGGCGTCGGTCATGATGATCACGCGGTCGTAGCGCAGGTCCTCTTCCTTGAACTTCGCGCCGCCCTGGACGCCGAGCGCCAGCAAGAGGTCGGTCAGTTCTTTGTTCTGGCCCAGCTTGTCGAGGCTGGCCGAGGCGACATT
>JBKJSF010000180.1:0-7085 GCA_046595895.1 Caulobacter sp. | reverse complement strand
ATCATCAGGCTGGGCTGGCGCACCCTGTGCTCCAGGCCCTCGGAGGCTTTCCAGTTGCGGGTGAAGTTGCGGTACCAGTTGATGCCGCCGGTAAAGCCGGTCCGCTCGAAGGTCTCGGCAAAGGCGTCGAACTCCTCGTCGGTCAGGAAGAAGGGCCGGGGATCGACCTCCGGGCTCCACTGCTCCAGCATGTCGACGATGGCGAACAGCGACGGATCGCCCGCCTTGCGCTCGGTCGCGAACCCGCCGCCGACCGGCATCGCCATGTCGAGCGGTCGGCGCAGGAAGAAGTCCATCACCTTGCGCGGGTCCTTGCCCAGCATGGCGTCGGCCTCGCCGGGCGTCTGGAAGTGGACGATGTACATCCGCTCCCCCAGCCGCTTGCGCATGATCTGGATCGGGTCGGCCGGCGCCCGCGCCGAGAACGGCGTGTTCAGGCTGATCACCCCCTCCACCCGGTCCGAATGTCGCACCGACATGTACCAGACCACGAAGCCGCCCCAGTCGTGGCCACAGAAGATGGCCTTGGGAATGCCAAGCCGGTCCATCAGCGCCACCAGGTCGCCGCACAGGTGCTCCAGGTCGTAGCTCTCGACCGCGTCAGGCCGGTCGGTCAGGCCATAGCCCCGCTGATCCGGCGCGATCACCCACCGCCCCCGGTCGCTCAGCGCCTTGATCTGGTGGCGCCAGCTGAAGGCCAGCTCAGGAAACCCGTGACTGAAAATGATCGGCACGCCCCGCCGCGGACCCGCCTCGTAGTAGGCCATGCGGATGCCGTTGACGTCGGCGTACTGCACCGGCGGCATCATCGTCTCGATGGCGGACATGGCGTTCTCTCCCCTGTTTTGGGGCAACCTGACCGGCCGCCGCCACGGAAGGCAACATCTTTGGCGCTCGGGGTTTTCGCGCGGCCTCGATGCGCTTAGGTAACCGCCACCTTGTCCAGCACCCCCGAAACCCTGCCGCCGCCGGCCCCCACCCCCCCTCCTGCGCCTACGCCATGGGGGCTCGTCATCCTGCTCGGCGCGATGACCGCCTTCGCGCCGATGTCGATCGACATGTACCTGCCGGCCCAGACCGCCATCGTCGGCAGTCTGGGCGCCACCCAGGCCCAGGTCGAGCTGACCCTGTCGACCTTCCTGGCCGGCATGGCCATCGGCCAGTTCTTCTACGGCAGCGCCTCGGACCGCTTCGGCCGCCGCACGCCCATCCTCGTCGGCTGCGGCATCTACATCGTCGCCTCGGTGGTCTGCGCGCTCAGCAACGACATCAACGCCTTGATCGCCGCCCGTTTCGTCCAGGCACTGGGCGGCTGCGCGGGCGGCGTTGTCGCCCGCGCCATCGTGCGGGACCACTTCGACCACCGCGACACGGCCCGCATCCTGTCGTTGCTCATGCTGGTCATGGGCCTCGCGCCCATCCTCGCCCCCATCGCCGGCAGCCTTGTGCTGGAGACCGCCGACTGGCGGGCCATCTTCTGGTGCCTGGCGGTGTTCGGCGTGCTGGTCGCCCTGGCCGTTGCCTTCCGCCTGCCCGAGTCGCGCTCGGAGGAGACCGCCGCCCAGGCTCGATCCGAGAACCCCTTCCAGGCCTATCTGGCCCTGCTGACCCAACCGAAACTGGTCGGCTATCTGCTGGCTGGGTCGCTGAACGGGGCGGTGCTGTTCTCCTACATCTCCGCGTCTCCGGGCCTGATTATGGGCATCTATGAGGTGGGACCGGTGGCCTATGCCTGGCTGTTCGGCCTCAACGCCGTCGGCATCATCGGGGCCAACCAGGTCAACCGCATGCTGCTGCGCACCTATCAGCCCGACGCCGTGCTCAAGGGCGCCAGCACCGCCGGCCTGGTCTTCGGCGCCCTGCTGCTGGCCGCCTCGATCACCGGCCTCGGCGGTCCCTGGACCGTCCTGCCGCTGCTGTTTCTCACCCTGACCACCTACGCCCTGATGGCCGGCAACACCACGGCGGGAGCCCTAAGTTGCGACCCCCGCCGGGCCGGCTCGATCTCGGCCCTGAGCGGCGGCCTGTCGTTCGGAGCCGGGGCTGTGGCCTCGGCCCTCGGCGGCTTGCTGCACAACGGCACGCCCTGGCCGATGGCGGCGGTCATGCTGGCCTGTCTGGTCGGCTCGGCCCTCAGCCTGCGGCTGCTGGCGCTCAAACGCTAGCAGCAATCCATTCAAAATATCCGCTCATCCCGGCTTTGTCTGCGCCGAACTACGTTTCGCCGGGATGAGCGGAAGAGGGTGGACTATTCAGCGGGTTTGGATATCACCCCAGCCACGAGCACCAATACCCACCCCACCATGAAGGCCAGCCCGCCGACCGGTGTCACAGCTCCAAGCCAGCGCGGCGCGCCGAACGCCATGGCCACCAGCGAACCGCTAAACAGCAACACCCCGACCAGAAACGCCTCGCTCGTCCCCCGAATGATCTTGAACCCGCCCCGCGCCAACCCCGCAACCCCTAGCACCGCCAACGCGTGGACAGCCGCATACTGGCTTGCCGTCTTCAGCCATTCGATGGCCTTGGGGTCGCTCATCCCATGCGCCGCGAACGCCCCGAAGGCGACGGACAACAGTCCAACCAGGGCCGCGAGGGCCACATCCCAATTCCGCGTCAATTGACCCTCCGTCACCGTTGCGTCTCGCCGTCGTGCGCGTAACCTGAACGCCGATAAGGGACCGCCCGCAAGAGGCGACCGGCTTTCGAGGGAAGGACTACGGCATGGCGCTGACCAGAGGCGACGACTATCCGATTCACCAGACGCCGGAGCCCATCGCCTACGGCGGCACCGACCGCAATTTCTACGACCGCTACTTCTTCAACGGCTACCACGCCACCGAGGGCCTGGACTTCTTCGCCGTCGCCTTTGGCGTCTATCCCCACCTCAATGTCACCGACGCCGCCTTCGTCGTCGTGCGGGGCGGCGTCGAGACCGCGCTCCACGCCAGCGCCCATCTCGGCGACCGCATGGACATGGCCGTCGGCCCGATCCGCATCGAGGTCCTCGAACCCCTCCACAAGCACCGCATCAGCGTCGACGCCCCCGACCACGGCCTGCGCGCCGAGATCGTCTTCACCGGCCGCGCCTTCCCCATCGAGGAGCCGCGCTTCATCCGCCGCAACGGCACGCGCGCCTTCATGGACTACACCCGTCTGACCCAGAACGGCCGCTACACCGGCTGGATCGAGCTGGACGGCGAGCGCCGGACCGTCGACGGCTTCGTCGGCACCCGCGACCGTAGCTGGGGCATCCGCCCGGTCGGGGCCCGCGATAGCCAGGACATTGTCCCGGCCGTGGCGCCGCAGTTCTACTGGCTGTGGTCGCCATCCAGCTTCGACAACGGCGCCTTCTTCTTCCACTCCAACGAGGACGCTCTGGGGCGCGCCTGGAACACCCGCGCCGTCTGGGCCCCCGACAACGCCCACGAGGACGGCTTCGAGCACCTGAACGGCGAAGCAAAAGTGGTCTGGAAGAGCGGGACCCGCCACGCCGCCAGCGCCGTCGTCGAACTGACCGACGACTTCGGCAAGCCGGCCGGCAAGGTCGAGTACGCGCCGATCTACAATTTCCAGATGATGGGCCTCGGCTACACCCATCCCAAATGGGGCCACGGCATGCTGCACGGCCCGCTGGTCGTGGAGCGGGAAGACATCGTCCTGGCTGACGCCGATCCGAAGCTGCCCTTCAACCTGCACGTCCAGGCGCTCAGCGATGTGACCTACACAAACGCCGACGGCGCGGTGATGAAGGGCCGGGGCGTGCTCGAGCAGCTGGTCATGGGCCCGCACCGGCCGTCCGGCTTCTGCGACATCCTGGATATGGCCAAATGAGCCTTCAAGACCAGATGGAAGCCTATCTGACCCGCACCGGCGGCAAGCCGGCAAAAGTCCACGACCTCAGCCGCATCCCCGGGGGGGCCAGCCGCGAGACCTATCGCTTCGACATCGAGGTCGACGGGGCCCGTCGCGGCATGATCCTTCGCCGCGATCCGGTCGGCAGCCTGATCGACACCGACCGACGTGTCGAATTTCTCGCCTTCCGCTCCTTCTTCGACAAGGGCCTGCCGGTGCCGGAAGCCCTGGCCCTCGAAGAGGAGGGGGCTGAACTGGAACGGCCCTTCTTCATCATGGGCCGCATCGACGGCGGCAAGGCCCAGAGCCCTTTCACCCTGCCGCCTTATGGCGACCACGCCGCCGCCATCGGCGAGCAGTTCTTCAGCCACCTGGGCAAGATCGCCGCCGCCGACCCGGCCACATTGCCGATCAGCGAGGCGGCCCCGACGCCGGCCCCAGACGCCTGCTGGTCCAAGGAACTCGACTACTGGGAAGGCGTCATCGACGAGGATGAAGAGCATCCCCAGATGATCGTCCGCGCCGCCATCCGCCGTCTGCGCCGCAACCTCCCGCCGCCGGCCCAGAAGCTCAGCGTCGTCCATGGCGACTACCGCACCGGCAACTTCATGCACGACGGGGCCGGCAAGATCATCGCCCTGCTCGACTGGGAGATGGCCCACATCGGCGATCCGCTGGAGGACCTCGGCTGGGCCATCGAGCCGCTGTGGTCCTACAAGGAAACCGACCGCGTCTCCGGCATGGTCCCGCGCGAGACGGCCATCGCCCTCTGGGAAGCGGCCAGCGGCTTGAGGGTCGATGCCGCCGCCTTCGCCTGGTGGGAGCTGTTCGCCTCGGTCAAGGGCGCCGCCATCTGGATAAGCTCGGCCAAGGAATACCGGGCCGGCGGCATGAAGGACCCGGTGCTCGGCCTTTCCGGCTGGTACACCGCCCGCCGCCAGGACGAGATCCTCGCCGGCGTCCTGGCCAAACTGGAGGGCCTGGCATGACCCCGACCGTCTCCGAACTGCTGCTCGGCAACTTCATCTGCCTGATGGAGCCGCCGCCGCCCGAGACGCTGGGCGACTTCATGGCCGGCAAGATCGCCGTCACCGGCATGATCGCCATGCTCGCCGCCCAAGAAGCCGAACGCGGCGCCGAGGCCCGCATCTGGGAAAACCAGGCCATCCGCGAGTTGCTGAAACAGGGCGGAGCGGCGATCCCCGAGGACGCGGCGGTAGAGAAGGACTTCTCGATCTGCGGCCTCGACCGCGTCAACGCCGCCCTGCGCCGAGCCCTGATCGCCCTGCACACCCAGGTGGAAGAGAGCGGCGACCGCGCCCTCGACCACGCCATCCTCCGCTTCTACGTTAAGAGCGCCGACATGCGCCGCCTCGACATGCCCCCGCTACCGGGGAACTGACACAGCGTCCCTTCTCCCGCTCGTCGGGAGAAGGTGGCCAGCGAAGCGGGTCGGATGAGGGCAGCACCGGCTTGTCCTGATCAGGCTCGTTCTGGCGCTGTCCGCCCGACCGCCAACCGTCAACCGCTGGCGCCGCCCTCATCCGTCAGCCTTCGGCTGCCACCTTCTCCCGACAAGCGGGAGAAGGAATCAGCGATAGAGTGCCGCCATGGCCAAACCCATCGCCCTCGACCGCCAGACCCAGGACATCCTGGAACGCAAGCTGCGCAAACACCTGCAGGACGAGTACGGCTTCGAACTCGGCCAGTTCGAGGCCCTCGACCTCCTCGACTGGCTCGCCGAGACCCTTGGCCCGCTCTGGTACAACCAGGCCCTCTACGACGCGCAGACGGTGTTGCGGAAGCGGGCGGACGACCTGATCGAAGCGGTCAGCGCGATCGAGAAGCCGGTGAAGCTGTAGGCGTCCGAACCGGACGCTGCGAATTTCGGCATTGGCTGGGAAGCGGACGTTACCTCGACGCTGGCTCGATCTTGTCCGGCTCGATAGCGAAGGTGTCACCCTCCGCCTCCATGAACTCCACCTCGTAGGCGAGCGACGGTGACGTGTGGATCATCAAGACCGTTCCCACCGCGCCTCGCTTGAGGCCGTGGTCCGGCAGGTCCACGAGGAGTCGCACCCCGTCAAACTCTGCGATCATAGCGACACCGGCCAAGCTTCCATTCGTGACTGTAGCGGCTAGCCTCAAACGTCAGCAATGGGTCGGCTGCGCTCTTTAGGTTCTGGGCGGAGAGCGGACGTCCATCCGCAGAGCAGACCTTCTGAACGCGTGCTGAGGGCCGAGAGCGCTCCTTGGTCGAAAGGCCGGAGGTCAGCGCTCGACCTCATCCGCATTGTCGACCTTCCTGACCTCGACGGCGCCTTCGTCGAAGCCATCGAGCAGGCGAGCATTGATGCCCATCTTGCCGAAATCCTCCATCAAAGACTCCCAGTGCGTCCCGCAACCGCAGACCGGGCAGTGGTGAATGCCGATCATGCGGTCGCCCCAGATATAGGCCGTCGTCTGGCCGAAAATCCGCACCTGCTCCGGCGGGAAATAAGCCACGCGCCATGCGAGCTTTCGACAGAGCGAGCAGTTGCAGTCGGCAACCCACTCCGGCTTGCTCGGGAGGTCGATCCGCACATTGCCGCAGTGACAGCTTCCATGAGCGCTCACGGCTGTGCGTCCGCTGCGATGAGCGCGTTGTCGATCTCGTCGGCGCGCAGGGCGGCCGGGCGTTGCAGGTGGCGCTCCGCGTAGGTCTCGAAGGCCGGGCGCTTTCCGATCGTGCCGAAATTCATCCCCCAGGAAAGGTGAGAGGCGAGGTAGAGGTCGGCGGCCGTAAAGCCATCGCCCACGAGGTAGGGCCGGTCTTTCACCGCCCCCTCGACCGCGTCCAGGACTTCCTCCATGGAGCCGAAACCCAGCGAGCGGCTTTGCTCTGTTGTCGGTTCCACGCCCAGGGTCTTGGTCGCCACGGCCTGCTCGATCGGACCGGCTCCGAAGAACAGCCAGCGATAATAGGGACCCCGCAGGGGCTTTGTGCGGGGGGAGCGAGGCCGGCCTGGGGGAAGGCGTCGGCGAGGTAGGCGCAGATGGCGGCGCATTCGGTGACCACCACCCCGTCATGGACGATGGCCGGCACCTTGCCCATGGGGTTGATGGCCAGGTAGTCGGCGGCCTTCGCATCTCCGGTCTCCCAGCGCAGGACTTTGGTCTCATAGGGCTGGCCGACCTCCTCGAGCATCCAGCGGATGATGCGGCCGCGCGACATGGGGTTGGTGTAGATG
>JBKJSF010000076.1:0-6639 GCA_046595895.1 Caulobacter sp. | reverse complement strand
GCCCTACGCCAAGGCTGCCGGCCACGACATGAACTACATCGCCATCACCGGCGCCCTGCACGCCATCGGCACGACGGAGAAGCCGGTGCCGCCGCTGAACCTTGTGGGCGATTTCGGAGGCGGGGCGCTCTACCTGGCCTTCGGCCTGCTGGCCGGCGTGATCCACGCCCGCGCCTCGGGCCAGGGCCAGGTCATCGACTGCGCCATGAGCGACGGCGCCGCCTCGCTGATGGCCATGTTCTACGGCTTCAAGGCGGCCGGAATCTGGCAGGAGCAGCGGCGCTCCAACCTGCTCGACGGCGGGGCCCACTTCTACGACACCTACCAGTGCGCCGATGGCAAATGGATATCGATCGGCTCCATCGAGCCGCAGTTCTACGCCCTGCTGCTGGAAAAGACCGGCATCACCGACCCGGCCTTCCAGAACCAGATGGACCGCACCGCCTGGCCGGAACTGACCGAAAAGCTGGCGCAGGTCCTCAAGACCAGGACCCAGGCCGATTGGTGCGACATCATGGACGCCACCGACATCTGCTTCGCCCCCGTCCTCGATCTGGATGAGGCGCCCAAACACGCGCACAACGTCGCCCGTGAGACATTCCTGACCCTGGACGGCGTCGTCCAGCCGGCCCCGGCCCCGCGATTCTCGGCTACGCCGGGCAAGGTGCAGGGCCCGCCCCCGAAGATCGGGGCCGACAACGAAGCGGCCTTGAGCGACTGGGGCTTCTCCGCCAATGCCATCAAGGCGCTGCAGGATTCCGGGGCTCTGTAAGGGTTTGGCGTCCAGAATCTGACGCTGAACCGACGCTCTCCATTCAGCCACGGTTCAGCCGTCACCCACTAGTTTCGCATTGTGACCGGAGGCGCCGCGCTCTCCCGTCCCTCGAAAGCGGCGCCAAGGGGCATACAGGACGAAGGCAAGGTCATCCTGGAGGCGCGCCGCTCGGTAACACGGGCGGCGCGCCGTCTTGTATTGCGCGCCGCCTTGGTTGCAGGCAGGTTCCCGCGATGTCCGATACCCGCGCCCGCTTCGCGCTTCTTTCTCACTGGCGCAACCTCGACCCGGCCCATTGGGTTCGGCTGACGGTTAGCGTTGCGGGCAAGTCCCTCTCGCGGTTGTGGGGCCGGGACGTCATGCTCTATGTCGGTGGCGTCAGTTTCTGGGCCATGCTGGCGGCCTTTCCAGCCATCGCCATTGGCATGGGCCTGTTCGGCCTGTTGATGGACCCGAGCCAGATCGCCGAGCGCGCCGAGGCCTTCACCGGCTTGATGCCGCCAGGCGCCCAGGCCCTGTTCGAAAGCGAATTGATCCGCCTCGCCAACGCCCCGCTGCAGGCGGTGTCGGCCCAGAGCGCCCTGGCCCTGATCATTGGGGGCTACGCGGCCCACCGGGGCTTCAAGGCCCTGCTGGCCGGCCTGTCCTTCATCCATGACGAGGAAAACCAGCGCGGCTTCTGGCACTTCAACTTCATGGCCCTGATCGTGCTGATCAGCGCCTTCGTGCTGATGGGCGTGGTCTCGGCCATGTTCTTGATGCTGCGGCTGATGGGCTCGGCGCTGGACTTCAAGCCGCTCGCGGGCGCGGTCTTGCTCAGCGAGTGGACCTGGACCAGCCTCGGCATCACCCTGGCGATGACCCTGATCTACCGTTACGCCATGTCGCGCGAGCCGGTCGTCTGGCGCGCCTCGATCATCGGCGGCATGGCCGCCGCGGCCCTGGCCGTCGGGGCCAGCTGGGCATCGGCCTTCTACGTCGAACAGATCGCCCACCTGGGCGCCACCTACGGCTCGGTGTCGGCGGTGGTGGTGTTCCTCATCTGGCTGAGCTGGAACGTCAATGTAGTGTTCCTCGGCGGGGCTATCGCCACCGAAGTCGAACTGGCCATCGCCCAGCCGACCCTGGATTTCGAGGACGTGCCGCTGCTTTAGGCGCGGCGGATCAGGAAGCTGACCGCGCCGTCCGCTTCCACCTGTTCCACCACCTCATGTCCGCCCTGTCCGGCAAAGTGCGGCACGTCCACCTTGGCCATCGGATCGTCGGCGATCAACCGCACAAGCGCCCCTGGCGCCAGCCCTTCCAACGCCTTGCGCAGCTTCAAGGTCGGCACGGGGCAGCGGTGGCCCCGGGCGTCCAGAGTGAGAACAGCGCTCATCCTGTTCCGATAGCGCGCGGCGGAATCTGCCGCTAGGGTCCGCCCCTCAAATCTGTTCAGGGGGCGTCATGCTTCGGGGTCTGTTTGCCGCGCTAGTCAGCGCATCGTTCGTCGTCGGTCCGGCCTTCGCGGCCCCAAAGAAAGTCGAGCCGCCCAAGTGGGACGTCAACGCCCCGCCGGGTCCGTTCAAGGACGCGGTGATCGACACCACCACCGGCACCTGGATGAGCGTCGATGTCAGTCCCGACGGCAAGGAGGTCCTGTTCGACCTGCTGGGCGACCTCTACACCGTGCCGATAGGCGGCGGCGAGGCCAAGAGCGTGACCAGCGGCGTCGCCTGGGACATGCAGGCCCGCTATTCGCCCAACGGCCGCTGGATCGCCTTCACCTCCGACCGCGGCGGCGGCGACAACCTGTGGGTCATGGACCGTGACGGCGGCAATATGCACGCGGTCTCCAAGGAGAGCTTCCGGCTGCTGACCCAGCCCGCCTGGACGCCGGACTCCGAATACGTCGTCGGCCGCAAGCATTTCACCTCCGGCCGCTCGCTGGGGGCCGGGGAGATGTGGCTCTATCATCGCTCGGGCGGCGACGGCCTGCAGCTGACCAAGAAGCGCACCGAACAGAAGGACACCGGCGAGCCGGCCTTCAGCCCCGACGGCCGCTACCTCTACTTCAGCGACGACGCCACGCCGGGCGCGACGTTCGATTACAGCAAGGATCCCAATACCCAGATCTATGTGATCCAGCGTCTCGACAGAAAGACCGGTGAGACCAAGCAGTATGTGACGGGCCCCGGCGGCTCGATCCGCCCGACGCCCTCGCCGGACGGCAAGAGCTTGGCCTTCGTCCGGCGCGTTCGCTACAAATCCACCCTGTTCATCCGCGACCTGGAGAGCGGCAAGGAGACGCCGGTCTACGACGGGCTCGATCGCGACATGCAGGAGACATGGGCCGTCCATGGGGTCTACCCCAACATGGCATGGACCCCGGACAACAAAACCATCGTGCTTTGGGCCGGCGGCAAGATCCGCAGGGTCGAGGCCGCCACCGGGGCGGTCGCCGACATCGCCTTCCATGTGAAAACCACCCGCCGGGTGGCCCAGGTTGTCCGCGCCAAGGTCGAGGTTGCGCCAAAATCCTTCGCCGTGAAGATGGTTCGCTGGGCCGAGGTCTCGCCGCGCGGCGACAAGGTGATCTTCGAGGCGCTCGGCAAGCTTTGGGTTCGTGACATCAGCGGCGGCCAGGCAAAACGCCTGACCGGCCAGAACGATCATTTCGAGCTCTATCCGGCCTGGTCGCGCGATGGCTCGTCCGTCGTCTACACCACCTGGAACGACGAGAGCTTCGGCTCGATCCGCGTCGCCGCCGCCAGCGGCGGCGAGGGCAGGGTGGTGACCAGGAAGCCTGGTCATTACGTCGAGCCGGCCTTCAGCCCCGACGGCCGAACCATCGTCTACCGCACCGTCCAGGACGGCTACCTGACCAGCGCCCAGTGGGGCGGTGAGACCGGCCTGTGGAGCCTGCCTGCCGCTGGCGGTGAGCCCCAGGAGATCGCCTCCAACGGCGTGCTGCCGCAGTTCGGCGCGTCGTCCGACCGCGTCTACTTCATGAGCTTCGAGGCGGAGGGCAAGCGCGCCCTGAAGTCGGCCAAACTCAATGGCGACGATCAGCGCGTCCACCTGACCAACGCCAACGCCGGCGAATACGCCATCGCGCCGGACGAGAAGTGGGTGGCCTGGACCGAGAAGTTCAACGCCTACGTCACGCCGCTGGTGTTCACCGGCAAGCCGGTCGAGATCGGCCCAGAGTCCAAGGCCCTGCCCGTCACCCGTGTCACCCGCGACGCCGGCGAATGGCTGCACTGGTCGGGGGACAGCAAGCGCCTCTGGTGGTCGCTCGGGCCGGAGCTCTATTCTCGCGACCTGAAGGACGCCTTCGCCTTCGTCGACGGCGCACCCAAGGAGCTCCCCAAGGCCCCGGAGAGCGGCATCAAGTTGGGTTTCGCCCAGGCCTATGACGCCCCCACCGGCCGCGTCGCCCTGGTCGGCGCCCGCATCGTCACCATGAAGGGCGACGAGGTCATCGAGGACGGGATCATCGTCCTCAATGGCAACCGCATCGAAGCCATCGGCAAGCGTGGGACGGTCAATGCGCCGGCCGACGCCAAGGTCGTGGATGTCTCGGGCAAGACCATCATCCCCGGCCTGATCGACGCCCACTGGCACGGCTCCATGGGCTCGGACGAGATCATCCCGCAACAAAGTTGGATAAGCTACGCCGCCTTGGCTTTCGGGGTGACGACGATCCACGACCCGTCGAACGACACCAGCGAGATCTTCGCCCACAGCGAGCTGGCAAAGGCCGGCGAGGTGGTCGGGCCGCGCATCTTCTCGACCGGCACCATCCTCTATGGCGCCACCACGGCTTTCACCGCCAAGGTCGAAAGCCAGGAGGACGCCCTCAGCCACCTGCGCCGCATGAAGGCGGCGGGAGCCTTCAGCGTGAAGAGCTACAACCAGCCCCGCCGCGACCAGCGTCAGCAGATCATCGCCGCCGCCCGGGCGCTCGACATGTCGGTGGTGCCGGAGGGCGGCTCGCTGTTCCAGCACAACATGACCATGCTGATGGATGGCCACACCACCATCGAGCACTCGATCCCGGTCGCCGCCATCTATGACGACGTCAAGCAGTTGTGGCCGCAGACCGGCACTGCCTACACGCCCACGCTCGTCGTGGCCTACGGCGGCGCCTGGGGCGAGCACTACTGGTATGAGACCACCAATGTCTGGGAGGATCCGATCCTCACCAAGTATGTCCCGCGCCGCATTCTCGACGCCCGCTCGCGCCGGCCATTCAAGATCCCCAAGGAGGAGTTGAACCACATCCGAATCGCCACGGTAGCCCGCGAGTTGAACGAAAGGGGCGTCTTGGTTCAGACCGGGGCCCACGGCCAACGTGAAGCTCTCGGCCTGCACTGGGAAATCTGGATGATGGAGCAGGGCGGCATGACCCCGCTTCAGGCCCTGCGCACCGCCACCCTCAATGGAGCCCAAGCGCTCGGCATGGATCGTGACATTGGCTCGCTGGAGGTCGGCAAGCTGGCCGACCTGGTAATCCTCGACGCCAATCCGCTGGAGAACATCCGCAACAGCCGCCATATCCGCTTCACCATGATCAACGGTCGGCTGTTCGACAGCGACATGAGCGAGGTCGGCGGCCGTGGGCGGACCCGCAAGCCATTCTGGCACCAGCAGGCCGGGGGCCAGACCTGGGGCGGAGTGACCACAAGCGAGTCTGCGAGCCATGCCGATGACTGACGCACCCACCAGCTTCGCCGTCACCGACAACCCCGAAGCCGGCCGCTTCGAGGTGTCTCTGGGCGCTGAGACGGCTTTCGCCGAATACCGGCTTGAGGAGGGCGCCATCGCCTTCCCGCACACCGTCGTGCCAGATACCTTCGCCGGCCAGGGCGTCGGCGGAGCGCTGGTTAGACACGGCTTGGCTTACGCGACGGAGAGGGGGCTAAAGGTCAGGCCGATCTGCAGCTTCTTCGCCGACTTCATCAACAAGCACCCCGAGTTCCACGACCTGGTCCATCCAGACTTTCAGTCGAGGCCCGGCATCGACGCCTGAGGACACTCCCATGAAAACCCGCATCACCGAACTCTTCGGCATCGAGCACCCGATCATCCAGGGCGGCATGCACTTCGTCGGCTTCGCCGAGATGGCGGCGGCGGTGTCCAATGCCGGGGGCCTGGGGATCATCACGGGCTTGACCCAGCGCACGCCCGAGGACCTCGCCAAGGAAATCGCCCGCTGCCGGGAGATGACCGACAAGCCGTTCGGGGTGAACCTGACCTTCCTGCCGAGCGTCAACCAGCCAGACTATCCGGGTTATGTGAAGGCCATCCTCGACGGTGGCATCAAGGCGGTCGAGACGGCCGGCAACAACCCGGCCAAGTGGCTGCCGCCGCTGCAGGAAGCCGGCGTCAAGGTGATCCACAAATGCACGTCCGTCCGCCACAGCCTGAAAGCCGAGTCGATCGGCTGTGACGCGGTCAGCGTCGATGGCTTCGAGTGCGGCGGTCACCCGGGCGAAGACGACGTCCCCAACATGATCCTGCTGCCGCGCGCCGCCGAGGAGTTGAAGATTCCCTTCGTCGCCTCGGGCGGCATGGCCGACGGCCGCTCGCTGGTCGCCGCCCTGGCCATGGGCGCCGAGGGCATGAACATGGGCACCCGCTTCATCGCCACCCAGGAAGCGCCGGTTCATGAGAATGTAAAGCTGGCCATCGTGGCGGCTAGCGAACTGGACACCCGTTCGGTGTTGCGCAGGGGCCGCATGACCAGGCGGGTGTCCAGTTCGCTGGCGGCGACGATGGCCAGCTTCACGTTCTCATGGACCGGCGCTTCCTTGGTCGCGATGAAGCGCGTCCCCATGTTCATGCCCTGCGCACCTAACGCCAGAGCCGCAACAAGGCTG
>JBKJSF010000086.1:0-3191 GCA_046595895.1 Caulobacter sp. | reverse complement strand
GCCATGGCATACCCAAGAGCGTCCCCCGCTGCCTGTCCGCCGATCTTGAAGCCGTCGCTGCCGCTCAGGCCGGAGAGCGGCAGGCTGGCCGGCCCAGCTTCATCCCTGCCGAAAACCAGGTAGGTCGCGCCCGCGTTAGTCAGGCCGCCGGCGTCGTTGCCGCTCTTGAAGATCAGCATGTCGCCGAAGCCGTCGCCGTTGAAGTCGCCGACCGACGCCACGGCGCTGCTCGTGGAGTCCGCAATTGCTTCGCCGAAATAGCGCAGGCCATTGGAGCCATCGACCGTCGTCAGGTTGACCGACGCCGGGTAGGCGCCCGCCACCGCGGTGTCCCGGCCGAAAAGGACGTAGGTCGAGCCGGAATAGTTGCCGTTCACATCGGTGCGCCTGGCGTCGATCATGAAGTCCAGGATGCCGTCGCCGTTGAAATCTCCGGTCGCCACACCGTTGCCGACTTGACCGCCGCTCGCGCCTGTAAGTCTGACGCCTTCAGCGGCGCTGAAGGTCGACAGCGCGATGTTGCCCGCGAAGCCTCCGAGCTGCCCATAGATCAGGTAGGCGATCCCGGTGGAGCCGGCGCGGGGCGCGCCGACGATGAAATCATCGACGCCATCGCCGTTAACATCTCCGGCCGCCGTGACGCCCGATCCAGCGGTCGCATTGGCTGCGGGGCCGGCGATGCGGAATCCGTCAGCGAGGCTGAGGGTCGCCAGATTGATGACGGCGGCGAAGTCGCTCATGGGTTGGTCTCCGGGTTTGACGCAAACCCACGGTCAGGGCTGTTGCTCAATTTGAGGAGCTGGCATACCGCTGATGTTTGGCTGGCGGCAGTGGAAAAAATTGGAACGATTTTCGCTCGTTTGGCGAAAGCCGCTCGCCCCATTACGCCGATTTAACCCCCGGCCGGTTGCCGCCGGAGGATCGCGGGCTTACCCCTGTCGCTAACCAATATTCGCCGCTCCGCGCGGCCAGGGAAGCTGCTCACCATGATGAACCGCCGCGAACTCTTCGCCTCCGCCACCGCCCTCGCCGCCATGGCCGCCGTGCCTCGTCTGGCAAACGCCGCCGCCCCGACGGGCGAGGCCGCCAGGATGTACGCGCTGTTCGACCGGGCGATGGACGAGGCCATGCGGCGCTCGCCGGAGCTGCCGACCTACCTGGGCATCGACAAGGGTGCGATGGCCTGGAGCAAGAGCCTGCTCAGCGACAACTCGCGCACCTTCCTGGCCGAGGGCCGGTCCGACAATACCAGGCAGCTTGCCGAGCTGAAGGCCATCGATCGCAAACAGCTGACCGGCATGGACGCCATCAACTACGACACCGTCGATTTCGTTCTGTCGGTGCAGGAGGAGGGCAATTCGAAGTTCGCCTACAACAACGGTGGTTCGGGCGCGCCCTATGTGCTGACCCAGCTGACCGGCGCCTACCAATCGACGCCGGACTTCCTCGACACCGCCCACAGCATCGAAAACAAGGACGACGCCGACGCCTACCTGTCGCGGATGGAGTGCTTCGCCCGCACCCTCGACAACGAGGCCGAGACGGCGCGCCATGACGCCGGCATCGGGGTGATCCCGCCCGACTTCGTTATCGCCAAGACCATCACCCAGCTGAAATCGTTCCTGAGCACCAAGACCAGCGAGACGACTCTGGTCTCCTCGCTGGTCCGCCGGGTCGGGGAGAACAAGATCGAGGGCGACTACGCCCGGGTCTCGGCCGCCCTCTATGACGAGCGGATCAAGCCGGCCCTGGAGCGCCAGCTGGCGCTGGTCGAGAGCTGGCAGGGCAAGGCGGTGCATGAGGCCGGCGTCAAGCGCCTGCCGAAGGGCGACGAGTACTATGCCGTCAGCCTGAAGAACTACACGACCAGCGACATCACCCCGCAGGAGGTCCACAAGATCGGCCTCGACATGGTCAAGAGCCTGGGCGCCAAGGCCGACAAGTTGATGAAGAAGGCCGGCTACAGCAAGGGAAGCGTCGGCGAGCGCTATGCCGCCATGGTCGCCGACCCCAGGCAGCACTGGCCCAACACCGACGAGGGCAAGGAAGCCCTGCTGGTCAGCCTCAACGAACAGGTCAAGGCGATCACGCCCAAGCTGCCGAAGTACTTCGGCCAGCTGCCCAAGGCCCCGGTCGAGATCCGGCGGGTGCCCAAGGCCATCGAGGCCGGGGCGCCGGGCGGCTACTACAATTCGCCCTCGCTCGATGGCAAGCGACCGGGGATCTACTGGATCAACCTGCGCGACAGCGGCGAGCAACCGAAGTTCCTGCTGCCGACCCTGACCTATCACGAGGCGATTCCGGGCCACCACCTGCAGCTGGCCCTGAACAACGAGGCCGGCGACCTGCCGCTGATCCGCAAGGTGATCGGCTTCTCCGGCTACAGCGAGGGCTGGGCCCTCTATGCCGAGGAACTGGCCGTCGAGATGGGCATGTACAAGGGCGATCCCGTCGGCGAGGTCGGCATGATCCACGACGCCATGTTCCGCGCCGTGCGGCTGGTCGTCGACAGCGGCATGCACTTCTACGGCTGGAGCCGCGAACAGGCGGTCAAGTACATGGTCGATAACGTCGGCGACCAGGAGAGCGCCGCAATCACCGAGATCGAACGCTACTGCGTGTGGCCGGGCCAGGCCTGCAGCTACATGGTCGGCAAGATCACCTTCCTGGAGCAGCGGGCCCGGGCGAAGAAGGAACTGGGCGGCAAGTTCGACATCCGCAAGTTCCACGACGCCGTGCTGCTGTCGGGCGGCACGCCGCTGAAGGTGCTGGAGAACGTGGTCGGCGACTACATTGTGGCGACGAAGGCCGGCGGCAAGAAGGCCTAGCCACTTAGCAAAAGGGGACACGTTGAAATTCAACGTGTCCCCGTTTCCGGACGGCTCTCTGAAGCGTCAGAGCAGCCAGTCGCCGCTCTCGCCGGTCACGTGACCGTTGATCTTCATCTGGTAGTCGGCTTTGCCGTCGCCGGTGACGTCGAGCCGTAGTGCGGTGTTGCCGCCCTCGATCACCATGATCATCAGGCCGGCGACCTTGCTGAAGGCCGCGACGAGGGTGAAGGCGTCGGCCGCTCCTCCGGCGATAGCGTCGACGCCCGACAGGTCGACACTGTCGCCCTCGGCAGCGCTGAAGTCGAAAACGATGTCGGTCTCCAGCACGGCGCCGTAGGCGTGGCTGACCTGGAATGTATC
>JBKJSF010000087.1:0-11530 GCA_046595895.1 Caulobacter sp. | reverse complement strand
GCTCTACCACGGCACCCAGCAGATCAATCAGGGCCAGATGGACCGCTGGTCGATCGTCACCACGCTCAACTACCTCGACCACGACGTCGAGGCCGAGATCGTGCTGGCCAAGAACCCCAAGTACGCCACCGCCGAGGGCCGTCGCACCCTGGCCGCCATGGTCCGCGTCGCCGACATGACCCGCAACGCCTTCATGAACGGCGACATCTCGACGGTGATGAGCCCGCGCACGGTGATCACCTGGGCCCAGAACGCCGACATCTTCGCCGGCGACATCGGGCTGGCGTTCCGGATGACGTTCCTGAACAAGTGCGATGAGCTGGAGCGGCCGACGGTGGCGGAGTTCTACCAGCGGGCGTTTGGTGAAGATCTGCCGGAGAGCGCGGCTCGGGTGAAGGTGGCTTAGGCCTCTAGGATTTCGGTGACCGTGCATTCAATGCTCGACCGCCTCCTCGCCCCGAGGGCGACCCCGGCTGCCGGGGCCTGAAGCCGCTCGATCAGTAGGCGCGCCGTCGCACCCCGTCCTCCGTCACGATGGTCAGATGACGCCGCAACGTTTCGCCAAGCTCGGTGATCACAGACGCCACCCTGGCCGCTCGATCAGCGGGCCCGAAACTCGGGCAGAAGACGAGCAGGACACCTGTTTCCGGCGACAGATGCCGAATCGCGAGCTCGCCAAAATCGAAATCCTCGCTGATGACGATACGGTCCTCCGCGTCGGCTAGCGCCGCGAGGTTTAAATCCGTCGAGCCCCTGGCCGCGTCGGCGACGAACATTACATCGTGGGAAAGACTGCGAAGGATCGTCGCCACCTCGCGCGGACAGCATTCATCGACGAGAAATCGCAAGCGCTCTACTCGGCCGCGACGCCGGCCTGGGCACGCATCACGTCGGCGGCGTAGATCAGCGCGGCCTTGACGTCCTCCGGCGTAACGCTCGGATAGTGGTCGGCGATCTCATCGGCGGTCAGGCCGTTGGCCGTTTCGCGCAGGATGTGTTCCACGGTGATCCGGGTTCCCCGGACGACCGCCTTGCCCACCATGACGGCGGGATCGATGCTGATCCGCTCGTGAAGCATGGCCGGACTATAGTGCAGAATCCACGACGAGGCTATTCCGGGACGGGCAACTCACACCCTCAAGCCTGCGCCACGCTCAGCGCATTCCCCTCGCTGTCCGCGAAGAAGGCCACCCTCGCCGCCTCGTCCGGCGCGGTCCAGATGCCCAGCGCGTCCTGGCCCATCCCCTCATAGATAGTCATGGTCACCCCCTTGCCGGTCAGCGCCTGCACCGTCGCCACGATGTCCGGCACATTCCAGCCGATCACCGGATGGGCGCCCGGGGTCCAGCCCGGCAGGGCGGTCATGCGGATCTCGGCGCCTGCCCCGAACAGCAGGACATCGCCGAAGCCGTCACTGCTCTTCAGGGTTAGGCCGAGGATGTCCTGGTAGAAGGCCAGCGCGCGGGCGCGGTCGACGACCTGGACGAAGGCCACGGGGGTGGCGGAGGGGGTGATGGTCATGGCGTGTCTCCTTCTCGGGTCGACCTTGCGGGGCGGCGGCCGGGGCGGCAATCGCCCGAAAGGGTGATTTTGTGGTCGTCACCCGGAAGACTTGGCGTCGGGGCGGCCGTCCGGGCATGTTCGCCCCCATGTGCAACAACTACGCGAACCACATCCCGGTCGGGGAGATCTTCGAGATCTTCAGCGAGTCCCGCTTCCCGCTGATCTTCCCGAGCGGCCCGCCCAACCTTGAACCCAGCGACGACATCCGCCCGACCGACGCGGCGCCGGTGATCCTGCCCGGGGGCGACCACACGACCCTGGTCCGCCTCAAATGGGGATTGCTGCCCAGCCAGCCCAAGCGGCCGCCGGTGATCAACATGCGGTCCGAGGGCCGGCGGTTCGAGAAGGGGCGCTGCCTTGTCCCCGCCTCGTCCTTCTTCGAATTCACCGGGGAGAAATATCCCAAGACCCGCTGGTGCTTCACCCGGACAGATGGCGAATGGTTCTGTTTCGCTGGCTACCAGAACGGCGGAGAGGACCCGCGCTTCTCCCTGCTGACCGTCGATCCCGGCCCCGACATCGCCCCTATCCACGACCGTCAGGTGGTCATCCTCGAGCGCCCGGACTGGGACCGCTGGCTGGCCGGCGAGGAGGGTCTGCTGAAATCCTCCCCGGCCGGGACCTGGACGATCGCCGAGGCGCCGCGGGCGACGAAAGGCTCGCTGCTGTAGGCGGAAGGAAACTGGGACACGTTGAATTTCAACGTGTCCCAACTTGCCAACTTGCGGCGGTGCTCTTCGGGACTGCCTAGTTCCGGAACAGCTGCAGGATCAGGTTCGGCTGCTGGTTGGCGATGCTCAGCGCCTGCATGGCCAGTTGCTGCTTGACCTGCAGGGCCTGCCAGCGGGCGCTTTCCTTGGCCAGGTCGGCATCGACCAGCCGGCCGATGGAGGCCTCGATGGTGTCCTGCAGCTTCGCGATAAAGGTCTCGTGGGCGTCCAGCGCCTTCGACCCGGTCCCCAGTTTGGCCACCGCCCCGTTGACCCCCTTGAGGGCGTTGTCGAGGTTGGTCAGGTCGGCAGCGGTCACCGTCGTCAGATCGGCCAGGGTGCCGCTGATCAACCCGCCGGTGGTGGAGAGATCGACGTGGTCGACATTGATGCTGTCGGTCGCCGCCGCGTTGGCCAGGGCCCGCACATTGCCCGAACTGCCGGAGGAGATCAGGCTGACCCCGCTGAATGTGGCGTTGGATGCGATCCGGTCGATCTGGCCGCGCAGGGAGACATAGTCGGCGCTGAGGGCGGCGCGGTCGGAGGCGTTCAAGGATGTGTCCGACGCCGCCAGCATCTTTTCCTTCATCTGGGTGAGAAGGTCGCTGATCGACTCGCCGCCGCTGATCGCCACGTCGACGATGGACTGCCCGCGCTGCAGCGAGCCGGTGACGGCGCCCAGCGACTTCACTTCCGCCCGCTGCCCCTGGGCGATCACCCAGGTGGCGGGGTTGTCCTTGACCGATGAGACTCTGAGGCCGGTGCTGATCCGGCGCGACACCTCGGCCAGCTCGCGGTTGACCGCTCCCAGGCTCTGCAGCGCGATCATCGCGCCATAATTGGTGTTCACGCTCAGCATGACTGGCCCATTCTGGTGTCCGCCGAGGCGGAGGGGCATTTTGCCCTGTCCCAAGGTTTAGCCCGCTGTGGGTTAGCGGGCCGTGAACGGCCAGAAGAAGGCGATCAGGCCGGGGGCGACGACCAGGATGATCAGCGACAGGGGCGCCCCCAGCCGGGCGTAGTCGCCGAACCGGTAGCCGCCCGGCCCCATGACCAGGGTGTTGCACTGGTGGCCGACCGGGGTGAGGAAGTCGCACCCGGCCCCGACCGCCACCGCCATCAGGAACGGGTCGGGGCTCAGGCCCAGCTGTTTGGCCAGGCCCATGCCGATGGGGGCGACGATCAGCACCGTGGCGGCATTGTTGAGGAAGGGGGTGGCCATCATCGCCACCAGCATCATCGCTGTCAGGGTGACAAGCGGCGGCATGCCGTGGAAGGTTCCCGACAGGGCGGTGGCGATGAGGTCCGCCCCGCCGCTCTTGGAGATGCTGTCGCTGACCGGGATCAGGGCGGCGACCAGGATCAGCACCGGCGCGTCGAGGGCCGCGTAGGCCTCGCGCATGCGTAAGGCGCCCACCGCCACCACCAGCACGGCGGCGATGAAGAAGCCGGCGGCGACCGGCAGCAGGCCGGTGGCGACCACCACCATGGCGCCGCCGAGGATCACTGCCGGGGTGATGGCATGGCGGATGCCGCCCAGCCGCACCTCGCGTTCGGCCAGCGGCAGCAGGCCCAGCGCCTTCAACGCCTCGGGCATGGTCTGCTCGCTGCCCTGCAGGACCAGGATGTCGCCGCTTCTCAAGCGGGCCGAAGACAGCGGACCCCGCCGACGGAAGCCACTGCGGCTGACGCCGATCAGGTTGACCCCGTGTGACTCGTGGAGGGCGAAGCTTTTGGCGCTCTGGCCGATCAGGTCGCTGCCGGCCCCGATCACCGCCTCGACGACGCGGACCTCGTCGGTCGGTTCGGCCAGGGCCACCGGCCGGTTGGTCAGGGAAAGCTTCAGCCCGGCACGGACGATAAGCTCGTTGAGCTCCTGCTCCTCGCCCTCGAGCAGCAGGATGTCGCCCGGCAGGATCTTGCGGTTGGCGCGCGGCGCGGTGAAACGCCGGCGGCCGCGCAGGATGGCGATGACCTTGTTGGAGCCGTCGCCGAACGTCTGGATGTCGCCGACCTTGTCGTCCCGCCACGTCCAATCCTCCGGGACCTCGACCTCGGTCATGTAGGCGTTGGCGGCCAGGGCGGCGTCGACGCTGATCGTCGCCTTGCGGTCCCTGGGCAGCAGCCGGTAGGCGAAGGTCAGGTAGAGGATGGCGATGACGGTGAGGATGCCGCCGACCGGGAAGTAGTCGAACATCCCGAATGGCGTGCCCGTCGCCTCGCCCCGCACCTCCGAGACGATGATGTTGGGCGAGGTGCCGACCAGCACGGCCAGGCCGCCGACCAGGCTGGCGAAGCTCATCGGCATCAGCACCCGGCTGGCCGGCACGCCTGTCCGCTTGGCGATCTGCAGGGCGGTCGGCATCATCAGGGCCAGGGCCCCGACGTTCTTGCTGACCATGGAGAGGACTGCGGTAGCGGCGCTGAACACCGGAACCTGGGACTTCTCGGTCTTCAGGCGCGGGACCAGCGGCCCCAGTATGGTATCGACCAACCCCGATCGCGCCACCGCGGCGCTGAGCACCAGGGCGCTGGCGATAATGACCACAATGTCGTTGGACAGGCCCTCGAAGGCCGACTTGATCGGGATCACCCCGATGAGCACGCCGAGCGCCAGGGCGCCCAACGCCACCAGGTCGTAGCGCCAGCGGCCCCAGATGAAGAGGATCACGGTCAGGCCGACGAGGCCGAATGACAGGGCCTGCTGCAAGGTCATATGGCGTCCCCCATCAAGCCGGAAACGCCGGGGAATTGTGCCGGGTTCCTTCGTCCGTCCGTCGGGAGAGGCAGGATTAGGTCACCACCGGCGTTCCGCTCATGGGCGCTGGCGTGGCCTCGGCCGCCGGCCCCGTCGGCCCGCGCAGCTTCGTCTTGAACTCGCGCCAGGTCACCGACCGGTCCTTGCGCAGCAGCCAGCGCAGGAAGCCGAAGATATCCTCCAGGATGGTGTACATCACCGGCACGAACAGCAGGCTCAGCAGGGTCGAGGTGATCAGCCCGCCGATCACGGCGATGGCCATCGGCTGGCGGAACTCGACGTCCTCGCCCAGCCCCAGGGCCACCGGCAGCATGCCGGCCCCCATCGCTACCGTGGTCATCAGGATCGGCCGCGCCCGCTTGTGGGCGGCGTCCATCATCGCGTCATAGCGGTTCTGGCCGGCATTGCGCGCCTCGATGCCGTACTCGACCAGCAGGATCGAGTTCTTGGCGGCAATGCCCATCAGCATCAAGAGGCCGATCAGGGCCGGCATCGACAGCGCCGTGCCGGTGATCAGCAGGGCGAAGAAGGCTCCGCCCAGGGCCAGCGGCAGGGCCATCTGGATGGTGAGCGGGTGCAGGAAGCTTTTGAACAGCAGCACCAGGACCGCGTACATCAAGAGGATGCCCGTCAGGAACGCCGTCGCGAACCCGACGCCAAGCTCGGCGAAGGCCTCGACATCGCCCGAGGGCTGGATGGAGACGCCGGGCGGCAGGGTCTGGAGGGACGGCAGGGCCTTCACCGCCTTGTCGGCGTCGCCCAGCGCCATGCCGGCCAGCTCGGCGGTGATGGTGGCGTTGCGGCTGCGGTCCAGCCTTTGGATCTGGCTGGGTCCAGCCCCGAAGGTGATGTCGGCCACCGCCGACAACGGCACGGCCTCGCCGGTCGCCGTCGGCACCCGCAGGTTCTGCAGCACGCCCAGGTCTTCGCGCGCCGTCTCGGTCAGCCGGACGCGGATGGGGATCTGCCGGTCGCCGAGGTTGAACTTGGGCAGCAGCTGGTCGATGTCGCCGAGGGTGGCGACCCGCACCGCCTGGCTGATGTCGCCCGCCGACACGCCCATGCGGGCGGCCACGTCCGGCTTGGGGGTGACCAGGATTTCCGGCCGGGCGATGTCGGCGGTATTGACGATATTGGCCAGGCCTTCCAGCCCGCGCATCTCGGTCTCGACCTGCCGCGCGGCGCGAGCCAGGGCGGCGCCGTCGTCGCTGGTCAGGGTGACGTTGTACAGGGGCGCCGAGCCATCGACCCCGAACCTCACCCGCACGCCGGGGATGTCCTTGATGGTCCTGGCGATATCCTGCTCGAACTCCTGCTGGGAAAGCTTGCGGTCGTGCTTGGGCACCAGGTTGGCCGTCACCGCCGCCCGTCGCACATCGCCCAGCGCCGCGCCCGAACCGCCCGGCCCGGTGGCTGACAGCCCGGCCCCGACGCCGCCGTAAACGCTCTTCACCTCGGGCCGCGCCTTGAGGATGGTCGTGATCCGCTGGACCACCGCGTCGGTGTCCTCGATCGTCGAACCCGGCGGCAGTTCGACGCTCATGGCGCTGTAGCCCTGGTCGCCGGCCGGGATGAACTCCCCCGGCACCAGGGTGGCCACGAAGATCGAAAGGACGAAGAACACCGTCCCCATGACGAACGACACGATGCGGTGGCGCATGCCCCAGGCCAGCGACTTCAGGTAGCCGCCCATCCAGAACGGGTCCTTGTGCTCGCTCATCTTGGCGGACTTCTTGAGCATGAAGGCGCTCATCAGCGGCGTCAGCATCCGCGCCACCACCAAGCTGAACAACACCGACACACAGGCCGCCAGGGCGAAGCTTTTGAAGAACTGGCCGACCACGCCCGGCATGAAGCCGACCGGGGCGAACACCGCGATGATGGTTGCCGTCGTCGCCACCACCGCCAGGCCGATCTCGTCGGCCGCTTCCATGGACGCCTGATAGGGCGTCAGATTGTACTGCTGCATGTGGCGGACGATGTTCTCGATCTCGACGATCGCGTCGTCCACCAGGATGCCGATGGTCAGGCTGAGGGCCAGCAGGGTGACGACGTTGAAACTCTGGTCCAGGGGCGCCAGCACAGCGAAAGTGGGAATCAGCGACAGCGGGATGGCCGTCGCCGTGATCAGGGTCGCACGCCAGTCGCGGAGGAACAGGAAGACCACCGCCACCGCCAGCAAGGCGCCCAGCAGCAACGCCTCCACGGAGGCATTATAACTGGCCTCGACGTACTGCACGGTCGAGGTGACCTCCTCGATGTCGAGGTCCGCTCGCTCGTCGTCGAGCTTCTCGATTGCCGCCCGAACCGCCTTGCCGGCCTTGACCTCACTGCCGTCACGGGTCCGCAGCATGGAGAAGGAGACCACCTCCTGGCCGTCGAACCGGGCCCTGATCCGCGGCTCGGTCCAGCTGTCGCTGACCTTGCCCAGGTCGCCCAGCCGCACGCTGCGGCCGCCGCCGAGCGTGATGCGCTTGTCGGCCAGGTCCTGCACCGTCTCGGCCCCGCCGAGCGTGCGGATGGCCCGCTCCTCGCCCCCCACCGTGGCCCGGCCGCCGGGCAGGTCGGCGTTGATGGACTTGAGCGTCTGGCTGACCTGCGCCGCCGTGACGCCTTGCGCGGCCAGTTTTCGGGGATCCAGTTCGACCCGGATTTCCCGCGACACGCCGCCCTCGCGGGTCACCTGGGCGATACCATGGATGGCGAGCAACCGCTTGGAGACGTCGTTGTCGACAAACCAGCTGAGCTGTTCGGGATTCAGGGCGCCGGACCGGACCACATAGGTGATCAGCGGTTGGCCGGAGATGTCGATGCGCTGGACAATCGGCTCGGGAATATCCTGCGGCAGCTCGGCCCGCACCGAGGCGACGGCGTTGCGGACATCGTTGGTGGCCTTTTCCAGGTCAGTGCCGATCTCGAACTCGACGCTGGTGTTGCTGACCCCGTCGCCGACCGTCGAGCGGACGTGGCGGACGCCCTGCAGGCCGGTGAGCGTGTCTTCGATGATCCGCGTAACCTGGCTTTCCAGCTCCGGCGGCGCGGCCCCGGGCTGAGCGGCGGCGACGACGACGAGCGGGAAGTCGATGTCGGGGAAATTGTTCACCCGCATCTGCAGGAAGCCCTGCACCCCGGCCACCGTCAGGACGATGAACAGCAGAATGACCGGGATGGGGTTCTTGATCGACCAGGCGGAGATGTTGCGGAACATGGCTGCGCCCTACCGCTTGGGCTGGGCGACGACCACGCGGACCGTGTCCCCGTCGGCCAGGAAGCCGGCCCCGCCGACCACCACCCGTTCACCCTCGCGCAGGCCCCCGGCGATCTCGACAAAGGCGCCGACCCGCGCCCCGGTGCTGACTTCCCGGAAGTGGGCCTGGCTCCTGGCGTCGACGATGTAGACGCCCGGCTTGGAGTTGCGGAACACCACCGCCGACTGGGGCAGGGTCAGGGCCGGCTGGTCGCCGACGTCGATGCTGGCCTTGGCGAACATGCCGGGCCGGAAGTTCTGCGGGGCGGCCAGGCTGACCCGGGCCAGGCCGACGCGGGTCTGGGCGTCGACACGCGGGGTGACCAGGCGGACGACGCCGCCGGTCTGGCCGCCTTCGTCGCCGGTGATCACCGCCGGCATGCCCGATCGCACCAGGTTCAGCTGCGCCTCCGGCACCTCGCCGGCCAGCTCCAGCCGGCCGTCGCGGACCAGGCGGAAGAGTTCGACGCCGGGCTGGACGATCTGGCCCTTGACCACCGAGCGGCTCGACACCCGACCGCTGACCGGGGCGCGAAGATTGGTCTGGTCGAGCTGGGCGGCCGAAGCGGCGGCGGCGGCTTCGGCCTGCGCCACCCCGGCCGAAGCGGTGCGCTGCCGGGCCAGGGCCTGGTCCAGCGCCGCCTGCGAGAGGTAGCCCCTGGCTTTCAGGTCCTGCGAACGGCCGAGCGCGGCGGTGGCCTCGGCCAGGGTGGCCTTGGCCGACAGCACGCTGGCCTGTGCCTGGCGGAGCGCGGCTCGCTGCACGGCGTCACTGAGCTTGACGATCAGCTGGCCCTGGCGGACCCAGTCGCCTTCGTCGGCCAGCACCTGCACGGCGGTCAGGCCGCCGGTCTCGGCGCCGACGATGACTTCGTTCCAGGCGGTGACGCTACCCGACACCTCGACCCGCCGCGGCAGGCTCTGCAGGGTGACGATGGCGGCGGTGACCGTCTGGGCCGGCCGCGTCTTGGGCGCCTCTTCCTTCTTGCCGCAGGCGGCGAGCGGCAGCGCCAGAACCAGGGCGAAAGTCACAGCGAGGGTCCGAGTCCGGCCAGGCCGGTCGTTAAAGGCGCTCACTCGGGGCTCCCCAGTCTCTGCAGGCGTCAGCGGTATCTAGGCCCTTGCGATCATTTCGCAACCGCGAAGAGCACCGTTTCGTCCCTCAGGACGAGCGGAGGGGGTCGCTTCCGACAGGCTGCTGACAAAATAGGGACAGTCGCCCTTCAGCCACCTGCGCTGTCCGCCCAGTGATCCGGCGCGGCGGCGGCCAGCACTGTGGCGACCTTCGCCGTCAGCTCCTCGGCGGCGAACGGCTTGAGCAGGTAGCCGCCGGCGCCGGCCCGGATCGCCGCCTGGATGTCGACGCCCAGCCCCGAGGCGCTGAACACCAGGATCGGGATGTCCTTGAAGCGCACGCGCAGGCGAACCCGGCCGATCAGCTCCAGGCCGCTCATGCCGGGCATGCTGACATCGACCAGCAGCATGTCGGGTCGGCCCATGACCAGATACTTCAGGGCCATCTCGCCGCTCCAGGCGGTTGTCACCTCATAGCCAGCCGCTTCCAGCACCAGCCTGGCGTATTCACGGACCGGTTCATCGTCGTCGACGACCAGAATGAGCTTTGCCATCGCTTACCTCGCGTCAGCCGAACGCCCACGTTGGACCAAGAGTTCTGCCGAAGGGTAAATCCGCCGCGCGCCGCGAACCCTGGCCCCAAATCCTCGCAATGCCGCCGATCTGTGCTAGACGCGCCCCACCATGACCACCCCGCCCATCGACAAGATCCGCAACTTCTCCATCGTGGCCCACATCGACCACGGCAAGAGTACGCTGTCCGACCGCCTCATCCAGCAGACGGGCGGCCTGACCGCGCGCGAGATGACCGAGCAGGTCCTCGACAACATGGACATCGAGAAGGAGCGCGGCATCACCATCAAGGCGCAGACCGTGCGCCTCAACTACAAGGCCAGGGACGGCGAGACCTACGTCCTCAACCTGATGGACACCCCCGGCCACGTCGACTTCGCCTATGAGGTCAGCCGCTGCCTGGCCGCCTGCGAGGGCTCGATCCTGGTGGTCGACGCCAGCCAGGGCGTCGAGGCCCAGACCCTGGCCAACGTCTACCAGGCCATCGACAACAACCACGAGATCGTCCCGGTCCTCAACAAGATCGACCTGCCCGCCGCCGAGCCCGAGCGCGTGCGCCAGCAGATCGAGGACGTCATCGGTCTCGACGCCTCCGACGCCGTCCTGTGCTCCGCCAAGTCAGGCATCGGCATCGAGGATGTGCTCGAGGCCATCGTCACCCGCCTCCCGGCCCCCAAGGGCGACCCGACCGCCCCGCTCAAGGCCCTGCTGGTCGACGCCTGGTACGACCCCTATCTCGGCGTCGTCGTCCTCGTCCGCATCTTCGACGGCACGCTCAAGGCCGGCCAGCGCATCAAGATGATGCAGCACGGCTCGACCCATCTGATCGACCGCGTCGGCGTCTTCCTGCCCAAGAACACCCCGGTCGGCCAGCTCGGCCCCGGCGAGGTCGGCTTCTTCACTGCCCAGATCAAGGAGGTGGCCGACGCCGCCGTCGGCGACACCATCACCGACGAGAAAAAGCCCACCGCCGAGGCCCTCAAGGGCTTCAAGGATGTCCAGTCGGTGGTCTTCTGCGGCCTCTTCCCGGTCGACGCCGCCGATTTCGAGGACCTGCGCGCCGCCATCGGCCGCCTGCGCCTCAACGACGCCTCCTTCACCTTCGAGATGGAGTCCAGCGCCGCCCTCGGTTTCGGCTTCCGCTGCGGCTTCCTCGGCCTGCTGCACCTCGAGATCATCCAGGAGCGGCTCTCCCGCGAGTTCAACCTCGACCTGATCGCGACCGCCCCGTCGGTGGTCTACAAGATCGGCCTGCGCGACGGCTCGGAGATGGAGCTGCACAATCCGGCCGACCTGCCCGACGTGATGCAGATCATGGAAATCAGCGAGCCGTGGATCAAGGCGACCATCCTGACGCCCGACGAATACCTCGGCGGCGTCATCAAACTGTGTCAGGACCGCCGCGGCTCGCAGGTCGAACTGTCCTACGTCGGCGCCCGCGCGCTGGTGGTCTATGAGCTGCCGCTGAACGAGGTGGTGTTCGACTTCTACGACCGCCTCAAATCCATCTCCAAGGGCTATGCCTCGTTCGACTATGAGCTGTCGGACTACAAGGTCGGCGATCTGGTCAAGATGAACATCCTCGTCAACTCCGAGCCCGTCGAC
>JBKJSF010000163.1:0-24779 GCA_046595895.1 Caulobacter sp. | reverse complement strand
GCGAAAACGAAGATGCCGACGGGATAGGAGGCTTTCTCGGCCTGCGAGGCGACGGAAATAGTCTCTTGCAGAGCGTTGCAGCCCTCGCACGGAAAACGCGAGAGGCGAGGCTTGCCGCGAAAAATCGCCGCAAAGCCCAACTCGGCGTTCGAATAGGGTGTCAGCTCGGAATACAGCGGCAGGTAGGGCAGGGGAGAACGCTCCTGCGCGAAGACACCTGCCCGCGCCCCGAGAGTCAGGGCCGCCACCAAAAGGCCGGCTGCGAGAACTCGCCCTAAGGCAACGCGCGGCATCATCCCATCCCCTCCAGCGCCGTCGCCAGCTCGTCCGCGCCGACCCCCTTGCCCGCCAGCCGCGCCAGCGCCGCCGCCTTGGCCGCCGGCCAATCCTCGCCAAGCATCCCCAGCCCGACCACGTCGCGAAACAATCCGGCCTTCTTCACATGCGCCCGAAACAGCGCCTCGCGGGTAAAGCCAAACCCCAGGTGCATCGTCCACACCGCCTCATTCTCCACCAGCACCTCGCACCACAGCCGGTTCAGCCGCAGTCGCTCGAACACAAAGCTCAGCACCAGAAACTCAACCACCGCCCCGACCCCGCGTCCCCGCGTCGCCGGATCGGCCAGGTAATAGGCCCACTCACACTTCGCATTGGCGGCGTCGATCTTGACCAGGTTCGCCAGCCCAACGCCGGCCCCGTCCAACTCGATGATCCAGAACCGCCGGTCGCCGCCCTGCATCGCCCGGGCCAGCCACGCCGCATGCTCCGCCGGCGTGATCACGTGCTCGGAATACATGTAGGGCGCCACCGCCTCGCTGTTGCGCCAGGCCAGCACCGTTTCGCCGTCATCCGCCCCCAGGGGGCGAAGAGTCACCGCCATCGCTTACTCCAGCCCCGCCGGGAACTTCGGCATCGCCTCGAAGTCCTCGATGACATGCTGACGCACGACCCGCGCCCCCGTCTGCTTGGCCAGCGCTTCCAGCCTGTCCATCGCCTCCAGGGTCTTGGCCCGATCGACGTTGAAGCGCGGCACCTTGCGCCCCTCGCGGCTCTCGGCCAGGTGCCACATGTCGCCGGTCAGCAGCACCGGCCCCGCCTTGGCCAGCTTGACGAGCAAGACGCGATGCCCCGGCGTATGCCCGGGCGCGGCGACCAGCAGCACCGAGCCGTCGCCGAACACGTCATGGGTCGTATCGTCGGTCAGCAGCCGGGTCGGCGCCGTCTCCAGCGCGGCGTAGAAGCCAAAGGTCTGCGCATCCGCCCGCGCCTCGGCGCGGAAGGCATGCGCCTTCTCGTCCGCATCGACGATCCAGGTCGAGCCGGCGAACAGGCCACCATTGCCGATGTGGTCGAAATGGCTGTGCGACACCGACAGATACTCGATGTCGGAGGGTTTGAGCCCCAGTTCCGCCAGCTGGTCGGTCAGCTTGCGCCGCACGGTGACGCCCTCCGGCCCCTTGCCGCCCGGCAGGTCGGCGATGGCCTGCGGCACGCCGGTGTCCCAGATCAGATCGCCCTTCGGATGGCGGATCAGATAGCAGGGCACGATCAGGTCCCGCGCCACCCCCTTGTAGGCGCCGTCGTCGGCGAACCAGTCGGCGTCGGGCACGGAAATCGTCCCGCAGTCCAGGGTGTAGAGCCGCGGCCCGGAGGCTTCGGCCGCCAGGGCCGGGGCGGCCGCCAGGCTGCTCAGCAGCAGCGCCACGGCTGCGATAAACGATGATTTCAAGACGACCTCCGGAGCTTCCTTGGTCGGATCATCGGCGCGCGACCGGGGTTCGTCCACCCCTGCCGAAGGCATCGCGGACACCGCGTCCTGCGTCGTGCCCAATCACGGGTCGTCGCCATGAAGCGGCTTTCGGGTCAGGCTCACGCGTTGTTCATCCCTCGCGGGCCATTGCTGAGGTTAATCCTCGGGTGGAAGAGGACAGGAGTCGCGCCATCGTCGCCGTTTCGACCGGGTTGTCCCTCCGCATGCGCTGGCTGACCGCCGCGGCGCTGGCCTTGACCTTTGGCCTGCTCACTGTGACGGGTCTGGAGTTGCTCAGCGAGTTTGGCTCCAGCCGCCGCCTGCGCGCGGCCGTCGACCGCTCGCATGAAACGCGCAACCAGATTCAGAGGGTCTTCTCCCTGCTTCAGGACGCCGAGACCGGCCAGCGCGGCTATGTCATCACCGGCGATCGCCGCTTCCTCGAACCCTACAAGGGCGCCCACCGCGACCTCGGCGCCCAGACCGACCGGCTGTCGGCGCTGTTCGCCGCCGAGCCCGCCCAGCAGAAGGACTTCGACGACCTGAGCCGCCTGGTCGCCGCCAAACAGGCCAACATGGCCCGCGCCCTCCGGGCCCGTGACGAACAGGGGCCCGCCGCCGCCCAGGCCGTGGTCGCCAGCGGCGAGGGCAGGGCGATCATGGGCGATATCCGCCTCGTCGTCGACCGCATGACCACTCGCGAGGCGCGGGCGCTGGAAGCCCTGGCGGCGCAGGCTCAGGCTCGCACCAACCGCACCGAAACCCTGGTCACCGGCCTGTTCGCCCTGCTGCTGCTCGTCGTGCTCGCCACTGCCTTCCTGGTCTGGCGCTACCTGCGCACCCGGGCGGAACTGACCGCCGCCGTCCAGGCCGTCGCCGCCCGCCAGCAGGCCATCCTCGACAGCGCCATCGACGGCATCGTGATGCTTGATCCCGAAGGTCACATCGAAAGCGTCAACCCTGCCGCCGAGGGCCTGTTCGGCTACAGCGCCGGCGAACTGAAGGGTCGCGACATCGCCCTACTGCTCGACCTGGCCGGCGAGGGCAAGGGCGGCTTCCTGGCCGGCGTGCGCCAGATCCAGGATGCCTCCGAACAGGGCTTGCTGCGCGAGATGGTCGTCCGCCGCCGCGACGGCGGGAGCGTCCCGGTCGATGTCTCCCTCAGCCCCGTCGAACTCCCGACCGGCGCCCACATCGTCGCCGTCATCCGCGACATCACCGAACGTCGCCGCGTCGAGACCATGAAGAGCGAGTTCGTCTCGACCGTCAGCCACGAACTGCGCACACCGATGACCTCCATTGCCGGCTCCCTCGGCCTGCTGGCCGGCGGCGCCGGGGGGGTCCTGCCGGACAAGGCCGCCCGGCTGATCGCCATCGCCCAGTCCAACAGCCAGCGGCTGGTCCGGCTGATCAACGACATCCTCGACATCGAGAAGCTGGAGTCGGGCGCCCTGCTGCTCGAACTCGCCCCCCTCGATCTGCGCGATGTCGCCCAGCAATCCATCGACAGCGTGCGCGGCTTCGCTGACGAGTTGAAGGTCGCCATCACCCTGGAGGACGGTGAGCCGGCCCCGGTGCGCGGCGACCTCGACCGTCTGATCCAGGTGGTCACCAATCTCCTCTCCAATGCCTGCAAGTTCTCGCCGAGTGGCGGCGAGGTGATCATCACCGTCGACCCGGAGTCGCGCCTGGCCCGCCTCAGTGTCCGTGACCGCGGGCCCGGCATCCCGGACACCTTCCGGGCCCGCATTTTCAGCAAGTTCGCCCAGGCCGACGGCTCCGACACCCGCGCCAAGGGTGGCACGGGGCTGGGCCTTGCCATCGCCCGCGAGATCGCCGAGCGCCACGGCGGCCGGCTGTGGTTTGAATCGACGCCAGGGGAGGGGGCCACCTTCCACCTCGACCTGCCCATGGCTCACGCGGAAAGGGCCGATAGCGACGCCGTCCTGGCCGGCCCCCGCCTGTTGATCGTCGAAGATGACCCGGACGCCGCCCAGGTCCTGCGCGAAATGCTTGAGCGCGACGGCTTCAGCGCCGACATCGCGGTGACCGCCCGGGAGGCCCTGGCCGCCGCCCGGGGTGGAACCTACGCGGCCGTCCTTGTCGACCTGCAGCTGCCGGACGCGAGCGGCATCGGCCTGATCCGCGCCCTGCGCGCCAACCGCGCCACCCATGACCTGCCGGTCATGGTGATCTCGGCCGATATCGCCCGGGGCAAGGCGCGCGGCCGCTCGCTCGATGTTGTCGACTGGATGGAAAAGCCTGTCGACCAGGATCGCCTCCACGCGGCGCTGAAAGCTTTGCAGGCGCGCCGTGGGGGAAGACGCCCCGTGGTGCTCCATGTCGAGGACGACCTGGACATCCTGCGACTGACCGCCTCGGCGCTCCAGGGTGACGCGGAGATCCTCCCGGCCCAGAATCTTGCCGCAGCCCGCGCCGTGCTGGCCGACCGGCGGCCTGACCTCGCCATCCTCGATCTCGGCCTGCCCGACGGCTCGGGCCTGGAGCTGCTGCCCGACCTTGGCGACACGCCGGTGATCATCTACTCGGCTCGGGACGCGGACGCTGACCTGGCGGGCCAGGTCGAGGCGGTGCTCACCAAGACCCGCACCTCTCTGGCCGGCCTCGCCCGCACGGTCCGCCGCCTCACGGGTCCTCGCCGCGACAAGGGAAACAGCCAATGACGCTCAAGGTGCTGCACGTCGATGACGAGCCGGACATTCGCGAGGTGGCCAGCCTGTCCCTCGACCTGGACGGCGACATCGAGACCCGCTCGGCCGCCTCGGGCATGGACGCCCTCGCCCTGCTGGCCGGCGATTTCCGTCCGGACGTCATCCTGCTCGACGTCATGATGCCCGACCTCGACGGTCCTGGAACCCTGCAACGCCTGCGCCTGCTTCCGGGCTACGCCGACACGCCGGTGATCTTCATGACCGCCCGCGCCCTGAGCCACGAACAGGGCAGCTTCATCGCCCTGGGCGCCTTGGGCGTCATCACCAAGCCCTTCGATCCCATGACCTTGGCCACCCAGGTCCGCGATCTTCTCGCCGAGGCCGGCCATGGCTGACATGCTGGCGGCCCTGCGCGAGAAGTTCCGCGACCGGTGCGTCACCGACGCGGCGACCGTGCGCGATTATCTGGAAGGCCGGACCGCCGCCGAGCCGGTGGAGCGGATCGTCCATCGCATCGCCGGCGCCGCCGGCATGTTCGGCGCCCCCGAACTCGGCCAGGCCGCCCACCTGTTGGACGAGAGCTTCGCACAAGGCCGCGCGCCGACCGAGGCCCAGCTGCGCGACCTCCTGATCCTGTTGGACAAGGCCTAGAGCGTTCGCCGGCCAAGTGGAATCACTTGGCCGATCAGCGAGAGCGACCAACAAGGAATCTAGAGCGTTCCTTGCCTCAACTGAGACGACGAATGCTCTAGCGCGGACCAAACCCCTTGCGGGTCATCGTCCCCCAGGACTGGCTCTTGTTCAGGTACTGCCAGGTCCCGCGCAACCGCCAGAGGTTGTTGATCTGGCGATAGCCGAAGTTCTCCGCCACGGCCACGAAGGTCAGCAGCGCCAGGTCCCGGGCCCGGGGAAAACGCCGAAGTTCGGACTCCTCCAGCGCCAGCGAACCGACCGAGATCACCACCCCGAAGGTGAAGCTTACCGCCAGGAAGGCCAGCAGATACTCAGTCGACAGCGTGCCGGTCAGCCAGAAGGCCGGGATCAGCAGATAGCCCAGCAGCTCGATCAATGGCCCCATCACATCGGTCAGCAGGATGTAGCCGAACCCCACCGTCCCAACCCGCCCGTACCTGGGATTGAAAAGCATGTCCCGATGCCGCCAGAAGGTGTCCAGCGCGCCGCGTTGCCAGCGCGCCCGCTGCCGGCCCAGCACCCTCAGATCCTCCGGCGCCTCGGTCCAGCACACCGGTTCGGGGATGAAGGCGACCCGGTACGGCTGCTTTCGATCCCGCATCAACCTGTGCAGCTTGACCACCAGCTCGATGTCCTCGCCCACGGTGCCGTGGGTGTAGCCCCCGACCTCGATAACCAGCGCCCGCCGGAACAGCCCGAAGGCTCCGGAGATGAGGGTCAGGGCGTTGATCCGGCTGAACGCCAGCCGCGCCATCAGGAAGGCCCGCAGGTATTCCACCGTCTGCAACAGGGCCAGCGGGTTGCGCGGCGCGCGAACCTCCGTCACCCGGCCGTGGTCGATCAGGCAGCCGTTGGCGATGCGGATGGTGCCGCCGACCGCCACTGTCCGCTCCGGATCCTCGATGAATGGCCGCACGGCCCGCAACAGGGCGTCCGGCTCCAGCAGGCTGTCGGCGTCCATCGAACAGATGATCGGCGCCCGGGCGATGTTGATGCCGGCATTCAGGGCGTCGGCCTTGCCGCCATTTTCCTTGTCGACGATGATCAGCCGCGGCTGGTTGGGACTGGCATACAGCCCCCGGATTGGCTTGTGGCCGATGGCCAGGTCGTGGCTGCGCTGCACGGGCTCCAGCCCGAAAGCCTCGGTCAGGACCGACAGGGTCTCGTCCGACGACCCGTCGTTGATCACCACGATCTCGAAATTCGGATACTGCAACGACAGCAGCGAACGGACGCTCTCGACGATGGTTAGCGCCTCGTTATAGGCCGGCGCCAGCAGCGAGATCGGCGGCGAGACCTCCGCATACCGCCGCCACAGCACCCCGGGCCTGGGCACGGACGGGCTCTCGATCAGGGCCGCCCCCGCCAGCACCAGCTGGGTCAGATAGACCAGGTTCTGCAACAATCCCGCCGCGATGACGAACAGGGAGATGGCCTCCGCGAAGCGGGTGACAGCCAGCAGGAAGTCGCTCATATCGCGATCCCCCGCTCGGCCAGGGCCATCGCCGCCGATTGCCGCATGACGTCCAGGGGCGCCCGCGCCGCCAGCCTCAGGGCCTCAAGCCCGACCGTTCCCATCTCCGCCAGCGCCTCGGCTGCCCGGAACCGCACCCACCAGGTCTCGTCGGCTAGCCGCTCGACCAGCGCCGGCGCCAGCCGGGCCGATCCGATCCGGCCCGCCGCCTCACAGGCCTCGGACCGCACCTCCCATTCCTCGTCGTCCATCGCCCGGCTGATGATCGTCTCGGCGGCCGGATGGCCCAGCGCCCCCAGCGCCCGCACTGACGCCGCCCGCACCACCGCCTGCCCCGAGGTCGCCGTCAGCATCAGGGGCTGAAGCGCCCGATAATCCCCCATCGCCCCCAGCGCATCGGCCAGCAGGGCGCAGCCGGCCGGGCTG
This sequence comes from Caulobacter sp., assembly GCA_046595895.1. Lineage (GTDB taxonomy): Bacteria > Pseudomonadota > Alphaproteobacteria > Caulobacterales > Caulobacteraceae > Caulobacter. Next base: position 17,764 of record JBKJSF010000163.1, on the reverse strand, counting down.
AAGTCCGTCGTCGCCATGGCCAGCAGCGCCACCTCCGGCGCATCGGCCGCCACCCGCCGCACGACCGGCCGATAAAGCGGCGAATCGGTCAGCGACCGCGTCTCGAGCTCGACGAGCAGCGCCTCGATTCCCGGCGGCGAGCCGATCTCGATCAACGCCCGCACCGCCGCCACCCGCAGCTCGGCGTCGCGCTGGGTCATGTACAGCTTCTCCAGCGCCAGCCTTGTCGCCTCGCCGGGAAAACACTCCAGCGCCTCGGCCGCCGCCATCCGCCCGGCCCGGCTGCCCCGGAACAGTCGCGCCCGGAACCGCTCGTCCAGGTTCATCCCCCGCAGGCTGGCGATCAGCCGCTCCTTCTCCGCCCCCCGCACAAGGCTCAGAAGCTCCAGCAGCGTCTCCGCCTGCAGCCGCGCCCGGTGCTCGAACGGCGCCAGTCGGGCCGGGGCGTCCTCGTCGCCGCTCATGATGGCCATGAAGGCGAGGCTCACCGCCTGCCGGTCGACCGCTCGACGCGCGTCGGTTCGATCGCGCCGCAGCCGCGCCAGGATCAGCCAGCCCATCCAGGCCAGAGCAAACGCCGCGAACAGCAGCGACGCCCACCACAGGCCGGCAAGGATCCCCACCTAGAATCGCCAGCCGAGGCCCAGGGAGACCTCGTCGCGGTCATAGGCGTCGCGGTCCTCATGCACCCCGGTCAGCCGCAGGGTCAGCCGCTCGCCGACGTCGATATCCAGCCCCAGGCTGGTCGCCTTCACATCCACCGTCGCCCCGTGCGACGATTCCGGCGCGTCGGCGAATCCGGCCCGCAGCCGCAGGGCCGGCGTCGCCGCCCAGATCGCCCGCAGGCTGTAGCCCGAGCGGTATTCGTCCGCTTCGTCGATGACATTGATCCAGCGGCCCTCGAACGACAGCCGCGCCGCCGCCCATTCCGCCGCCAATCCAGGCTGCAGGCTGGTCACCGTGCCGGTCGGATAGCGCGCCACCGCCCCGTCGATGACGAAACTCAAGCCCCCGCCCAGCCGCCGGTCCAGGCCGCCGCGCAACTGAACCTCCGGCCGGAAATCGGCGTCCGGCGTCCCGCCGAGCGCCAGGTGATAGCCGCCCCAATCGGTCCGCTGGCCGTATCGCCCCTCGACGTAGACATCACTCGCGCCGAAGCGATCGGCATACTCCAAAGCCAGGCCGGCGTTACGGCCGCCGGAAAGGGTCCGCGTCACCGCCACGCTGCCCTCGCGCCACGGCGGCAGCCCCTTGGAAAGCCTGCTGTAGCTGGCGCTCGTGTCGACCCGCCACTGCGGCTCCGCCGGCCGGGCCAGCGCTGTCTCCAGCGCCGCCAGCTCGGCGTCATCCGGGCTCAGCGCCCGCGCCCTGGCCAGATACCCCGTCGCCGTCGCCCGGTCACCGCGCCGCTGCGCCACCCGCGCCCGCCCGGCCCAGGCGTCGCCATAGGCCGGCGCCGCCGCGATCACCGCCACAAAGGCCGCGTCCGCCTCGTCCAGCCGCCCCTGGGCCAGCCGCACCAGTCCCAGGTTCAGCCGCGCATCGACATCGCCTGGCCGCGCCGCCAGCACCGCTGTCAGCTTCGCCGCCGCCGCGTCGTTGCGCCCGGCGAGGCGGTCCGCCACCGCCGCCTGATAGGTGTCGTCCGGCCCCGCGGCCTCCTGCGCCGCTACGGCCTCAGCCGTGGCCGCGAGCAGGAATAGCGCCACCGTTGTTGCTGCTGTTGTTGTCATCCCGTCCTCCCGTCGTCGGCAGGAAACGTCTGATACGGGCCACCAGTTCGTCCGGGATGAAGGGTTTGACCAGATAGTCGGCCGCGCCCAGCTCCAGGGCCCCGACAATATCGACCTCGCGCTTCAGCGCCGTCAGCATGATGACCGGCAGCCCGGCCGTGCTCGGATCGCTTTTCAGCCGCCGCAGCACCTCGAACCCGTCCAGCACCGGCATCATGGCGTCCAGCACCACCAGGTCGGGCTTCAGCCGCGCGATCTCGTTCAGCGCCTGCGCACCGTCCTCGGCGACAATCACCCGGTGCCCGGCCAGGCTCAGCTTGTGCTCGACCAGCGTCCGCAACAGCGGATCATCGTCGGCGACCAATATGGTGATTGCGGGCATGGCGCCGATCCTGTTTACGCTACGATTCCCAAACGCCCCGCCGGACATAATCACAATATCCTGAATCAGTCGTTGCCAACGTCGCCCGGATCAACGGTTGTCGACGCCCCGGCGCAGCCCCGCGCCGGTCCCTCTCTGTCGGCCATCCGACCTGAACCCGGCGTGAAGCGCGGCGGAGGCCGACTGACAGGATCGGCGTTTAATCCGGGGACACTATATAGATTTCCAGCCACCGGCCGCGCGGACCGACCCGCCATCACGCCGATCAGCAGAGGGTCTCCAACCTACCGCTGCCCAGCCCGCGCCTCCGCCGCCTCGATCTCCGCGTCCATCGCTTTATAGTCCTCGTCCGTCATCGGCTCCCAGTCGCCGACCCCGTCCAGCCTCCGCTCCTTCAGCCAGAACTCATGCATCCGCCGGCCCAGTTCCCGCCCGTTGCGAACCCGGCTGTATCCCGCCTGCCGCGCCTGTTCGGCGCTGAACACCTGCAGCCTGGCGATCTCGTCGATCTCCATCTCCAGGACGCCCTGCACCCCTTCGGCGTATCCCTTGTCCATCGCCAGGGTCGCCACATCCGAGCTCAGCATCGGCGCCAGCCTGGCCAGCGCCGCCGCCCGGTCGGCCAGGGCAAAGGCCACCGTCCGGGTCACCACCCCCGTCGTCGGATCGGTCTTCTCCGTCACCGTCAGCGACTTGACCGCCCCGGCCCGATCCCGGTCCAGCCGCGCCATATCCAGCGTCACAACCCCGTCCGGCCCGCTCCGCGCATAGTCCAGGACATTGGCCTCGGCGAGCCGCCGCAACGCCTCGATCACCTGCTCCCGCGTCATCGGCGCCGCCTGCGCCTCCTGCGCCGATGCGATGGCGGCCCGCACACGCGGGCTCTTCATCAGCATGCAGCCCTGGGTATTGCCCCGCCCGCTGTATCCCGCCCGCCGCGCCGCCGCCGACGCCACCCCATCGACCAGATACTCCTCCACGAAGCGCCGCTGGCGCGGGTTCAGCGGCTTGTCCATCGGGGCGCTGGAGGGATTGTGTGGCATGGGGGGCTCCGGGCCGGGGGAGGCGAGCCGCTTATCGAAGCGGGTGACTATTATCCCACTTTGCCGCCCGCAAACCCTCTCTCGCCGCGAGCCCACGGCTTCCCCCAGGGACCAGTCGAATTTCGGCGAAGCCAGATTTCTACCTGTCCCGGCCTGCAGCCCACCATCGTCCTGCTGGGACATGTTGAGAATCAACGTGTCCCATCTGCCTCTTCGGCCGTCGCGGGTGCAGCTTTGCTGCTATCTGCCCCCTCAATTCCCGGCCGGCCAACCCCACCGATCTCCCGCCCATCCTTGACTCCCCCGACCGCCTCCCCATCTCAGCCCGACATCAAGAGTTGGGCCGACGCCCACGCCAACCTGTCTCTCCGGACAAGGTGGATCGCCGCAAGGCGGATGGGGCCCTCAGGTTTGGGGCAACGAAGCGGGGATGCGTCGGCCCTTGGAAGAACCAGAGGGGCCTCATGACCACCATTGCGCCATCCACCATCGCCGCCTTCCATGCGACCGACTACCGGGTCGATGCCGCGCCGGCCGCCTTCGTCTTGAGGATCGGCGAACACAGCCCCCCCCTGGCCGCCCTGCTGCGCGCCCACGCCGCCGCCGGCGCGGCCTACCTGACGGCCTGGAATCCCAGCTCCACCCAGGCCCCCGCCGCCGACAACGCCGCCGCCCAAGCCGCGCTGATGGCCGCCCTGTCTGACAGGGCGACCCGCGTCATCGCGGGCTGGGGCGCCGATCCCGAAGGTCGCTGGCCCCCGGAAGCCAGCCTGCTGGCGGTCGGTCTCTCCCTGGCCGACGCCAAGGCCCTCGCGGACCGCTTCGGCCAGGACGCCTTCGTCTGGTCGGGCGATGACGCCCGGCCCCAGTTGATCCTCCTGCGCTGATCGCCCGCCGCCGCCGCCCCGAACGACCCCGCCCCCCCAAAGGAGCCAGCCCATGGCCTTTCCCGTTCGCTTCGTCACCCTCGCCGTCCCCGTCCAGCGCGCCGACCAGAAACGGTGAAGAGTCCGTGACAGGAGCACCTGTCACCTTATTCTAGCGCGTCACCACCCCGCTCTTGGGATCGGTGCGCTCGACCACGGTCAGCTCCTTCACTGCCCCGGCCCGATCCCGGCTGAGCCGCCACAAATCCAGCTCCAGCGCCCCGCCGGGACCCGGCCGGGCATAGTCCAGCACATTGGCCTCGGCGATCCGCCGCAGCCCCTCGATCGCCTGCTCCCGCGTCATCGGCGCGGCCTGCGCCGCCTGCGCCGCCTCGATCGCCGCCCGCACCCGCGGGCTCTTCATCAGCATGCACCCCTGCGTATTCCCCAGCCCCGAATACCCCGCCCGCCGCGCGGCGCCCGAGGCATTGCCGTCTGTCAGATACTCAGCCACGAACCGCCGCTGCCGCGCTTTCAGTGGCTGGGACATGGGGGCGCTGTTGGGGTTGTGCGGCATGGGCCGGCTCCGGGGCGAGGGGAGGGGGAGCCGCTTATCGAAGCGGCCAACCATTATCGCATTTTTGGCCCCCGCAAGCCTTCTCCCCGCTTGCCGGGAGTAGATGGCCCTGCGAAGCGGGTCGGACCGGACTCGAAGGTAAGAATGCGCGCCGAAGGGCAGACGCAGCGGTCAACCGGCGCGAACGCCTACTGCCTGGCGATAGTCCGAAACAGTCCCCGGGTCTGCATCGGCGGCCTGCGCCAGAGAAGTCTCCTCCGAGCCGCCATGCAGGCTCTCGTCCAGGCGGGCCAACTCAGCGGAAAATGCCTCGCGCAGGGCTTGGCCTTCATCGGCGGGCAGGGACTCTGTCAGCTTGGGGAACAACTCAGCCCAGGATCGCGCTTCTGCCGGGCTCCAAGGCAGCCGTTCGGCCGCCCGCGCCAGGTTGAGCAGCCGCAGCAGGTGCTTGCGGACGAACTCCGGGTTCGACGGCCGCGGAGCGATCTCGTGGCGCTCGGCCTTGAACAGGTTCAGCTGACTCATGCTGCGAACTCTAACGCGTTTCGATCTGCCATCATTGATGATTCTAGGCCTTGCCGCGACGAATCCTGTCGCTTTCCACAAGAAGTTGCTCATCGGTCGTCAGGCCGTAAAGCTTGAAGAGCAGGGTGTTCATGGCGGTCTCTCCCTCGTCGATGGACGAGGTTTCGGCGACCAATTCATCGACCCTTGCGATGAACTGGATTGCCGCGGGCGATTCCGCGTCCGCCGGCGGCCGGCGCAGGTCATCGCCAAGCGACTTCGCCTCGCGCCAGACTCGCCTGTGCAGCAGCCAGCGCCAATAGGCCTCGGTGACCCGGCCGTCGGCCTCGTCGAGATAGATGCGCGACAGCACCGGGGCGCCGCCCGCGAACAGCCTCAGCTCCCCGTCCCGGAACCTGGCCTCCAGCCGGCCGCCACCGTCCAGCGACGCTTGCAAGGCCTCGCAACGTACGGCGATCTCTTCCGCCAGCCGATCCTTGGCCCAGTCCCTCCGGTCGCCGGGCGCCTTCAGCGCCTTTGGAGCGTCATCCTGCAGGTCCGCGAACGTGCGCAGGTCAGGCCATAGCCATCGCTCGCCGTGGCGCCGCCGGCCGAGGACTTCCAGGCGCGCCTCGCTGGCCGCCAACAGATCGCGCCGCCGGGTGGCGCCCGATTGCAGTGTGCGGGCCAGGCTCGCCACCGCGGCACGCTCGCTCTCGCCGACATCGGGTATCGGCAGAGGCGCTATGAACTGTTTGTTGGCCTCGAACCACCCACCCTGCTTGGGTTTGCCGATCCGGCGGAAGACGAAATCGGCGACCGGGCCGTTCAGGGCGCCCATCAAAAAGAATTGGTCGATCCCGTCCGCGGCCAGAATGCCGTTCACACGAACATTGTTGAGATACTTGTTCGCCTCGGTGTCGGCGCAGACTCGCATTTCAGGAACGGTCTGGGCGACGATCAGCTTGGTGATGTCCTGCTTGTCGATGTTCTGATTGCGCCCGAAGCGCCACCATGTCTCGTCGTCAAAGGGTCTGATCTTGACCCCATTGCGGGTCTTTTCCTCCCTGCCGCGCAACGCCTGTTCCCAGGTCGTCAGGTGCGCCCAGGCCTTGGGAAAGCGCGCCTCCATCGTCGCTTCACTGAGCAACCGAACAGCATCCTTGGCGCCCCGTTCATAGGGAAACAGCAAGTAGGTGTCGGTCTCGGGCTCCTCATATCGCTTGGCTTCGCCACCCGAGATCAGCGGCTTCATGATCGCGTCTTCGATCTCAACTTCATGGGGCGCGGCGCCCTTTCGGGTCTTGCGGTTGGGTATGCACCAGTACCGACCAGGCGCGACCCGCTTCAGGTGGTAAAGGTCGTCGGCGCTCGTCTGAATGCCGACGGTGATCCCCGTTGTGAGGGTCTTGCTGTCTAGCCGCAGGCAGGTCGTCTGCAGCCGGCTTATCAGAGCCCGGTCTTCGCCTGTCGCCATCAACCACTCACCATCGTCGGGCAACTCGTCATAGCGGACGGACAGCGCCTCGTCCGACCAATCAACATCCGCTGCCTCGCCATTGGGAGCGGTGGCGATCCGGACAATCTGTTGCGGTTCGCGCGTAAAAAACTGCAGAGCGGTGTAGGTGATCGCCTCGTCGAAGATCTGGTGCGCCTTGAAGTCGATCCACCGTTCCAGATGACAACCGCGCCGGACAACGTCTCGCAGCCCTTCGCCATACTTGTTCACGGTCCAAAGGCTGGGAGCGATGTAGGCCATCCGCCCTCCTGGCGCGAGCAGCCGCAGACCCTTTTCGACGAACGGCAGATAGAGGTCGAAATTGCCCGTGCGCGCGCTCGCGTAGGTGTCTTCGCCCCGCGCCGCCTGGAGATAGGCTGTCGCCTCTGGCGCCGCCTTGGCGAGGTTCTGCAGCTTCACGTACGGCGGATTGCCGAGCACGATGTCGAAGCCGCCGATTTCGTCTTCCGGCCAGACCTCGGGAAAAGCCGCCTGCCAGTCGAAGTGGCCGAGACTGTCTTCCAAGGCGTCATCAGGGTCTCGGCCCAGCCAGAAGTCGGGACCGACCAGGCTGTTGCCCCGGCGGATGGTGTGATTCAGCGATGACAGGGGGGTGTCGGCGCGAGCCGAGTGCAGCCACAGCGCCAGTTTGGTGATTTCTACCGAGGAAGGGTTCAGATCGACGCCGTAGATGTTCCGCTCAAGCACATCCGCGATCAGGGCTGTCTCATCGACCGCCAACTTCACTTCGCCGCTCTCGAGCTGGCCTTTCTGCCGGGCCACGGCGACGCGCTCATCGAGAACCCGGCGAAAGGCGGAAATCAGGAAAGCGCCCGAGCCACAGGCCGGATCGACCAGCCTCAGAGACCTCAACCTGTCTTCGTAGGCGACCACCTGCGCCAGGTTGGGAGACCGGTCTTCGCCAGCCGGCCAGCCACAGCTGGTCTTGGCCTCCTCGAACCAGGGATTTAGCGTTCCCTCGACCAGCAGGTTCACGACCCACTCGGGCGTATAGTAAACCCCGTTCCGTTTGCGCTCTGACAGGGCCGCGATGCTGTCGCGGCCTTCCAGCTCGCCCTCGCGGTACTCCAGTTCGGTGATCGATTGCTCGAAAATCCGGCCTAGCGTGTAAAGGCTCAGGCTTTCCCTCGCATCGCCGCGCGAGGCATAGTTGTAGCGGGCGCACAGATAGAGCAGCGTATTGGCGTCCCCTTCCAGAGATGCATCGTTCACCCCTTGGCCCGGCGCGGCGAAGACGTGGTTGGGCAGGTCCAGCGCCTCGATTTCGGGATCCGCGGCGAACAGCCCGCCATTGATGTGCGGCACTTTCATGCCGCCCAGGGGACCGCCCGTGTCCATCAAGGCGAAGAGCCGCTTGAGGAATGCCCACAGGTCGCCGCCGTGTGGGTCATAGAACGGCTCGGTGCTGCGGCTTTTGAGGTAGTTGCGGATCAGCTGCGGCGGAAACAGCATCCGCTCGCCCATGTCCTCGCAATAGAAGGCGAAAATGAACCGGTCGAGCAGCTTCTGCGAAAGCCGAAGCAGCTCTGTCGGCGTGCCCGGGTAGGCCGGGTTGTTCACCGTAAGCACGTTGAAGAGCCGTTCGCGGATCGTCTTGTAGTGACCGTAGAATTCGCCCTCCAGCGCCCTCTCCCGGACCCACTGTCGTTCGATCAGCCGCAGTAGGGCAGGCTTGCCGGCGCGGGACAGAAGCTGGTCCCTATGGAATAGGCGCTGGAAGAGAAAACGGTCGAACTTCGCGTCCTCGGAATCGGTCAGGAGATCGTGGGCGCCGGCGAACAGGTCCTGCGGTCGTTGAATCGTAAAGCGCAAATATTGGTGAGGCGCCCGGTCCCACCAGTAGAGCCGGAACTCGTTCATGTCGGTGACCAGGCCCCACCAGGGCTGGACCGGTTCGTTGCCGAACAGGCCCTTTCGGGCGCCTCGCACGTAATCAAGGCACTGCTTCACCGGAGAGCGCGTATTCCCTTTGCGGGGTTGTTGGGCGTCGAGGGCCGAGCGGATATCCTTGAATTCGCACAGCACCTGCGGCGTCGCCGCTGGGCTTGCGCCGAACCACCCCAGCGCCAGGTCCGCTTCGCCCATCCCACCGCCCGCCCCAACATCCGGAATGCGGAGCTTGGGATGAATGGTGACCTCGGGTGCGGAGACACGCCCTTCGTCACCATATCCCCAGATGTCGACAAAGAAGGTCTGGGTGAAGGCCCCCTCCGCGGAGGTTTCCTTGAGTTGCCGCCGCTTGGCCCAGGCCCGAAGGCGCGCCAGCAGCACCTCATCCTCGCCACTTTCGGCGAATGCCTTGTACTCCAGCCCGAGCTCGGCCCGAAGAAAGGCCCGGGTTACGAAAGCGCGGCTGTCATCAAACATTCAGGATCGATCCCCTTCGAACCACCTGTAGATGAGCGGCGGCAATCTGGAAACGACGCCCATCGGCGCCGGACGATCCGATGGTCTCGTCAATCGATTTGAGCCCTGCCGACTGGATAGGCCGCCCGTGGTATTCCTCGAAAAATTCCGAAGCCACCTCCTGGCAGCTGGTGACTAGGTTCGGTGCAATCCTTGAATTACGTTCGCTGGATACAATCCAGTGAGTTGATCCGTGCCCATTCGAAACGCCATCTGGACCGTCAACGGTCAACCTGAGCCATTGTTGGAAGCCCGCCTTCCCAGCGAACGGGCCTTGGAAGACATGATCGTGGCCGCACCGCGCATCCTGTCAGACGAATGGATGCTCATCGGCCGGCAGGAACGGACCGGGGTGGGCGGGGTCATCGACCTGCTCGCCATCGCCCCGGACGGCGCCCTCGTGCTGATCGAACTCAAGCGGGAACGCACCCCACGCGAGGTCGTCGCTCAGGCTATCGACTATGCGGTCTGGGTCGAAGAGCTGGAGGCCCAAGACATCGCCGCCATCTACGGCCGCTTCGCGCCCGGCCGCGACCTTGCCGCCGACTTCCGCGCCCGCTTCGGCCAGCCGCTCGATGAGGACACCCTCAACGACAGCCACCAGATCGTCATCGTCGCCACCCACCTGGACGACAGCAGCGAGCGGATTGTCGCCTATCTCAACAAGCGAGACATCGCGATCAATGTGCTGTGCTTCCAGGTGTTCGCGATGGGCGACCAACAATTGCTCAGCCGCTCCTGGCTACTCGACCCAGTGCACACCCAGGTCAGCGCGGCCACGACCCCGACGCCGCGCGGTGTTCGCGAGCGCGAGCCGTGGAACGGCGAGTTCTACGCCTCGTTCGGCCACAACATGGAGCGGCTGTGGAAAGATGCGGTCGCCTACGGCTTCATCAGCGCCGGCGGCGGCGCCTGGTACAGCAACACGCTCAACCTGCTGAACGTCGGTGACCGGGTCTGGGTCAAGGCGCCCGGCTATGGCTTCGTCGGAGTTGGCGAGGTGACCAGTAAGCCGATCGCCGCCACCGACTTCACGGTCGGCACGCCAGATGGCGAACGGCCGGTCATGGAGGTGCTGACCGACGCCAGTTACCACCGCGAGTTCATCGATGATCCGGAGCGGATGGAGTATTTCGTACCCGTCCGCTGGCTACACACCGTTCCGATCGAACAGGCGATCAACGAGATCGGCCTGTTCGGCAACCAGAACACGGTATGCAAGCCGACGACGCCGAAATGGCGCTCGACGGTGGAGCGGCTGAAGGAGCGTTGGCCGCAAGTCAACTGACGCTTGAGCGTCCAACGTGGCTGCTCCGATCAAACTGCGATCAAGAGCGCGCGTTAAATCCAACACATCGGGAAAGGGAATTTAGCGGGCAATTTTGTGAGGTTTATACGATTGGGCGTCCAATGCGGCTGCTCCGATCAAACTGCGATCAAGAGCGCGCGTTAAATCCAACGCATCGGGAAGGGTAATTTAGCGGGCAATTTTGTGAGGTTCATACGATTGGGCGTCCAATGCGACTGCTCCGATCAAACTGCGATCAAACGTCGGCCAGCAGGCCTAATTTACGAACCGCTGGAAGGTAGATTGCCCGCTTGGTGTCGGGCTCGGCATATCGGATCAGCCCAGCTTTGAGCGCCGCGTTTATCACGCGGGAAATTTGTGAAGCGTTGTGGTCAGCAATGCCAAACCGTTCTCGCAAACTCGAATTTGTTGTCCGCTCGCCGGAAACCCACCGCAAAATCGCATGCTGATAACAGGCCCTGATGCGTTCTGCGGGCGACATATTGGCGAAGCTCCGTGGCGCATAGAGGATAGCCTTGGTGTGCCGTTCATCGGCTTGGAAGTCTGGTGGCGGAAGCTGATAGAGTTCGACCGAAGCAATCACCTTGTCGATGCCGCTGCCGCGTTCTTCGCAAATGTTCATGCGCCGCATCAGGGCCGCCAGCGCTTCGTTTCGCGAATGTGGCGGAGCATCGATAAACCGCTCTGTGCGAATTAACGGTTGGCCGGGATTCGTAATCTCAATGCGATCATCGAAAATTTCAATCATCGGGCCCGAACCCGAGATGGTCATATCCTGGTGGATAATGGCATTGGCCACCAGTTCCCGAATGGCGATCGCGGGATAGATCGTCTTCTCTGTGCGCAATGCCTGGCCGATATGCTCGTTGCTGGGCAGGAGAGCGCTGACATAGCTAAGCAGCTCTTCGAACCCGACCGCGTAGCCATCTTCCCAAACACGCTCTCGCTTGGTCTTGATGCGGGACTTTCCGTCGTACTCGACTATACGGAGAGACTTCCGGGACAGGCGGTCAAATTTGGCCAGATCTGTTGCAAAGAGAGCCGCGCCCAGGTTGGTGATGTTCCATCGGCCGCCCACGTCTCGAACAGTAAGCTTGTCCTCCTCCAGCGCTTCCAGAATGGACGTTCGACCCTCCGGGAGGGGAATACCCATAAGGCGGAAATAAGAGGGATAATCCAGCAGCTGGAGCACACGATCCGACTCAACAAACTGCTCCGCGACTCCGACCTCCCAAGCGAACGACTGAAGCTTTGCCCACAGGGCCCGTTCGCGATCAGGATACTCGGCCAAGGGAGGCGTGGCTTCGCCGATCCGGATGTATGCCGTCCCGTCCGCTTTAACCGGCGCATGGGTCGCGGCCGGTATTTCAAGGACCACAATGCGCGCGCCCGACAGGTCGACCTCAAAAAACTTCAGTACGGGAGAGGGAATCAGATGCTTGGCAAGCCAGAATTCGAGAGGTTCGTTTCCCTTCCGCGCGCTTTCGGGCTTGAACCGGGTCCCAAGAACTTTGCGGCTTTGATCCTCTATGCCCCAGACCATGTAGCCGAAGGGCTGATCGGCGACGCGAGCGCCGTTCGCCAATGCTGATGCCGTGCGCGAAATTCGCTCCGGCTCAACATTGTCTTTCTTGAATTCCAGCCAGGCGCATTCAGCCGGCAAAGCAAGCAGGTCGTTGACAAGCGCAACGTTGCGTTCGGTCGCTCGATCAAGCTCTGATTGATTCGGGTGTTGCGGCACCTGAACCTTATAATGCGGATAGCCGATAAGCGCGCCTTGTCGTTGTGGGCACCTCCATGCCCGCCGTTGTTGGCTCCCCAATAGCGGAACCAGTCTCCAGGCATCGAGGCGCCCGCCTGGCGCGTGCCTTGTTTCCCACCCCAGTCCCCAGCACCATCACTCCCATGCCCACCTCCACCGATCTCGACATCATCGGCGACATCCACGGCCAGGCCGACCGCCTCGAAGGCCTGCTCCACAAGCTCGGCTATCGCCACACCGCCGGCGCCTGGCGCCACCCGACCCGCTCCGTCATCTTCGTCGGCGACCTCGTCGATCGGGGTCCGCATCAGCTGCGCACCCTGCAGACCGTCCGCGCCATGGTCGAGGCCGGGTCGGCCCGGATGGTGCTGGGCAACCACGAATTCAACGCCATCGCCTGGGCCACCCCCGACCCGGATCTCGACGGCGAATACCTGCGGCCGCGCCTGGGCGACAAGGGCGCGAAGAACCGGCATCAGCACCGCGCCTTCCTGGGCGAGATCGCCGAGGACAGCGCCGATCACCGGTCCTGGGTCGACTGGTTCATGGAGATGCCGGTCTGGATCGAGACCCCCGATCTTCAGGTGGTCCACGCCTGCTGGTCGCCGCGGCATCTTGAGGCGCTGCGGCCCCTGCTGCGCGATGGCGAACGGCTGAGCGCCGAGGCGGTGCTTCGGGGCAGCCGCCGGGGCGATCCCGCCTATGAGGCCATCGAAACCCTGCTGAAAGGCCCCGAGGTTCCGCTGCCGGGCGGCCTGACCTTCAAGGACAAGGACGGCCATGTGCGGGACGCCATCCGCATGGCCTGGTGGCGACAGGAGGCGCAGACGCTGGCGGAGGCCTACATCGGCCCGCCCGGCGTGGTCATCCCCCACGCCCCCCTCCCGCCGTCGGCCCGCTTTCCGGAACCGGCCAGACCTACCTTCATCGGCCACTACTGGTTCCCCAGGGAGGCCGCCCCTGAGCCGGCCGCCCCGAAAGTCGCCTGTGTCGACTACAGCGCCGGGGCCGGCGGGCCGCTGGTGGCCTATCGGTTCGAGGGCGAGGCCGTGCTGAGCAGGGACCAGTTCGTCTGGTTCTAGCCGGGGCTCAACGGCCGGCGATCAACCCGGCAATCGCCCGTGGTGCGCCGCTCGGCCCCGCCGGCCTCAAGCGCGGCCCATTTCAGGGTCCCCGGCGCGCCGCCCGCGCCTCCAGGGCTCTGATCCGCCGCGCCGCCCGCCTGGCCAGGCGGTGGCCGGGGTTTCGATTGATGAAGAGCTGAAACGCCTCGGCCGTGCCGGCCCGCACCGCCTCATCATACTCTTCCCGCACGGCGAATTCCGGATCGCGCGCCGGCGCCGCCGCCGGAGCCGGCGCTGTCGAAGGCCTTGAAGTGTCGTTCATGGCCCAGCTCTCTCCCGTGGTTGCCGTCGTGGTCGCCAGCACCAGGCCGACGACCAGGCGCAGGAACGCTCCGTTGGCTCCACCCTTGGGCGCGGCCCCTGTTCCGGACTGATCCGTCATCAGCCTTTCCTCGTCTGGTCCATGAGGCCAATCAGACGGGCGCTACCCATCGCGGGTCAACCGGAGAATTGATCAAAGCCGAAATTCGTGAAACGTTGTTCCGTAGTCGCACCGTGACGGGGGTCACGGAATTGATCGGGGGGATGGCCACTATTCGCGATGGCCGCTGATTCCGCCTGAATGCGCGCGCTCCGGGGGATAGATCATGGGTTCGACCGTCAAGCAGCCCGCCACGGGCAATCCCGAGATCGACGGCCTGCTGTGGGGCGACAAGTGGACGGGCGTCGTCAGCTTCAGCTTCCCCGATTCAACCGCCGACTACGTCGCCGGATACAACCCGAGCGGCAAGAGCGAGATGACCTACTTCGGTATGGTCAGCCTGGCGCAGCAGCAGGCCGCCATCGCCACCTTCAACATGGTGGCCGCCTACACCAACCTGTCGTTCGTGAACAACGGCGCGGGCGCGTCGGACATCCCCATCGCCCAGACCTCGAACCCCACTATCAAGACGGCCTACGCCTATCTTCCGGGTGGCGGCAGCGCGAGTGGCGATGTGTGGTTCGGCACCGCCAACGCCGGCAACATCAACGACTACCGCACGCCGGCCCCGGGCAACTATGCCTGGGCCACCATGCTTCATGAGCTGGGCCATGCGCTCGGCCTCAAGCATGCCCAGGATCTCGGCGGTGTTTCCAACGTCTCCGTGCCCTACGCCCACAACGCCCTTGAATATTCCCAGATGAGCTACCGGAGCTACGTCGGCTCCACGGCCGGCGGCTATACCAATGGCCAATGGGACTACCCGACCACCTTCATGATGAACGACATCCTCGCCCTGCAGACGATGTATGGCGCGGACTACACCACCCAGTCAGGCGACACGACCTACAGCTGGAACGCCTCGACCGGCGCCTTCATGATCAACGGCGCGGTCCAGTTCACCCCCGGCGGCAACCGCGTCTTCATGACCACCTGGGACGGCGGTGGGATCGATACCTACGACCTCTCCAACTACACGACCAACCTGAGGATCAACCTCAGCCCCGGCGCCAGTTCCTATTTCTATGACGTCCAGATCGCCAACCTGGGCAACGGCTACCGCGCCCAGGGCAATGTCTACAACGCCTACCTGTTCGGCAACGACCCCCGCTCCCTGATCGAGCGCGCCATCGGCGGCATCGGGTCCGACACCATCACCGGCAATATCGCGGCCAACCGCCTGGACGGCGGGGCCGGCAATGACTCCCTGTCGGGCGGGGCTGGCGACGACACCCTGATCGGCGGGGCCGGCAACGATACCCTGGATGGCGGCGACAATACCGATACCGCGGTCTTCGCCATCACCCGCGCCCAGGCGACGATCACCTTCAACGCCGTCGCCCAGACCTACACCATCACCAGCACGGCCCTCGGCTCCGACACCCTGCGCGGCGTCGAGTTCTTCCAGTTCAGCGACATGACCGTGGCGGCCAGCTCCATCGGCGCGCCAGACACCGTCGCCCCGACCCTGGTCTCCCTGGCCCCGGCCGACAACGCCACCGCCGTACCGGTCGGCTCCGACCTGGTCTTCACCTTCAGCGAGGCGGTGAAGGCGGGCAGCGGCAATATCGTCATCTACAACGCCGCCGGCGCGGTGATCCGCACCATCGCCGTGACCGACACATCCCAGGTCAGCTTCTCCGGCTCGACCATGACGGTGAACCCGTCCACGGATCTGGCGGCGGCGACCGGCTACTATGTGAACCTGGGCTCCGGCGTGGTCCTCGATCTGGCCAACAACGCCTTCGCCGGCATCACCGGCTCCACCCTCTGGAACTTCACCACCGGCGGCACGGCCCCCGATACCACCGCCCCCGCCCTGGCCAGCGTCAGCCCGGCCGACAACGACGGCGCCGCCAGTCCGGGCGCCAACCTGGTCTTCACCTTCACCGAGACGGTGAGGGCGGGCTCCGGCAACATCGTCATCTATAACGCCAACGGCACGGTCGCCCGCACCATCGCGGTCACCGACACCGCCCAGGTCGCCTTCAGCGGCAACGTGATGACGGTCAACCCCACGACCGACCTCGCCCCCGGCGCTGGCTACTACGTCAACATGGGCTCCGGCGTGGTGCTGGACATGGCGAACAACGCCTTCGCCGGCATCGCCGGGGCCACGATCTGGAACTTCACCACCGTCAATTCCGACATCATCGCCCCCAGCCTGGTCTCCATGACCCCGGCTGACAACGCCACGGGGGTCGCGGCGGGCTCCAACATCGTCCTGACCTTCAGTGAGGCCGTGACGGCGGGTGTCGGCAACATCACCCTTCACAACGCCGATGGCTCGGTCGCCCGCACCATCTCGGTCAATGACGCCTCCCAGGTGACCATCACCGGCTCGTCCGTGACCATCAACCCGGCGACGGACCTGATTGCCGGCGCCGCCTACTACGTCAACATGGGCGCCGGCGTGATCCGCGACCTGGCCAATAACGCCTACGCCGGCCTCGCCGGGGCCGCGGTCTATAACTTCACCGTCCAGGCGGTTCTCGACGACTACCTGGCCACCTCCGCCACCACCGGAACGGTTGCCCTGGGCGGCGCGGCGACCCGCGGCGTCATCGATTTCGGCGGCGACCACGACTGGTTCAAGGTCAATCTGGTCGCCGGCCAGAGCTATCAGTTCAACCTAAATTCCGACACCACCTCGTCCAAGGCGCTCAACGATCCGTTCCTGGCCCTGCTCAACAACGCCGGGACCGTCGTGGTCGCGAATGACGACAGCAACGGCCTGAATTCCCAGATCATCTACACCCCGACCGTTTCGGGGACCTATTTCCTCGACGTCCGAAACTACAACCTGACTGGAACCGGGGCCTATCTGCTCTCGGCCCGCAACACCGACGGGGTCGCCCCGACCCTTCTGTCGTCGTCCCCGGCCGACAACGCCGGCGCGGTCCTCAACAGCGCCAACCTGGTTCTCAACTTCAGTGAGGCGGTGACCGCCGGCGTCGGCAATATCCTGATCTACAACGCGGGCGGCACGCTGGCCCGGACCATCGCGATCACCGATGCCGATCAGGTCTCCTTCTCCGGCTCGGTGATGACGATCAACCCGGCGACCAACCTGGCCCAGGGCGCCGGCTACTATGTCAACATCGCCTCCGGCGTCATCCGCGACACCGCCGGCAACGCCTACGCCGGCCTCAGCGGGACAACGGCCCTCAACTTCGTCACCGCCGCGCCGGTCGACGACTTCACCAGCACCACGGCCACCACCGGCCTCCTGACCGTCGGCAATGCCGGCATCGGCGGCGTCATCGAGGTGGCGGGCGACCGCGACTGGTTCAAGGTCACCCTGGTCGCCGGCCAAAGCTATCAGTTCGTCCTGCAGACGGCCCCGTTGAATGGCCTGGACAACCCCTTCCTGTCGCTTCTCGACAGCGCCCTGTCGATCGTCGCCTCGAACGACGACGGCGGCCTTGGCGGCAGCGACGCCATGATCGTCTACACCGCCACGGTCAGCGGGACCTATTATCTGGAGGCCCGCAACGCCAACCTGGCCGCCGGGGACGGGGCCTATATCCTGCAGGCCATCCCCGTCGACCTGACCGGCCCGACCCTGGTCTCCACCTCGCCGGCCGACAACGCCTCCGGCGTCCTGCCCTCCGCCAATCTCACCCTGAACTTCAACGAGGCGGTGCGGGCCGGTATCGGCGAGATCCTGATCATGACCGCGGCCGGCGCCGTCGCCCGCGTCATTTCGGTGTCGGACACCGCCCAGGTCACCTTCTCCGGCACGACCGTCGTCATCAATCCGTCCGTCGATCTGGCCCCGGGCGCCGGCTACTACATCACCATGGCCGCCGGGGTGATCACCGACATCGCCAACAATGCCTTCCTCGGCCTCAGCGGCTCGGCGGCCTTCAACTTCACCACCGCCGGCGGCGGGCTGGTTGACGACTTCACCTCCACCCTGGCCACGACCGGCCTCGTCAACGTCGGCGGCGGGCCGGTGGCCGGCGCCATCGAGACAAGCGGCGACATCGACTGGCTGCGTATCGAGCTCATCGCCGGCCAGGCCTACCGCTTCACCCTCAACGCCGCCGCCGTGGCCGGCCTTGGCGACCCCGTGCTGACCCTGCGCGACAACGCCGGCACGGCCATCGCCGTCA
>JBKJSF010000149.1:0-9980 GCA_046595895.1 Caulobacter sp. | reverse complement strand
CTTCGCCAAATATATCAAGGCCCGCTGGGGCCGGCCGGTGGAATGCGGCCCGACCCTGAAGGCGCTGCTGGTGGAGATCATCGGCGCGCCGGAGGTCTACAAGAAGATCATCGGCATGCAGATGCTGGTGGAGGGCCTGGCCATGGGCGCCTTCGCCACCTTCTTCAACAATATCAACGACCCGCTCGGCAAGAAGCTGATGCAGCTGGTGATGACCGACGAGGCCTTCCACCACAAGTTCGGGAAGATCTGGGCCGACCGCACCGTGCCCAAGCTGAGCCCCGAAGAGCATGCCATCATCGAGGACTGGGCGGCCCACTGCTTCCAGGCCGTGCTGTTCAACCTGGTCGGTCCGACCCAGCAGAAGGACCTCTATGAGTCCTTCGGCCTCGACCCGGACAAGGTCATCGCCGAGTTCGCCCAGATCATGACCGACGACCAGCGTCGCGAGAACATGAAGGAGCAGACCAACATCTTCCGCGTCCTGGTCAAGACGCTGCTCAACGCCGGCATCATTACCGACCGAACCAAGGCCTTCTACGGCATGTATGTCGATATCGAAGAGCTGCGGCTGGAAGGCGACCGGATGGTCGGCGACGACATCGCCGAGGACGGCATCCGCTACCTCCAGGAGATCAACTTCAAGGACAAGGGCAAGGCGATCAGCATCGCTGCTGAGTAGGCTATCCTTTCACGGCCAAACTGTTTGTGAGCGCCCCGGAGAAATCCGGGGCGTTTTCTTTTGCGATTTGCGCTCTAGATTACGCCGCATGAAGACAGCTTTCGCTCTCGCCGGCGCCCTGGCGCTGGCCGCCCTCCCCGCGCTGGCAGCGGCTCCGCAGCCGGCCCGCCCCATCTCGACCGCCTTCTACTCGGGGACCTGGTACGAGGTCGCCCGCACGCCCAACAGCAACCAGAAGGACTGCCAGGCCCCGACCAGCCGGTTCACCTCGGCGGCCGGTGGCAAGTACCTGATGACCCAGACCTGCCGAAAGGGCTCGCCATCGGGCGCCGCCAAGGTCTTCAAGGCCGAGGGCCAGATCGTGCCCGGCAGCGGCAACGCCAAGTTCAAGGCCAGGTTCTTCGGCGTGGTCAATCAGGAGTACTGGATCCTCGACGCCAACGCCGAGGGCGGCTGGGCGATCATGGCCACCCCCGGCGGCAACTATGTCTGGCTGATGTCGCGCAAGGCGGTGATGGTCCCGGCCGCCAAGGCGGCGGCAATCGCGAGGATCAAGGCGCTCGGCTATAACACGGCCAGGCTGGAGATGCCCAAGCAGCCCCCGGCCTAGAGTCGGGTTGACCCGGAACACAACCGGAACATAGATTGCGGCCATGGAGGCCGTCCTCACCCTCATCACCCTCAGCCGACCGGAGACCACTTCGGCGGTCACCCGCGGGGCGGCGCGGCTGGTGGCGGCCATGGGCTATGCGCCGCTGGCCGAGGTCGGGCTGCCGAACGGGCGGCGGGCCGACCTGATGGCGCTGGGGCCGAAGGGTGAGATCGTCATCGTCGAGGTCAAGTCGAGCCCCGAGGACTACCTGTGCGACCGCAAGTGGGGGGAGTATCTGCCCTACTGCGACGCCTTCTACTTCGCGGTCGGGCCGGAGTTTCCGCAAGGGCTGCTGCCGGAGGAGCCGGGGCTGATCGTCGCCGACGGGTTCGGCGGGGCGGTGGTCCGGGACGCGGCCTACGCGCCGCTGGTTGCGGCGCGGCGGAAGGCGCTGACCCTGGCGTTTGGGCGGCTGGCGGCGATGCGGGCGGGGGCCGCTGGGTAGCGTTCCTCCCCGAATTGGGGAGGGAGCGCGCCTCCGCTACTTCGGCGCCCGCTTGGCCAAGATCCGTTGCAACGTCCGCCGGTGCATCGACAGCCGGCGGGCGGTTTCAGAGACGTTGTGGCTGCACAGCTCATAAACCCGCTGGATGTGTTCCCAGCGGACGCGGTCGGCGCTCATCGGTTTGTCCGGTGGGCTGGGGCTCTCGCCGGCCTGGGCCATCAGGGCGCGGACCACGTCGTCGGCGTCGGCGGGTTTGGCCAGATAGTCGATGGCGCCGGCCTTTACCGCCGCCACGGCGGTGGCGATGTTGCCGTAGCCGGTCAGCATGACCACCCGCGACTCCGGCCGCACCTCGCGGATGGTCTCCACAGCCTTCAGCCCCGAGCCGTCATCCAGTTTCAGATCGACCACAGCGAAGGCCGGCGGGCTGGCCCGGGCGCTGGCGATCGCCTCGTCGACGCTGCCGGCCAGGGTGACTTCAAAGCCGCGCTGCTCCAGCGCGCGGCCAAGGCGGGTACGCAGCGGCGCATCGTCGTCGAGGATCAGCACGCTCTTGTCGGCGAGGGCCGCGATGGTGTCGGAAACGTCGGTCATGGTCGTAAAAAGCTCCCACCAATCCGAATCCCTGTGCCCGATATAGGCGCACTAAACCTTCCGGCAAACAACGCTGAACCAGACGGCTATGCGTCAACCCTGGCCTCCAGGGCGTCACGCGGCCAGCGAACGGTGACCACCGCGCCGCCGGCCTTGCCGTTGCGAAACGTCACGACCCCGCCCGTGCGTTCCATCAGCGTCTTGGAAATGAAGAATCCCAGCCCCATGCCGATGTGGCCACTGCGCGATCCCTCCGCCCCCGGACGGCTGGTGACATAGGGCTCGCCGAGCTTGGTGAGGATGTCGGCGGCGAAGCCGGGGCCGTCGTCCTTGACCTCGAGGGTGATGGCGCGGTGGTCGAAACGGGCGGTGATCAGCACCTCGGAGCGGGCGAAGTCGACGGCGTTCTCGACGAAGCTGGTCAGGGCGTGCAGCACCTCCGGCAGGCGGCGGACATCGGGTGGATCCTCGCCGCGCGGGCCGCTGATCACCGCCTCGACGCGGACCTCGGTCTCCTTGGTGTGAGGGGCCACCGCCTCCTCGACCAGCTGGCCGAGGCTCATGTGGCCATGGACGTCGTCGGTGGCGTCCGGGTCGGCGGTCAGCCGGCGGAGAATCTCGCGGCAGCGCTCGGCCTGGCTGACCAGCAGGTCGGCGTCTTCCTTTTCGGGCGTGCCTTCGGCCGCGCCGCGGGCCATTTCCTTGGCGACGATGGAGATGGTGGCGAGCGGCGTGCCCAGCTCATGCGCCGCCGCCGCTGCCAAGGCCCCCAGGGCCGAGAGCCTCTGTTCCCGGGCCAGCACGGCGTTGGTGGTGTCGAGCGCCAGCTCCATGCGGGCCGCCTCGCTGGCCGCCTGCCAAGCGTAGCCGGCGCAGAAGGCGATGCCGAGGATGCGGCTCATGACGTTACCGATGCGGTTGACCAGGGGCACGTTGAATGGAGTCGCCTCGGGGGCCGGCACGGGAAGCGCGGTCATCGACAGCAGGATCGTGCAGACGATCGCCAGCAGAGCCAGCCCCAGAACATGGCGCAAGGGCAGGGTGGCCGCCGCCAGCACCACCGGAGCGATGATCAGCAGCGAGAAGGGATTGATCGTGCCGCCGGTCAGATAGAGCAGGCCGGACAGCTGCAGGATGTCGAAGCCAATCTGGGCGGTGGCTTCCCAGTCGGCGGCCTGGCGCTGGGTCGAGGTCGAGCCCAGGTGGACCAGCCAGTTCATCCAGGCCGAGAGGCCGATCAGGGTCAGGCAGGCGATCAGCGGCAACTCGAAGCCGAGAACGAAGCGGACGAACAGCACCGTCGCCAGCTGGCCAGCCACCGTCAGCCAGCGGACGGTGACCAGGGTGCGGATGCGCAGGCGGGCCCGGCGGCTGCCGCTGAAATCCCACAGGCTGGGCGCGGCGGCTTGCACGCTGTCCTCCCCCGGCCTATCGAGGCCGCGCTTGCCGGCGTCCGGCGTCTGGGGCGAGAGGTTCGTCATGCCGCTGAAGGTTTACCCGAAGCCGGCGCGGACGCCAGCACTAGAGGAAAGCTCGGCCTTGAAAGAAGGGCCAGCCCTGAAGGAAAGAATAGGCCCGCGTTGACCCCTACCCGCATGATGCTCTGGGGCGCCGTGGCGCTCGGCCTCGTTGTCGTGCTGGCCCTGGTGATGGGCGGCGGCATGCTGCGGCCCAGGCCGACGCAGGTCGATGTCGGCGGCGCCTTCAACCTGGTCGACCAGAGCGGCCGGCCGGTGACGGAGAAGGTGCTGAATGGCCAATGGAACATGGTCTTCTTCGGCTTCACCTACTGCCCCGACATCTGTCCCGGAACGCTTCAGAACCTCATTCGGGTCAAGGACCAGTTGGGGACCAAGGGCAAGGACGTTCGGATCGTGATGATTTCCATCGACCCGGCTCGCGATCGGCCCAAGGCCCTCGCCGAATGGCTGGAGGCCAACGGGGCTCCGGCCGGGACGCTTGGGCTGACCGGCACGCAGGCCGAGGTCGACAAGGCGGTGAAGGCCTATCGGGCGACGGCGATCAAGGTCGGTGAAGGGTCGGACTACGCCATGGACCATTCGGTCGTGGTCTATCTGATGGACCCGCGCGGCCGCTTCGACCGCGCCCTGCCCTACCGCCTGCCCGACGAGATCGTCACCCAAGTGACGGCGGCCAAGCGCGGGGACTGACCCCTTGCTTGCAAGATCGGCGCCGACTTAAGCGCCCTGTTAACCAACCAGCCCCAATGCTGCGCCTTCCAATCACGCGCGGCTCGGGAGGGCTGATCTTTGTCGCTCGGTCCGAGACTTGAACTGCGCCAGGGCCAGGGTCTGGTCATCACCCCCCAGCTGCAGCAGGCGATCAAGCTGCTGCAACTCTCGAACCTGGAGCTGGAGGCCTTCGTCGAGGCCGAACTGGAACGCAACCCGCTGCTGCAGCGGGACGCCGAGCCCGAAACCGAGCAGGACGCCCCCAAGGTCGACCGCGCCGAAACCGCCTCGGACGAGATGCCCGACAGCGCCGCCACCGCCGACATGGACGGCGGCCAGGACGATTCCAGCCCGGGCGAACGCGACACCCGCGAGCATGATGGGGGCGAAGCCGGCGACGGTGGCGGAGCCATTGACTGGTCACGGGCCGGCAAGGGCGGAAGTTTCGAGAGCGGGGACGATTTCGAGGGCCGCATCTCCAAGGAGAAGACCCTCAGCGAACATCTGCACGACCAGCTGGCTGTCGCCGGCCTGAGTGAAGCCGAGCGCGGCGTCGCCGCCGTGCTGATCGACGCGGTCGACGAAGGCGGCTATCTGCGCGCCGACCTGGACGAAATCGGCGAGCGGCTGGGCTGCGGCCTGCCCTTCGTCGAGGGCGTGCTCAGCGTCCTCCACGGCTTCGAACCGACCGGGGTGATGGCCCGTGACGTTCGCGAATGCCTGTCGCTGCAACTGCGCGAAAAGGACAGGCTGGATCCGGCCATGCACGCCCTGCTGGCCAACCTCGACCTGCTAGCCCGGCGCGACATGGCGGCCCTGAAGAAGGTCTGCGGCGTCGACGACGAAGACCTGCGCGACATGCTCAGCGAGCTCAAGGCCCTGACGCCCCGACCGGGCGCGGCCTTCGGCGGCGAGCCGGCCCACCCCGTTTCTCCTGACGTCTACGTTCGCGAGGGACCGGGCGGGTTGTGGCATGTCGAACTGAACAGCGACACCCTGCCCCGGGTGCTGGTCGATCAACGCTACCACGCCCGGGTGAGCGGCGGGGCCCGCACCGACGCCGACAAGGCCTTCCTCAGCGACTGCATGGCCAGCGCCAGCTGGCTGGTGCGCAGCCTCGACCAGCGGGCCCGGACCATCCTGAAAGTTGCGAGCGAGATCGTTAGGCAGCAGGACGGATTCCTGGCCTATGGCGTGCAGCACCTGCGTCCGTTGAACCTGAAGACGGTGGCTGACGCCATCGGCATGCATGAATCGACCGTCAGCCGGGTGACCTCCAACAAATATATCGCCACCCCGCGCGGCCTGTTCGAGCTGAAGTTCTTCTTCACCGCCTCGATCGCCAACAGCAGTGGCGGTGAGGCCCACTCGGCCGAAAGCGTGCGCCACCGCATCCGCCAACTGATCGAGACCGAGCGCGACGAGGCGCAGGTGCATAGCGACGACACCATCGTCGATATCCTGAAGGAAGCCGGGGTAGACATCGCCCGCCGCACGGTGGCCAAGTATCGCGAGGCGATGCGTATTCCCTCGTCGGTGGAACGCCGCAGGGCGCTCCGGGCCGCGGTCTAGAACCCTTCGCGGGTCCGGGGCGTTGATCGCTCCGGAGGCCGGATGGACAACCCGTATCAGGAACGACAGCTCACCCTGTCGCAGGTGATGAGCGAAATCGCGGCCGACGACGATCCACGGGTCACGCTGGGCGAGATCATCCACCGGCTGGGCCACCGGGCTTTCGGGGCGATGTTTTTCGTCTTCGCGGCGCCCAACTGGCTGCCGATGCCGCCCGGGGCCTCGACCTTCCTGGGCTTTCCGTTGCTGCTGATGACGCCGCAGATGGTGTTCGGGGTGCGCGGACCCTGGCTTCCCAACTTCATCGACGAGAGACCGATCAAGCGCCAACACATGGCCGATGCGTTCGAGAAGTTGATCCCCTGGCTGCGGAAGGTGGAGCGGGTGTCGCGGCCGCGCCTGACCTTCCTGTTCGGGCCGGTCGGCGACCGGGTCATCGCTTTCGTCTGCTTCCTGCTGTCGCTGATTCTCATCCTGCCGATCCCGCTGGGCAACATGGCCCCGGCGGCGGCCATCGCCATCTTTGGCCTGGCGATGATCCAGCGAGACGGATTTCTGGCCCTGATCGCCTACGCCATCAGCGCCTTGAGCTTCGGCCTGCTGTTCATCGGCGGCAAGGTCGCCATCGAAGGGGTGGAGAAGCTGATCGAAATGGCGGACAGACTCATGGCCGGCTGATGGGGTGACGTCACAAAATGGGGAGGTGACGCCGGTTTTCTTGACACCTTCCGGAGGCGGGCGCGTTCTGATCCGTATGCAAATCCAAGTCGCTGGCAAACAAGTCGATGTCGGCGCGGCCCTGCGGGACCGCATCACCGACGATCTCTCCAATAGCATCGGCAGGTACTTTGATCGCGGCGGCGCGGCCGACGTGACAGTCAGCCGCGCGGGCCATGGCTTCCGCGTCGATTGCGCCCTGGCCCTGGACTCGGGCCAGCGGCTGCAGAGCCACGGGGCCGGCGGCGACGCCCATGCCGCCTTCACCGACGCGCTCGGCAAGATCGAGACCCGGGTTCGCCGCTATAAAAAGCGCCTCAAGGATCACAGCCCGGCCGCCAACGCCAAACAGGAGGAGCGTGCCGTCTACACGACCCTGCGCTCGCCGGATGACAGTGCGGACGACATCGACTGGGACGCGGAAGAGCCGGCGTCCGAAGGCGCGCCGAGCGCCATGGTCATTGCCGAGAACGACACTCAGTTGAAAACCTTGACCGTTTCGGGGGCGGTCATGGAACTGGACTTGACTGAATCGCAAACAATTGTGTTTAGGAACGCCGCTCACGGCGGATTGTCCGTCGTCTACCGTCGATCGGACGGCAACATCGGCTGGATCGACCCCGAACGCACCAGTCGCGCCGGGGCCGGTTTGGGCGCCAAGGGGTAGGACCCCGCAGGCGCCGTTCACTTCGCCCAGGTTCAACCCTTTTCAAGTTCGGCAGATCATGAACATCGGTCAATTGCTGGATGCCCGCGCCATCGTCCCCCGGGCGAGTGGTGGCTCTAAGCGTCAGGTTCTTTCCGTCATCGCGGACGTCGCGGCCCGTAGCTGGGGCCTTGACCAGGCGGCGGTGCTCGACGCCCTGCTGGAGCGCGAGGCCGCCGGCTCGACCGGTGTCGGCCACGGCGTGGCCGTGCCGCACGCCCGTATCGAAGGACTGGATCAACTTCGCGGCCTGTTCGTGCGCCTGGAGACGCCGATCGCCTACGAGGCCGTCGATGGCGCCAAGGTCGATCTGCTGTTCGCCTTGCTGGCTCCGCCGGACGCCGGCAGCGAACACCTGCGAGCCCTGGCCCGGGTGTCGCGGCTGATGCGCCAGGCCGAGCTGCGCGCCCAATTGCGCCAGGCCCGGTCGGCCGAGATGATCCTGTCGTTGCTCGAGCGCGAGGCTCAGCCGTCGGCGGCTTGAAGGCTATTCCTTGAGGGGCGGTTTGTCCGCGCCGAGGAAGTTCCAGATCGCGTTTATTTCCGCATCGGTGGTGATGCCATTGTGATCGACGCCCTTCATGTGGAGGAACCGCTTGGGCGCCGGTGCTGCCTCATAGAGGGCCTGACCGAGCGCGAAGGGGATGGTCTGGTCCCGGTCGCCGTGGACGATCATGATCGGCATGTGGATAGCCCCGATCAGCTTTCGGCTGTCGAAGCGATCCTGCATCAGCGCATCAATCGGAAGCCAGGAAAAATGCGGTCGGGCGACATCCGCCGTGCTGGTGTAGGGCGCCTCCAGCACCAGAGCCTTGGCCGGATGGGTGGCGGCCAGCCGCACGGCGACCCCGGTGCCAAGGCTGTAGCCGTTGATCACGATGCGCTGGGCCGGGTAGCGGGCGGCGAGCCAGTCCCAGGCCGCTTCGGCGTCCATGGCCAGGCCGGCTTCGGTCGGCTTTCCGGTCGAGCCGCTGAAGCCGCGATAGCCAACGGCCAGAAAGCCGGCCCCACCCTCCAACCACAGTCGGTAGCGCCACTCATAGACCGACAGGCCCAGGGCGTTGCCTGGAAAGAACAGGAAGACCGGCTGGCCCTCTTCCGGCGGCAGGTACCAGGCGACGAGGGTTTCCCCGTCGGCGGTCTTCAGGGCAACCCGTTGGATTGGCGGCCCGTCGGGGTCGATGACCTGCGGCCGCGGCTCGGGCTGGTAGATGAAGCGGCGCTGGTTGGCGAAGACATAGCCGACGATCCCGCCATAGAACACGGCGGCGACCAACAGCGTGAGGAGCGCAAACCGCAGGACGGGCGGGAAGGGTTTGCGCGCCGCCACCTAGAGCATTCGTCGCCTCAGTTGAGGCAAGGAATGCTCTAGAGTCCTTGTTGGTCGCTCTCGCTGATCGGCCAAGTGATTCCACTTGGCCGGCGAACGCTCTAGAGCCCCTTTAGGATACCCTCGACCATCTTCTTGGCATCGCCAAACAGCATCATGGTGTTGTCACGGAAGAACAGCTCGTTCTCGACCCCGGCGTAGCCCGAGGACATGCCGCGTTTGACGAACAGCACGGTGCGGGCCTTCTCCACATCGAGGATCGGCATGCCGTAGATGGCGCTGGTCGGGTCGGTCTTGGCGGCCGGGTTGGTGACGTCGTTGGCGCCGATGACGAAGGCGACGTCGGCGGTGGAGAACTCGCTGTTGATATCCTCCAGCTCGAAGACCTCGTCGTAGGGGACATTCGCCTCTGCAAGCAGCACGTTCATATGACCAGGCATGCGGCCGGCGACCGGGTGGATGGCGTATTTCACCTCAACCCCTTCGGCTTTCAGCTTGTCGCCCATCTCGCGCAGAGCGTGCTGGGCCTGGCTGACGGCCATGCCGTAGCCGGGGACGATGATCACCTTGGAGGCGTTTTTCATGATGAAGGAGGCGTCGTCGGCGCTGCCCTGTTTGACGGGCCGGGTCTCGACCTTGCCCCCGGCCGCGGCGGCGCTGTCGTCGGCCCCGAAGCCGCCGAGGATGACCGAGATGAAGCTGCGGTTCATCGCCTTGCACATGATGTAGCTGAGGATGGCCCCCGAACTGCCGACCAGCGCGCCGGTGATGATCAGGGTGATGTTGCCAAGGGTGAAGCCGAGGGCCGCCGCCGCCCAGCCGGAATAGCTGTTGAGCATGGAGACGACGACCGGCATGTCGGCGCCGCCGATGGGCACGATCAGGGTCACGCCGATGACCAGGCTGAGCGCGAAGATGCCCCAGAAGGCCCAGATGGCCGCGCCGCCGCTCATCACCAAGATCACCACCATGGCGACGATACCCAGGGCGATGGCGATGTTCAGCAGGTGGCGGGCCGGCAGGATGATCGGCGCGCCGCTCATGTTTCCGTTCAGCTTGGCGAAGGCGATCACCGAGCCGGTGAAGGTCA